>CAVWAA010000001.1:0-74962 GCA_963752805.1 Binataceae bacterium (SeqCode)
ATGGCGGATTTTTCGTCCGGTAGAGGCGGGCATTCCCGACCGGAACGAGGCGGCCCCAAGTCTATTCGTAACGGCTATCGCTGCTCGTTCCGGCCGAGTTCTCATGTGCAGTGTTTAGAATCAGTTCAGATTTATTCCATACAAGCGGAGAACATTGTCTGCGACGATTCCGCGCTTATCCTGATCGCTGATCGACTTTATCTCATTCTCGATGAAGTCGCGTGAGCGCGGCCATGGTGAATCGGTATGGGGATAATCCGATGACCACATCAGTTTGTCGCGTCCGTACTTGTCGGCAGTAAAACCAACGTTTTCGGTTTCAAACTGGAACGTCGCCCATGCCTGCCGCTTCATGTAATTGCTCGGCTTCATCGGCAGTGCGGTGCCTTCGAAATGCCGCAGCCGATCATAGGCGTGGTCAATCCGATAACAGAAGTGCGGCAGCCACGAAATATCGTTTTCAGCCGAGACCAGCTTCAGACGCGGGAAACGTTCCAAAACTCCGCCGAGCACGAGGTCCGCGAACGACACCTGGATTTCGTGCGGCAACGTCATGTACGAGCGCAGCACATGGCGGCGGCTGAACCGGGTACCGCGCCGTCCGGTCAGGATGTGCAGAGAGATGGGCATGTCGAGATCCTGGGCGGCAGCCCAGAACGGATCGTAAACCGGATCGCTGTAAGGTTTATCCTCCGGCGGCGAGCCCCAAATCAGCACGCCACGCAGACCTTTTTTCGCACAGCGCTGAAGTTCCTTGACCCCCTCGTCCACATTTTCCAATGTCACCGTACCCGTGCCGATCAGGCGCTTGGGATTGTAACTGCAATACTCGCCCGCCCAGTCATTAAAGGCTTTAAAGCACGCGCCGCGCAGTTCAGGGTCGTCGAGTCCAAACAGCAGCATTCCCATCGAGGTGTATAGAATCTCGCCGCTGACTCCGTCGCGGTCCTGTTCCTTGAGCCGTTCGGAAGGATTCCAGACACTTCCGGGCGCTGCATCAAAACCGCGCTTGATATGCTGCGGTAGTTCCTCCGAACTTTTACCGGAGCCGAAGAAGCCCGCCACCGCAACCGGCTGAATATTCTCACACATGAAAAATTCGCCTTCGCGGTCCTTGTAATTCTTCACGGTGTGCGGCGCATGATCACGAAAACGCTGATCAATGCGCTCCGACCACATATTGGGCGGCTCGACGAAGTGCGAATCCGCTGAAATGATCCGATAGCTCGCCATTGGCTCTACCTCCCGTCTTGACTGGACTAGTTGTGCAAGACCGATGGCATCGCTGTCAAATCCCGCAATCGCCAACTGATTAGCGCATCAGCGGCATCACCAGTTCCGCGAAGTCGCGGAACACTTTGCGCTGAAATTCAGCCGGCGGCAGCAGGCAGACGCCGCGAATCCCAACCCGCTCAAGTCCATGAAGTTGGTCCACGATCTCATCCGGCGTTCCTGCCAGGCAGGTGGCTTTGATCGCTTCGGGCGTGACGAACTTGCGCTCGGCCGACTGCATGAAGGTGCAATGACCCTCGTGAATCTGACGGAACCGTGCATGCTCCGGCAGGCTGAAGTCGTCCACCCGCGCCACATATTCGTCCCATTTGCTGGCAAAATACGGCGGTATCAGCTCAGGCCGCCTATCCAGGTCTTTCCAGATTTCATAAGCAAAATGAAGGACCGCAGTGACCATTGAACCGGTCTCGTCGATTACGCGGTCGTCGGTGAGTTTCTCTCCCGGCCGGAGCACACATCCGCCGAGCAGCGCGGTGGTGAGAAACCCTGCTGGAAGCTTACGTCCGGTCTTGCGAGCCCCTTGCTCGATCAGGGCGAGTTGGCCCCCCACTTCTGATGGTGAACCGACTGCCGTGACCCATCCGTCGCCGTACGCACCCACCGCCTCGCACGCCATAGGCCCATTGGCGGCCACGTAAACCGGAATTGGGTGTTCTAGATCAATGAAATGCAGGTCGCGATGAAGAAATTGAATTTCACGGGTACGTCCGCCATAGGTATACTCGACCGCCTCGCCATTGAGCAGGCCCCGCACCACTCTAAGATATTCGCGAAAATCCTTGATGCGCATCGGAGGCTGGCCCATCACGCGCATCGCAGTATGGCCTGTACCGATGCCGAGAAAAACGCGGCCCGGCGCGATTTGGTTGATAGTCGCGATGGAATGGGCGGTGACCGGCGCGATGCGCGTGCCAGGGATTGCCACGCCGGTGCCGATTTTGATGCGTCGGGTCGCCTGCGCCGCAAGCGCCATGACCGCGTAACAATCCGACCAGATCATCTGTGAATCGGGGACCCACGCGCGATCGTAGCCAAGTTCCTCAGCATAGCGAACCAGGTCCCATTTGCTGATATGCGTATCAAAGCAGATGCCGAATTCCATTTCGTTTCACCGGCAGTGAATGCTGCTGGAAGACTCAGGATCAGAGCCCTCACCCTCCCTCTTCCGCAAAAGAGCGGACAAGGGCAGCAGGGGCGCGCAGGAAAATGGAAGCGCCGATCGTTTCTGTGTACTTTCAAATCACTCCGTCGGCGCGCAACTTTTCTATCTCGTTATCACTGTGCCCCAACTCACCGAGAATTTCGCGGGTGTGCTCGCCCAGGAGCGGCGAGGACTTCAACTCCACCGGACTGTCAGATAGCACGATCGGGCATCCCACCGTTTTGAAGGTGCCACGTTCGCGATGCTCTACCTCAACGATCATGCCGCGAGCAGCCAAGGACTCATCTTCGATTAGATCCTTAGTTGACAGCACCGGGCCGCACGGTATGTCTGCGTTCATCAGCGCCCGCATTACTTCATGTTTCGAATGCCGCATAGTCCATTGTTCGACAATGTGGAACACCTCGTCGAGATGCTTGAGGCGCGCCTCGGGGGTGCTGAATGCGGGATCGTCGGCGAGTCCTGGATGGCCAATCAACTGCGCGAGGGCCGGCCAAATCTGCGGCTGGATGATCACGTAACAGTAATCATTGGGACCACCCGGCCGGCAGCGCAGCGCCGCGCCTGGCTGTCCCCCGCCGGACGCATTGCCGGCCCGCGGCACTTCATTGCCAAACTGACGGTTGGGATATTCGGCCAATGGACCGCGCTCAAGGCGCTGCTGGTCGCGCAGCTTGACGCGGCAAAGATTGAGCACCGCATCTTGCATCGCGACTTCTACGCGTTGCCCGCGGCCGGTATGAGTCCGCTGATAGAGTGCGGCCAGAATTCCGGCGACGGCATGAATGCCACTTCCGGAATCGCCGATTTGGGCGCCGGTGCTGGTTGGCGGACCGTCTTCAAAACCGGTCGTGCTCATCGCACCGCCCATCGCCTGCGCAATAGTTTCATAGGCTTTACACTCCAGGTAGGGTCCGGGGCCGAATCCTTTGACTGAGGCGTAGACCATGCGCGGATTTATTTCCTTGATTCGCTCCCAGGAGAAACCCTGGCGGTCAAGCACTCCCGGGCCGAAGTTTTCGACCATCACGTCCGAACTTTTGAGCAACTCAACCAGGATTTGCTTGCCCTTCTCGGCCTTCAGATTGAGCGTGATGCTGCGCTTGTTACAGTTAAGCATGGTGAAATACAAGCTATCCACGTCGGGCAAATCGCGCAGTTGCGAGCGTGTAATATCGCCGCGTCCGGGCAACTCGACCTTGATAACGTCGGCGCCCAGCCACGCCAGGATTTGGGTGCAGCTCGGGCCCGCCTGAACGTGGCTCAGGTCCAACACTCGAACGCCCGCCAATGCCTTATCCATCGAATCCTCTCTCCAGGGCAAAAGTCCAACCAGACGACGGCTGGAAAAAACTGCTTCATCGATTATATCGCTCAAACCCGCGTCGCCCGGCAAATTAGGCACAAGGGGAATCCCGGCCCGGACCCAGTGCCTCGATCTCGCCGCACCATTCTGTAGGTAGTGACCTCGACAACGAGGGGGTGTGCCTGCACAAACCTCCTTCCTATATATCCCCTACCTCCGGGGAGCAATCCTCCGGGCCGACCCGACCAGGGCTGCCGCCGCCACCCTCGTTGGCGCGTGGAGGCGGTCCTCACATGTCTTGCTGGCATTGGCCTTGGCCGAGCTGTTGACGCCGCGCAAGCCTTCAATGGCGATCCGACAGGTCCTTGTAGGCGAGGTACATGTTGGCTAAGGGTGTGTCGCCCGGGTCCAGGCGCGCGCCAGCATGTCCTGGGGCAGGATCGGCGGGTTCGGATATTTCTCTTCGAGATATTCGAGGATGGCCATCGACTGGAACAGCTTGGCGCTGCCGTCATAGAGCGTCGGCACCGAGGCTTGCGGGATGTGGGCCGTGTAGTCCGGCTTCAGCTGGTCGCCGTGATCGAGATTGATGACGATATCCTCGCGCTTCAGCCCCTTGAGGTTGAGCGCGATGCGCACGCGGAAGGTCGCCTGCGAACGCCAAAATGTATAAAGCTTCACCCGATCCTCCCATTTCCCAAAGGTAAGATTTTACTTTTAGATTCACTTCGTCCCCGGAATTGGTCCATCGACGGGGTCAACGTACGTTTGGGTAGAGCGCTCTTGGGGGGATTGCAGCTGACCTTGGTAATGGCCGCTGGAATCATCGAACTCGGTCACTTCTTCGCCAGGGCTTTCGTGATCGCGCCGATATTTTGAGCAATGTGTCAAACAGTGCCAGTGCCAGCGCCCATCCACCTGATGCCAGATGATCACCGGTTTCGGGTTTGCTGCCGATTTTATCGTGACAGCTGGGCGCGACGCGGGGCTCACTGGTGATGGTGAGGCTGAGGGTGAGGACACAACAACAGTTGTAGGCGGAAGGGCGTCGGATATCCTTTCGCCATGAGGCCGGACCTCCTGAGCCGACGCATGAACGGCCCACAAGATAAGGCCAACACTGAGCAATAGCTTCATGAACGAAGCTCGGTTGGAGACTGCCAATACCCCTCTGGTGGTCGTGTCAACCAGAGCCTCGACGATACGTGATCAGACCATTCCGAGACAACCGCCCATCGAGCCGCAGGGCGCCGATTTATCCGCCTTGGTTGAACGCGGGCATTACGTATTTGGCGAAGCGTTCAAGCGAGCGCATCACATAGCTATGTGGCTCGCCGCCTTGCGCCACTTCGAGGATCAGGTAGGTGGCGCCGTAAAAATCCTGTGACCAGCGCACCCGTTCAATCAGGGTTTCGGGCTCGCCGATCAGCAGTACGCGCATCGCGTCGAGTTCCTCGTAGGTATATTTGGTGAACCCGGGACCGCGCTTGTAACGTTCGTAGGTGGCCGAGGTATGCGCACTGCGGCGATCGAGAGCGTCGAAGAACTTGTAATATTGCAGGGCGTGGACGCCGCCATGCTCGCGCGCTTCCTGCCACGAATCGCCGCAGTACATCTGATAGACACCCGCAACCTCGTGGCTGGCCGGATCGTGGCCGTTCTTGCGCAGGGCTTCGTGGTAGAGGGCAATGTTGGCCTTGACCATCTCAGGCGCCGGGATAAAGAACGCGGTACCGAGATGATGTCCCCGCTGCCCAGCCCATTCGTAGCTCTCGGGCGTAATCGCACCCGAAGCAAAAATCGGCGGATACGGTTTCTGCAACGGCTTGGGGAAGAACGAATAATCAGCGAGTTGCCAGAATTCGCCCTGGAAAGAGAACGGACCGTTCGAGGTCCACGCCTTGACTATCAGCTCGGTGCCCTCGCGATAACGCGCGTGGCTCTCATCAGGATTCACACCAAACAGCTGGTATGAATAATTAAGAAAGCCGCGCCCGATGCCGTATTCCAACCGGCCCTCGCTGAGCACGTCGAGCATCGCATATTCCTCGGCGAGCCGCAGCGGATGGTTGAGCGGGATGAGCGATACTCCGGTGCCGACCTTGATGCGCTTGGTGCGCGCCGCCGCCGCCATAGCAATCACCGGAGGCGCGCCGAATGAATAGCCCGAGTAATGATGTTCGCCGAACCATACTGCATGATAGCCCAACTCTTCGGCGAACTGGGTCTCTTCGAGGATGTCCCCGTAATAGTGCGAGGGAGAGCGGTGGACCTCGGGATAGTAGTCAGTGTTATAGAGCAGCCCGAATTTCATCGTCGCACACCTGTCAGGGCCGGCGTTCCCGCCCACCCTCCTCAATTTTTTACCACGGTATTGAGCGCTGAGCGCATCGCTCGCCCAGAATCAACGCTATCTATCGTCAACTTGTCCGATTGGCAACCTTGAAGTGTACTCGCCCTTCATCGACATTAGAGATGCCGGCGAAATGGCGTACGCAGGGCTGCGTGGATGCAATGATCAATCATCGATTGGGTGAGAAAGCAGGATGATTTCGTACGTCCTTCCCTCTTAATTGGCCCGGAGATGAACCATGTACGATCTTTTACTCAAAGGCGGTACCGTGGTCGATCCGTCAAGCGGTCTTAACGGCGTTCACGATATAGCGATCGAGCAAGGCGCAATCGCCCGCATCGAAGCGAAAATCGCCCCTGAAGAGGGGCGGCGCGTGATCGCGGTGCCGGGCACGATTGTCACACCCGGCCTGATTGACCTGCATGCTCACGTGTTTGAAGGCTTCACCAGATTGGGTGTTCATCCGGACCAGGGCGGCGTCTATGCAGGCGTCACCACTATCGTTGACGCGGGCAGCGCCGGATGTGCCACCTTCGGGGGTTTCCCGCGATACATTATCCCGCAATGCCGTACGGAGATTATCCCGTTCCTGCATATCTGCCAAACGGGGCTTTCGACTATTCCTGACATTATCGCCGAAGGCAGCATCGACTTGGACGCAACCTTGCGCGTCGCCCATCGCTATAAAAATCTGATCTGCGGCATCAAGGCGCGGATGGTCTCGCCAGCATTGGAGATTTTCGGGATGGAAATGCCGCGTTTGGCCAGGCGCGCTGCGCGCGAGAGCGGCATCAAGCTGATGGTCCATATCGGCGATACCGAAAAGCGCTACGATCCGACGGTGATCCGCCGGCTCCTGCCGATGCTCGAAGCGGGCGATATTCTCACACATTACTTCACAGCCAATCCCGGCGGTGTGCTCGACGGCAACGGGCGGTTGGTTCCGGAAGCTTGGGAGGCTGCAAAAACCGGGGTTTGGTTTGACACTGCGCATGGACAGGGCAATTTCAGCTTCGATATTGGCCGCCGCATTATCGACCAGGGTCTACTGCCGCATTGCATCAGCACTGACCTGACAATCCCTGGCCGATTGCGAACAGTGCACAGCATGACTGAAATGATGACGCGGTTTTTGGGTTTGGGATTTACCCTGGAACAGGTGGTCACAATGTGTACCTCCAATCCGGCCAAGGCTATTGGCGCGCAGGAACGCCTCGGCAGCCTTATAGTAGGGCGGCAGGCTGACATTTCGATCCTGAAAATCGTTGAAGGAGATTGGACCGTCTACGACGTGCTGGGTGCGAGTCTGTCCGTCAAGCAAGCGGTGGTTCCCACATTGACCGTCAAGCGCGGAGAGTTGTTCCGACCTGAATGGGGGCCGCGGCCGTGGGGCTGGGAGCCAGATCCAGGACCTGTGGGCTTTAAGAGTTGCTGCTAGTACCTGATTTTCTGAGCGATTCTCGGCCGGCTTCTTGAGTTCCTGACTTTTGAGGGCAAAGTTCGATCGCTTTTCGCTGTCAATTGAGGAGTTGCAGGTGTGTTCAGGCCGATGAAAAGGAAAAGAATTGAAGGTATTTTGCTTGCCGCCGGGGAATCTCGGCGGATGGGTTTCCCCAAACCGCTGCTGCGCCTTAATGGGGAGACCTTCCTGGCTCATACTGCCGTATCCATGCTGCAAACGACGGAGCGGCTGATCATCGTTCTGGGTGCTCATCGTGATGCGGTAGTAGCCGCAGTTCCGGTTGATAACCGGATTACCGTAATCGAAAATCCTGACTACGCATTGGGCCAACTATCCTCGATCAAAGCCGGGTTACGTGCAGTTTCAGCACACGCTGATGCAGCCATAGTACACCTCGTCAACCATCCAACCGTGCTGCCCGAAAGCTTTAGTCGGCTGGCAACCGAATATGAATCATCGCAGAAGCCGATTCTGGTAGCGCGATACCGCGGCCGGCGGGGCCACCCAGTCCTGTTCGGCCGTTCGATCTTTGACGAGTTGCAACAAGCCCCGACCGACGTTGGTGCTCGCGCGGTGGTCAAAGCCGACGTCGATCGAGTAATTTATGTCGACGTGGACGACCCTGGTGTCTTACTCGACCTCGACACACCGGCTGATTTGGCGCAAGCAGGTCTTCCCAAGGTGCCGGCTCCATAGCGCTTCGTAACCGAAACTGATTGGGTGCGTATACAGCTTCAGGTATGCTAGCCGCTCTGTCCCCGAAGCTGCGAAGCTGGAGCGAAGCCGTTCGACCCGACGATGAGCTGATAGCCGAGGTCCGAAGCGGACATACGGCGGCATTTGCGGAGCTCGCCTCGCGCCATCGCGACCGCGTCGAGCGGTTGTGCCAGCGGTTCTTCTCGGACCGCGAGATCGTGCGCGATCTGGCCCAGGAGAGTTTCATCCGCGCATTTGCCGGGTTTTCGACGTACCGGGCCGAAATGCCGTTTATGGGGTGGTTGCGGGCGATCGTGATCAATGTGTGCTACGACGAACTTCGCCGCCGACGGCGAAGACCAGAAGAGCTGATCGCGGATTTTAGCGGGCCGGAAGCGAACTGGGTCCAGCTGGTCGATCACTTAACGCCTGAGCAGATTGTAGAAGCCGCAGAGGAGCGGCGTGAAGCGCACGTTCTGGCCCATCGCATGCTGGATTCCCTGCGGCCGGACGACCGTATGGTGATAGTGCTCAGGGAAAGTGAGGGGTTGAGCGTCAGTGAAGTAGCCACGATAATGGGCTGGAGCGAAGCTAAGGTAAAGATACGGGCGTTTCGCGCGCGCCAGTCCATGCGTAAGCAAGCCGAATCAATTCTTTCTCAGCAACAGCGCCGAGTAGTCAAATGAACTGCTTTGAAGCGAGAAACGATTTTGTCGCCTTCTGGCAGAAAACACTGGCCGATCAACACCGAGCGCAGTTGCTCGCGCACCTGCGCGGATGCGCAACTTGCGACCGTTCCTTCCGCACCTTCGCACTGACTGCTCCTGTACTCTATTCGGCAACCGAACCCGACTGGAGTTCGGGACCCTCGCGGCCAATCGGCCTGGATGCCGGCAGATTCGATTTATCGACCGCTCCCGCGATAAGGGAAGATCAGCCCATTGTCCGGACGTTGGACAGGGCCCTGCTGGGCTTCGTAATGGCCGCAGCGGCTGCGATTGCACTATATTTTGCCGCGCCGCCACGTATGACGTTTGAGGACGCGATCGCCGCTGATACTTCGAATGTTGAAATTGCCAGCTACCCCTCAACCGACAGTCTCTTTGGTCAGGAACTCGTAGCCCGGGACACAACGGCTCCGGACCTGTCTGACGAGTAGCCGGCAATATTGGGGAGCGTCCGTCGGTTTTCGGCTGCCCGGCTTCGTTGCAGGCGCGGCGGGGCGACTGGCTGGCGGGTTGAGGGTGATTTTTGTCTCTGCACGGTAAATACAGCGTCTTATTTGCCGCTATCGCCCTTGTAATCGGGCTGGCGATAGGTTTTGGCAGCGCCATGGTTGGCTATCGCTATGGTTTGCTGCCCTTGCCTGGCGAGCGGCCGTTCCAGCGGATGGCGCGGGTGCTGGAGTTGACTCCTGTTCAGCGCGAGCAGATTCGCAGCGTCATGCACGAGACGCGGAAAAAAATTGAGGCGGCACGCAACAACTTCGAACAGCAGCGTCACGCGATTTTCTTCAGCGCCTACGTGCGCATCCACGCATTGTTGACCCCCAGCCAGCAGAGGACCTTCGACGCGCGGTTCGTACCCCCGTCGCTGCGCGCCGAAGCGCGGGCGCAGCAACAGACCAGAGTGACACCGGCGCCATCGGTTTCCCCTGGCGCACGATGATTTCTGGCGTAACTTCCAAATCTGGTCGCCCTATCAAGTTCGGAAGCGGTGGCGGCAGGTGGTACAGGCGAATTCCCCAAATTCGGCGTACAGTGTGTTAAAGACTGGCGATTCAACGGCAGAAGCCGGCGCCAAATCACCCTATTCGCCGGCGTTCTGCTTCGACTGCGGCCTTCCAGTGGGCAAGCAGCGGATATTTCTGTCCAACCTCGACGGGATGCGCAGCAATGAGCTTGGATGCTGCGAGCTCGAATGATGCCTGCATGCCATTCGTCGGACGCAGCCTCACGCCACGTCCCAGCACACCCTCGATTGGTATTGGATCGGCCGGGACGCTCGGGACATCAGTCCGTGGTTTATCGCCCACCAATACCGACAGACTACGAATGCCCTGCTGCCCGCGTTGCTCGACTTCGACCGAATATGCTTTCCCCGGAGTGAAAAGCTCCGCCAGCAATTGGAGTACCGACGTGTGATCAAACAATTCCGTGCAAATGAAACCCGGCTCAATGTACGGTGACGCGACGATCGCTGGGATGCGTACCCCTAGACTCTTGAACATGTGCGCAGGGTTTCCACCAGTCGTGTAACCGATCAAAGGCGGCGGAACATGGTCGAAAAATCCGCCGTGCTCGTCGTAATAGTGAACGAACAGCGTGTTGCGCCATCGGAGCGGGTTGACGGTCGCAGCCTGGTAAACCCGGCGCAGGAAATCCTCTCCCCATCCAATTGCCAAAGGTGGATGGTTATCATTCGGATGGTCAGGACCGATATGAGGTCCGTCTTCATATGAAGGTTCGACAATGATCACTTGCGGACCGGAGTCGAGTGGTTCCGTTTCCATGTCGTGAAAGTAATGTTCGAAGTCACGGAAATTCTCACCCAGCAGATATTTCCAGGCCCGCGGGTATAAGGAAAAAAATGAAAGTCCGTCATGATAGACGCGCCAGCGTACGTTCGCACGCTCCAGCCAGTCGAACAGGATGTCGTTGCAATGGATCAGACGAGGTTCCGATGGGGTGTCGAAGATCTCGGAGGCTCCGCAAAATGCCATCGTCCGATTGGGTTGGGTGCTGGCCGGTAGGGGCGAATGCCAGTGCTCACAGACGCAGAAATGTCTGGCGAGAAAACTGGTAATCGGGACTTTATCCGACGTGAAGAACCCCATCGGATCGGCTTGCTGCTCGGGGTCTGTCTTGGTGCACTCGGCGTAGGCTTGAACAAAGCCGGTCATGTTAAACAGCTGCCTGACCGAAGACCAGGCAAGCTGGGTGTGAACGAATTTCCATTCGTGAGGCAAATCGGATTTCAACTGCCGGTTATGAGCCTGAAAGGGAACGTATTCGCCACCCTTGTACGGATTGTTGTATTTGCTCAGGTCCTTTTCTAACCCATCAAGGGCGGGCATGAGGCCCTCGTACCGAAGATGCCCGAGCATGTGGTCGAAGGACCGATTCTCAAGGACGACCAAAACCACCGTCGATATCTTCTCTACTAGCGTCATGTGTTTAGCGCGCCTTTACCGCGCATTCCGAGTCGGGTTGCACCTATCAAGGCCATGTCCATTCGTCGTTGCACTCCTCAAGACAGGTTCCGGATCTCCCGCCCGCTCGCTTCGGGGACTTGACTGACACAAAGCAACACCGGCGGCGCGCGGAAGCGGCTCATGGTGTGACCTGGGTGCAAGCGAAAGTTGCTAGAATTTCCAATTCTTTGGGGCGAAGCGTGGAATTGCGCTGTTCATCTGAGGTCAGCACCGAGCGCAATTCCCATTCGCCGGCAAGCGGCGTTCCTGCCAACTCACCAGATGGCGCACCGCCGGCGGGCAGCATTGCGGCTCGACCCCCATGCCGGACCTGAATGTTGCGGTTGTCGCAGGCAGCAAGAGAGGCGACTTGCACACGCTCAGTCCACAGTTCCGGATTCTTCTCGCCGCTCGCCACAACTTGATCGCCTTCCATCCGGTTCGTGCCGAAGACAATTGGCTCGGCGCCGACCGGATGGAGCTGCACCAGCTCAACTTGTTTTTCGTCTTCTTTCCTTCCACTGGCGGCGGCCAGCCTGAACATAAACGTCTCTTTGCCGCTGGCCCTGCAAGTTTGTTTCCCTGCCGGCTCAGGTTCCACCAGGAAAGTCATCGAAGCTTTGCCTCGCACGTCCCAATTCGCGACGGCGCTTTCTCCTTCGCACAGCACCCGGGGCGTAATCCGAAAACTCTCGACGGCAGGTCCAACGCAGCCAACGAGCAGAGACATTATTGCGACGACCGATCCGCTTTTAAGTGTGGAACGGTACTTTAAAAAATGGGTTTCCAACTTAACTTCGGGACAGTTGAGCATTTGCGGATTGTAGCCAAATTTACTCCATAGGTTGACAACAGGCCGCAGCTTGCACTGGGTAATCATCTGAGGAAAAAAGAAGGGCACGGCAACGAGGGCAGTCGCTGCCATGGACGAGCTTCCAGGCGTTCCGCTCTTGGCCAACTTAATGGTGGCGACTGGTTTCAAACCATCATACGCACGCGCACAGTATCCCCCGGGTACGCTTCACGCTTTGCGGAGATGGTCCTGGGAAGGGTGTACTTGTCGCTGGGGACATTTGTATAGTAGCGCAGTTCGACGACACCCTGCTGATGGAAAGGGTTCCCACACTGCCGCCCATTGATGTCCGCTGATGTCAAACATCAAAACACCGCCGGTGCTAATTTACGATTTGGGATTCCAAACGGGATAACCCAAATGGAATCACGGTTTCTGATAGCTAAACGCGGCGCGCTGGCGCCTCGGGATAAGAAATCAGGCTTCGCCGAGCTTTAATTGCAATCTGGAGCGCCGTCAGTAACTAAGGAGCGGAGTCGGCGATGAGCCGCCGAACAGACATGCGCACGGGCGGTCAGCTATTGGTTGATCAGCTCAAGATTCAGGGGACCGATACGGTTTTCTGCGTGCCGGGGGAAAGCTTTCTTGCGGTCCTCGATGCCTTGTACGACACACGCGGCCAAATACGGCTGATGGTGTGCCGTCACGAGGGCGGCGCCGCCTATATGGCAGACGCTTACGGTAAGCTCACCGGTCGTCCAGGCGTTTGCTTCGTGACCCGCGGTCCGGGAGCGAGCAACGCATGTGTCGGCGTGCATACAGCTTATCAGGATTCGACCCCGATGATCCTGTTTGTTGGACAAGTCGCTCGTTCGGATTACGAACGCCAGGCGTTTCAGGAGGTCAACTTGCGGCGGATGTACGGCCAGTTAGCCAAGTGGGTTGCGCAGATCGAAGACCCCAGCCGCATTCCGGAATTTGTAGCGCGTGCGTTCGCACTCACGACCTCGGGAAGGCCTGGCCCAGTAGTGCTCTCGCTTCCGGAAGATATGCTGCGCGAGGAGACGATGGCGGCGGATGCTGGCTCCTACCAAATCGTGCAAGCCTATCCGGGTGTGTCGGAATTGAGACAGGTGCGTGAGATGCTTGCACACTCCAAACGCCCGATAATGATCCTAGGAGGGACCACCTGGACCTCGCAGGCAGTCGCTGACATCATGGCCTTTGCGGAAAGTAATCGGCTCGCGACAGCGACTACGTTTCGGCGCCAGGATCGCTTCGATAACCTCCACCCTTGTTATGCGGGCGACCTCGGGATCTCGCCAAATCCGAAGCTTGCGGCCCAGGTCAAAGCGGCAGACCTGGTGCTCGGGGTCGGCACCCGGCTGGGGGAGGCTGCAACTGATGGCTACAAACATCTGTCAGTGCCGCGGCCCGAGCAGAAGCTCGTCCACGCGTACATGGGCGCGGAAGAGTTGGGCCGAGTGTACCAGGCCGATTTGCCCATAAACGCAGGAATGCCGGCATTTGCGGCGGCAGCACGAGCGCTAGAGCCGGTGGACTCGTCAGAATGGGCTGCCGACACCGAAGCTGCACACCGGGAATATCTCGATTACAGCAAACCCGTTCCGAACCCCGGCGCATTGCAACTCGCGGAAATTATCGCGACCCTCCGCGAGCAATTGCCGCCTGAGACTATAGTTTGTAATGGCGCCGGCAACTATTCAGGCTGGGTGCATCGCTTCTGGCGCTTCCGCCGCTACGGCACTCAATTAGCGCCCACCAGTGGATCGATGGGCTATGGCGTTCCGGCCGCGGTTGCCGCCACAATCGTTTATCCTGACCGGCCAGTGCTGTCGTTTTCAGGAGACGGATGTTTCCTAATGAACGGACAGGAAATCGCTACGGCCATGCATTATGGCCTCAAGCCTATCTTCTTCGTCATCAACAACGGTATGTACGGAACTATCCGGATGCACCAGGAACGCGAATACCCCGCGCGAGTCAGCGGCACGATGCTCACCAACCCGGATTTTGCCGCTCTCGGCCGCGCTTATGGCCTGCACAGCCAGATGGTCGAACGAACTGAGGATTTCGCTGACGCTTTCGTGCGGGCGCGCAACGCAGGGCGCGCCGCTCTGATTGAGCTCCGGCTCGATCCGGAAGCTATCAGCACTCGTATCAGCTTGAGCAAGCTTCGCGAGTTGTCATTGGCGAAGCTGGGCGTCAAACCGTGAGAGCAGTAAGCGCACTGGGTCGAAGCGTATCTCACTCTGCCGAATGTAGCACAGCAGGTGCGTCAAGGCCTGAGCAGAGCCGAAGAGAAAAGAATCTGCCGAACGGCCCGCAAGGGCCTCGTGGACGTCCGTATTGAAGAAGAAGTTTGCCACCTGTGCATATAAACGGAATCTGTCACGTGCGGACAAGAAAAGAGGGAGGCCACAGGAGTGAAGACTGAGGGAAAGAGCTCCCTGCCTGGCGCATTGGCCCCCGCGTTGCGACTTGCCGGGCGTTCGCTTGCGATCGCCGCTATTTTTGCCCTCTCACCGCTGCTGAAGGCTAATCTGGCCGCCGCACAACCTCATGCGTCTAACGCTCAGTCCTTTTTCCTGGTCGCAAGCCACAGCATGCCCGATCCGGTATTTCAACAATCGGTCATCCTGGTGCTGCCTACCGACGATCCTCCCCTCGTGGCGGGCGTGATCATTAATAAACCAACGGGAGTGACACTGGGCAACTTGTTCAAACGGCAGCTTGCGCCGGAGAATCAGAACCAGAAGGTCTACTTCGGCGGCCCGGTGGATCTTGCTGCACCACTCTTGATAGTTCGAACTATGCGGCCCCCGAAACAAGCGATCCGGCTATGGAATAATATCTATGGGGTCGTCGATACCGGTTCGATCAGCGAGATCTTGAGAGATGCTCGATCCAGCAACGATACCAGGCTCTACCTGGGACGCGCGCAGTGGGCTCGGGAACAGCTTCGCGGGGAACTGCTGGAAGGGGCCTGGAGCGTAGTGCCTGTCAGAACCGATCTTATCTTCGAGCACGACTCGGCGAAAGTCTGGCGGATCCTGAGCCAGCATGAGCACGTTCGAGAAATCGATACCAACTGTTCCGGAACCGGCGGTCTGGTGGCATCTGCAATATGCAGGGAGCATTCAACTGGTAGCGCGAGTATGCGGTTGCAGAAAACCGCGTGGTAAAGCAACCGGACGGGCTCAGGGACTCGACCACCGGTGATAGTCCGCCTATCGGCTGCCCGCTGTTTCTCTTCACGACCATCCCATAGGGACAAATCATGACTCAGCAAGAACGCCAAGGTTGGCTTATCGTTGCGAGTCTCTTCTTCGTCCTGCTCCTGGTTTTCGGCTCAGGGTATAACACCGTCGCGGTGTTCGTACCGGCGCTACTGAGGGCTTTCCCACGCTGGAGCCGAGCCGAGGTCGCGCTGTTGCCGAGTTTGTTGGCGCTATCAGCCGGCGTTAGCGTCTTACCCATCGGATGGCTTCTCGACCGCGTCGAAGCCAGGCTTGTGATGGTCTTCGGAGCCGCTGCATCAGGCTCCGCTTTCCTGATCGCTAGCCGAGCAAGTTCACTCTTCCCAATGGTCGCCGCCTATCTGCTATTGGGCGTTGGTATTTCGGCGGCGACCGTCCTGCCCGCTTCATTGGTACTCGCCAATTGGTTCGAGGCCCGTCGCGGGCTGGCCATGGGAGTCGCAATCTCCGGTACCACGGTAGGTGGGATGGTCATGACGCTGGTTGCCAGTAGCGTGATTCTCGGGTTGGGATGGCGCATAGCGTATATCGCGCTCGGCCTGCCGATGATCGTAGCCGTGGTGCCTCTGGTGGCGCTAACCGTGCGGAGCCGGCCACCGGGCACTGCGAAATTGAATGTAGCGCAGAGCGCTGGCGGGCTGGAGGGCTTCGAAACGCCGGATGCGTTACTCTCCCGGTCCTTCTGGATGCTCGTAATCGCAAATCTGTGTTTCGGCCTTGCCGCAGCCGGAGCAGTGGTTCATATGGTCGCGTATCTTGAAGGGGTGGGCTACAAAGCGAACACTGCAGCGCTGGCGATGAGTCTTTTTTTCGGATTCGCAGCGCTCGGCAAGGTCGCAATGGGCTACGTGGCCGATAGGATTAGTGCGCGGCTCGCATTAGCGGCAGATTTCGCCGCCACCGCGCTAGCGTTTATGATGGTTTTCGGTGCTGGGAAGCTGCTATTGCTGGCGATGTTTATAGTGCTGTTCGGGGTTGCTGCGGCCGCGCCCTTGGTGCTGTTGCCGTTGCTGGTAGCCGAATCATTGGGACGCCGCCGCTATGGCGTTCTCGGCGCACTAACCGGGATAGCTGGCACGGTGGGCGCCACCGTCGGTCCGGTGGTGGCGGGACGTATTTTCGACATGACCAACAGTTATGTCGGGGCCTTCGAACTCTTCATCCTATTGGACATTATCGGCGCAGTCGCGGCATTCGCCTGCCAGCCATATTCCACTCAGAAAGCTCGGGTCTTGCCAATCTCACCAGTGTCGGCTTCAGCATAGCATTGAACTCCGTTAGAACAGCCACCTGAGCGATTCCAGTCCTAGCAGCAGGCGTCCTGCCATCTCATATGTTCTGAGCGACCCCATCAGGTGTTGATTCATGGTCAGCACGTCGCGCAGACAGCGATCCAATGCGCCGGTCTGATAGACAGCCGTGCCGCCGCTTGCCTTATAAACCAATTGTACGGCTTCTACGCATTGCCCGACCACGTGAGTGTAGGCGGTGATGAAGCGCGCTTGCTGCAACGCCGACGGCTTTTGTTCGTCAACCAAAGTCGCCCACAAATCACCGATGACGTCGAATAGATATGATCGCGCTGCACCCAGCAAAGTCTCAGCGCGAGCCACCGATTCCTGAACGAATACTTCCTCGCGCAAAAGCTTCGGTGGTTCGCCGCGTTCACCCACAATCATTCGCCGCGCCGGTTTGCGCCCGGCATTCTCAATCACCGCATCGATGGCGTGCCGGGCGATTCCGAGGGCGGGTGCGGCGCCCTTGGCAAGGAACATCAGCGGAAAGGCATAGAGTGGCCCTGGCCGTTTGACCAGATTAGGATCTTGAAAGCTGAAGGTCCGCTCGGCCGGAACGAATACGCCATGGATGGCGAGGTCGTGACTGCCGGTGCCGCGCAAGCCGGTTGTGTACCACGTATCGAGAATTTCGCATTCAGAGAGCCGCACAAAGCAGGTACGCGTTTCGGGAACCCCGGCCGCGTTAACATGCGGCGTGCCGTTATCGACAACGTTGCAGCCCACCCACGCCCATTCGCAATGCTGACAACCGCTGGCAAACGGGAAGCGGCCCTTCACCCGATAGCCGCCGCGCACCGGTGTTGCCTCACCCGTCGCGGTTGCGGTCGCTGCGGTCGCGACGCCAATGTCCGGATACATCTCGCGCGCGACGTCTTCGTCGAGAAAGGCAGTAATGTATCCGCTGTCGCATCCGATCATCGCGCACCAGCCCGCTGAACCTTCTGCCATGGCCATCGTCTCGATGACCCGGATCTGAGTCAGCGGATCCAGTTCGGGAGCCCCCCACGAGCGTGGCAGCACCATCCCAAAGACGCCGGCGTCCCTCATCGCCTGTGCGAGATGGGGCGGGATTCGCCTCATTTGCTCCATCTCGTCGCCCGCGGCTCGAATTTTCGGTCCTAATTCAATTGCAGCGTGCAACAGCGGAGGGTCATCCGGGAACGCCTTGCCTGCGGGACGCATCATTGTTTACCCTCTGCTTGATCTGGATCGCCGAAGTTCCTGCTGAATGCGTGCTTCCTTACAACTTCCCCGCCGCTCCAAAGCAAAAAGCCGCGGCGGCTTGGGCATGGTCGCCCCGATTGCAGGTATCTCGGTTGACAAAATTCTGCGCGCTCATGGACCCTCGCGCCGCAGGGTCTGGTCCATCTTGGTGCGGACCTTCAGCCGATTGAGCGCGTTGATCAGGGCCAGCGCACTCGCCATGACTATGTCGCTGTGCGCTCCCTGCCCGGCAACGGTCATTCCGTTTTCGCGCACGAGGCATGATACTTCACCCAGCGCATCTGTGCCGCCGGTAATCGCTTTGACCGAATACCGTTCCAGAGTTGGATTCAGTCCGGTAATGCGATAAATCGCTTTATAGCAAGCGTCAACCATCCCGTCTCCAGTTGATTCGGCCTGCCGCTCCTCGCCGTCGATGCGCAGGAGCACTTCGGCGTGTGGTTCCGACCGTGTCGACGACCGCACCACCACATCAATCAGCTCGAAGGCTTCAGCAGACTGACGGCTCTCTTCGTTGGCCAGCGCAAGGATGTCGTCATCATAAACCACCTTCTTTTTGTCGCACAACGCCTTGAAAGCTGCGAAGGCCTTTTGCACGTCGATGGTGGTGGGGTCAACGCCAAGCTCTCCAAGCCGGTTGATGAAGGCATGACGTCCGGAATGCTTGCCGAGCACGAGCTTATTCGACGGAATCCCGATATCCTCAGGTTTCATGATTTCGTACGTCAGTTTGTTCTTCAGCACACCGTCTTGATGGATTCCAGCTTCGTGCGCGAACGCGTTATCACCCACGATCGGCTTATTAGGAGGCACCGGTTGCCCGATTATCTGCGAGAGCAGCCGCGAAGCCGGGTAGATCTGCCGAGTATCGACGCCCGAGCTCACGTTCATCAGGTCTCGCCGCGTCTTCAACGCCATTACCACTTCTTCCATCGAGGTGTTCCCGGCGCGCTCGCCAATACCATTGATCGTGCATTCAACCTGGCGTGCGCCATTGCGGATTGCGGCGAGCGAATTTGCCACCGCGAGCCCGAGGTCGTTGTGGCAATGAGCACTCCAAATGACCTGGTCGCCGCCCTCGACCTGGCGCCGCATATAAGCGAACATCTCGCCAAACTCTTCCGGAATTGCATGACCCGTGGTGTCGGGCAGATTGACAATGCGTGCGCCGGCCCGGATTACCTCAGCGCAGACCTTGGCCATGAAATCCCAGTCACTGCGCGAGGCGTCTTCACAAGAAAACTCGATGTAGTCGAGATATTGCCGAGCGCGCGCTACGGCCCAGGTCGCCGCGTTCAAGACGTCTTCACGAGTCATCGCAAGTTTGTATTTCAAATGGATGTCGGAAGTGGCGATGAAGATATGAATGCCGGGGTGTCGCGCTTTTTCGACCGCCCTGAGGGCCTGGTCAACATCCTCTTCGCGGGTGCGGGAAAGACTCAATACGATCGGATTCGCGACCGCGTCCGCGACCCGCCGCACGGCCTCATAGTCGCCGGGGGATGAGGCCGCAAAGCCCGCCTCGATAATGTCAACGTTGAGCCGTTCGAGTTGCCGCGCGATCGCGATCTTCTCCTCGACATTCATCGTGCAGCCCGGTGATTGCTCGCCGTCGCGCAGGGTTGTATCGAAGATGCGCACGTAGTCTTGGGAGTGGGATTGCTCCATCCTTGCTTCTCTCCTTTCGTTTTCCAGGAAACAGACCGGCGAAACGCGGCAAATAGAAAAACGCCCCAAGGCGGTTTCGCTTGGCCCACCGCCTGGGGCGTCTTGTTATTGTTTCAGAGCCGGTTCAGGCCTGCACTAAGACGCACCGAGCGTGGGCCCTGTTAGGGCCAGGCTAAGTGACAGTCCCAGATGCAGATCCACCGACATAGTTGGGCTATTTAAACCGTTGGCGAGTTCCGGGTCAAGCACTCAAAGAAGGTTCTAGGCTCACGGATCATTGAACGGGGCAGCAAGTGGTTCCGCCGGAAAACTCGCCGCTCCGTTCTTGCCGGCGTCGTTTACCGCCGGACGGGCGGGGGATGCCATGCGCGCGATTCTCTCCCCCCGCGCCAGCAGAATCGGCCCCGACAGAACGTAGGCCGTCGCCAGGGCGAAGGTGGTGAACTGCGGCATTGCGAATAGCATCGCCGCAACAAAGACAAGTGCGCCGAGTAGTATTTCCACCCGGCCATGCTTTTGAAGGTCGATTCCCTTAAAGCTTGGGTATGGTACCCGCGAGACCATCAGGCCAGCGAGCGCAAGCGTGGCCGGGGCCGCCAACGCGCATAGCAGGCGCGGCGACTTCAATTCAAAATAGCTATAAGCCAGGACCGTTCCAGCAATCATTGCAGCCGCGCCCGGCACCGGCAGGCCGACGAAGCGGCGCTTGTCGATACTGCCGGTTTGCACGTTGAAGCGGGCCAGGCGCAGAGCGGCGCCAACGACATACAGACCGCTAATCACAATTGCGAATGCGCCCAACGGTTTCAGAGCCCAGCCATAGATAAGCGCAGCAGGCGCACAGCCGAACGCGACCACGTCGGAAAGGCTGTCGTATTCAATACCGAACTGGCTGGAGGTGCGCGATACTCGCGCGATGCGGCCGTCCAGGCCATCACAGACGAACGCCACCGCAATCATTAGGGCTGCGAGTTCGAAATGCGCATTAATCGACGAAATCAGCGAATAGAACCCCGCTAGCAGCCCCAGCGAAGTGATCGTCGCAGGTACTACAAATACCCCGCGGCGCAACGGTTCAGTGACTTTGTGCCGTTGTTTCTGGAAACGGCCGGAAATCAGACGCATGGCGGCAGGGCCCTGCTGACTTCTCCTGGAGCTATTCTCATTCACGCAGCGGTTCTCCAATTACGGTTTCCCCCGCTCTCACTCGATCTCCCACTTGAACTGCGACCCTATATTGCCGCGGCAAAAAATGATCAACACGACTGCCGAACATGATCAATCCGATCCGTTGGCCGCGTTCCAACCGCTGGTGCTGGCGCAGATAGCATACAATCCGGCGCGCCAGATAACCCGCTACCTGGATCAATGCATGTTCCCGGCCGCTCTCATCGCTAATTCTAATCAAATTTCGCTCGTTGTGCTCGCTGGCAATGTCGCGGAAAGCGGCACGAAACCGGCCCTTGGCGTGCACTAACGCCGTTACGTCGCCGGAAACTGGCGCGCGATTCACATGGACGTCAAACGGCGACATAAATACCGAAACCCGGGTGTAGATTGCTTCCTCGCCGGTTCCGGGGATTGGAGCAACACCGATATCGCATATGCGGCCATCCGCACCTGAAATTACTGCGTCCGCGCTCGCAACCGCACGGCGTTGCGGGTCGCGAAAGAAAGCTGCGAGTGCCGCACCAATAGTAACAATCAGGGTTCCAACTGCGCCGAAACCTGCTACGGCAAGGCCAATCCCCAAGGCCACCGCCGGCAGCGCGATCGGCACACCCTCGGGCGCGATGCCAATTTTGGAGGCGAATCGGGCTGTCAAAGAAATCGGCGCCGTGCGCTCGGGGAGCACTTCTATGCTGCGGGCCGCCACCGGTTAACGATAGCGTCAGTTACGGGCGCGATCGACCAGCCGCTCGCTGCCTAACCACGGCATGAACGACCGTAACTGGCGACCAACCTCTTCGATCGGATGCTGCTCGGCTTCTTTGCGGAGCCGTTTGAAATTCGCAAGTCCGTGCCGGTATTCGTTAATCCACTCGTTGGCGAACTTGCCGGATTGGATGTCCGCCAGGATTTGCTTCATTGCCGAGCGGGTGGCTTCCCCAATAATTCGCTTGCCCCGCGTCATATCTCCGTATTCAGCAGTATTGCTGATCGAATAACGCATGTCCGAGATGCCGCCTTCGTAGATAAGGTCAACAATCAGCTTAACTTCGTGCAGACATTCAAAATACGCCATTTCGGGTGCATATCCCGCTTCCACCAGCGTTTCGTAGCCGGCGCGGATCAGCTCCGTCACCCCTCCGCACAACACCGATTGTTCACCAAATAAGTCGGTCTCCGTCTCTTCGCGGAAGCTCGTGCTGATAATCGCCGCGCGCCCGCCACCGATAGCGCAGCCATAGGCCAGCGCGATTTTTTCGGTGTCCCCCGACGGATCCTGCTGGACCGCAAGAAGGCACGGCACGCCACGCCCCTTAACGTACTCGGACCGGACCAGGTGGCCGGGTCCCTTCGGCGCAATCATGAAGACGTTCACATCGGCGCGCGGTTGGATGAATTTGAAATGAATGTTGAAGCCGTGCCCAAAGGCAAGATATTTACCCGCCGTTAAATGAGGCTCTATCTCGCTCTTGAAAATATCGGACGCCATCTCGTCCGGCACGAGCACCATGATGATGTCGGCCTCGCGCGCCGCGTCGGCAGTCTCGAAGACTCGCAGTCCCTGTTGTTCAGCCTTGGCCCACGATGGGCTCCCCTTGCGTAATCCGACCCGCACATCCATACCGCTGTCACGCAGATTAAGCGCATGCGCATGGCCCTGGCTGCCAAATCCGAGGATCGCTATTTTGTGAGGCCGCAGTACGCTCAAATCGGCGTCCCGATCGTAATACACTTTCATCTTCATCGTCTCCTGACTAACCCGCCTCGCGGGCCGAACGCTGATTGATGACGTTAACACCAACTTGCACTGAACGCGCTGTCGCGATCTTGCCCGTGCGGACGATCTCCCTGATGCCAAGCGGCCGCACCAGATTAATGAAGGCTTTTATCTTGCTGGTATCGCCGGTCACTTCGATCGTCTGAGAGCGAGGTCCGATATCAAGCACATGGGCGCGAAAGGCCTGCACAATCGAATCGAGTTCCGAGCGCGTTCGTTCGTCAACTGCGACCTTGACCATAATCAGCTCACGCTCAACGGTGTCGGTATCCTGGAAGTCGGTCACCTTAATCACCGACACGAGCTTGTTCAGTTGCTTGTTGATCTGCTCGAGAATCTGGTCATCGCCCGAACTGACCAGCACAATACGTGAGACCGTCGGATCGATTGGATCTTCATTGACGGTGAGCGATTCGATATTGAATCCGCGGCTGGAAAAAAGCCCGGCCACTCGCGCCAACACGCCAAATTCGTTCTCAACCAGAACCGAGATGGTATGACTATGCATGCGAGGCCTTGCACGTCTGGGTGCTAATCGATCGCGACGCCGGCTATTAGTGGGCGGCCGCCGAACGATGGCGGTGCAATATCTCCATCAGGCGATCCTTCGAGGCGAGTTTCAGCTTTTGAATTCGTTTTTTCTCCAACTCTTCCTCCGGGGTCAGATACAGCTTGTTCCGAAAGGTCTCCAGCTGGTGTTTCAATTCCTGGTGTTCGACATAAAGCACTTTAAGCTCGTTGTCATGAGCGAGGAGTTGCTGGATGAGTTCTTCCTCTCGGCGTTCCATGAATCTCTTCTCCCGGTTTCAAAGCACTGGAGCTTGTTGACGAATCTGGCGGGCGGAGGTAAAGCGGTTCCAATGTCGCGACGACATCGGCCTCCTTTCGAGCCACTTTTGCAGCACCGATTGCGGCAACAAAGCCTCCTCTGAGATGTAGCCCGGCATTCTCGATCAGCGCGGCCCGACACCCATTCGCTCGAGCCAGCGAACAGGCCTGCTGAGCCACCGAATATCCGACAAAAACCGCCTCGTCCGCGAGCCCAGCAACGAGGTGTGCGAGGGAAACGACCAGATCACCCGAACTCCTTTGTAGCGCACCCGCCACAAAGCGGTAAAGCCCTGTATAGACTTCTCCTTTGCGCGCATCAATGACCGGGTAGATTGAGGCGCCCTCGAGTACTCCTGAGCCTGCGCATAAAGCGAGTGCATCGAGCGACGACACACCCACTATCGCAATCTTCAGTGCAGCCGCGATACCCTTGGCGTAACTCAAGCCGACCCGCAATCCGGTGAACGAGCCGGGCCCGATCGCGACTGCAATCGCGGTTAGGCCGCTCAAGCTCGCTCCGGCAGCCTCGAGGACTTCGTTGACCACCGCAGGCAACCCAAGACCATGGGAAAGCGACGGGCGAATGGCTACAGCCGCCAAGCGCCCATCGGCGACGACACCGAAGCTGCCGATCGGTCCTCCTGTATCGATTCCCAGAACCACTCCGGCTGTGGCCGCATCTGCCAGCAGACGTTGAGGCGAAAGCTGCATTACAAGATTAGAGCGAGTGTTTAGTGTCACCCGAGAGACGACTTAGCCTTTGAGCGCCTGATGCGCTACCGACCATCGCTAAAACCGGCTAGCCTACGATCCGCGAGATATCATTAAGAATCACAAAAGCCATCAACACGACCAACAGAAAGAGGCCGACCTGCATCGCGATCTCGCGGTGACGAAGCTGCATTGGCCTGCCGCGAATTCCTTCGATGGCGAAGAAGAGCAGGTGGCCGCCATCGAGCAGGGGCACCGGCAGGAGATTGATAATCCCAAGTTCAAGGCTGAGCATAACCGTAAACAGCGCCACGTCTGCAAAGCCCTGATGAGCCTCTTTTCCAGCCATCTGGGCAATCATGATGGGCCCACCAAGCGCCTCGCGAACCGGCGTAGCACCCTCGAAAATCTTGGCAATGCCTACACATAGTGTGGCCAGAAGTTGAGCGGTCTGAACCGTGCCGGCCCGAATCGCGCCAAGCGGACCGTAGCTGAGCATAACCTTATCGCCGTGTGGCGAAATACCTATTACCCATGTAGGTATCTTATTTCCGTAAATGGTTTCTTCAGGAAGCCGCTTTGGAATAATGGTCAAACGATTCGGACTACGGTCTGGAGGTCGCGCAATCGAAAGTTGGAGCGGGGCACCGCCGCTGGCCTTCACCGCATCCGACAGTTCATCCCAACTTTTAATCTCCTTGCCATTGACGGCCGTGACGCGGTCGCCTTGGCGGAGTCCCGCCGCGAATGCAGGCATATCCTGCCGCACTTTTCCGATGACCGGCAGGAGAGTTGGAACGCCAATCATAAAAACGAGGATCATGAGCAGCGGCGCGAAGAGCATATTCGCAAATGGCCCTGCGAGTACGATAGCAAAGCGCGTGGCTAGTCGTTGACTCGGAAACGCATGCGCCTTGAAGGCCTCCAGCAGAACTCCGGGCCGAGCTTCGACCAGCGCATCTATCGCCCGCTTGACTGAGCCGCGGACGCGGACTTGCTGGAGCAGCAACTTTTCGACGGCCGTGAGAGCGCGGCCCAGAATTGTCGGCTCGGGCGGCGGCGCGGCGAAAGCTTCCGCAGGGGTGGCCTCCGGTTGGTGCTCGACCAGCCCTTCGGCCAAGGCGCCGAGCGCCTGCTCTTCGAAGTCCCGGCTGGCATTGGTCTGAGCCGCATCGACTCGAGCCCGATTCTGAAGCCATCCAGTCAATTTCGCGGCCTCTAGCAAGTCAAGCGCGATCTCCCGTAGATACGATTTTATCGCGTCCGGGCCGGGCTCCTCAGCCACCTCATCGCCCAGCATCCGCACATAGCCGCCCAGTGGAGTCGCGCCAAGCGCATAATCGGTGCCGCCACGGCGAATACCAAAGATCCGCGGCGGGTAACCAATCGAAAAGCGCAAGACCCTGACGCCAAGCCGTTTGGCCACCAAGAAATGGCCAGTCTCATGGACGATGACCAGAATCGCGAAAATTGCAACTGCGGCGATCACTGAAAGCAGCATATGAAGGAACCTCGGAGACCGCGCTCCAGCCTCGTCAATGCACGCAATAGTAGGTTAAAACCGCTGGAAAGACCAGGCTGCAGGCGCGATCCAGCAAACCGCCATGGCCCGGGAAGATCCATCCAGAGTCCTTCACCCCGGCGACCCGTTTGAAGGCCGAATTGGCAAGGTCGCCTGCTTGAGCCAAAATTCCCACCGCCAAGCTGAGAAGAGTAACCGCAACGAGTGATAACCAAGGCGCCAGGCTCCCGCGCAAAATCAATCCAGCAATCACGGCCCCTGCCAATCCCCCGAGCGCGCCTTCAGCCGTTTTGTGCGGACTCACCCGTGGCATCAACTTGATCCTACCCGTGAACCGGCCGATAAAATAGGCGCAGCTGTCGGTCGCAAAGACGATCAGGAGCATCAGAATAATTACCGGAACACCCATGGGACGATTCCGTAGGAGCGCAAAATAAGGGAAGAACATTCCAACCCAGGCAGCTCCCAGGACCGCTAGCAATGCACCGCTCGCGCCGGAATCGGCCCCACCAATGCCCACCTGCACCACCAGGATCATCATCACAAACCAAACGATTACGCAGATTATTGAGCCGGCGGGGAGAGCGTGACCGCTCAAGAGTGTTTCAAGCGCCGGTATCCCGCCGGCGAGCACGATTAGCAGCCAGCTCCATTCGTGGAGGTGGGTCATTTCGCCGATTTCAAACAGCGCCCAGAACGCTAGCAAGGCGACCACCAGGGTAAAGACCGCTGGCGGTGCGAACGTGATTAACGCTAGCAACGCAGGCAACGCGACGAATGCGGTCTTAAGCCTGGTTCGCAGCACTAAGCGAGATAAGCGAGCCCTCGTCAACCATGCCAAAACGGCGGGCGCGCGCCTGGTAAGCGGCGAGCGCCATAAGCAGGTCGCGCTCACGGAAATCCGGCCAGAGGGTATCAGTGAAATAGAGTTCTGTGTAGGCGAGCTGAAACAGCAAAAAATTGGAGAGACGCAGTTCACCGGATGTCCGAATCAGCAAGTCGGGATCGGGGATCCCCGCGGTCATCAGCTCGCGTTGAACCATCCGCTCGTTGATCTGCTCCGGCGTAATCCGGCCAGATGCAGCGGCTTCGGCGATACGTCGTGCTGCTTCGACTACGTCCTGTCGGCCGCCATAGGAAAGCGCGAGTACAACCGTCATCCCTTGATTGCCGGCCGTCAATCTTATCGTATCGGTCAACACGCGCCTGACAGCCGCCGGCAGCCGCAACATCTCACCAACCGCGATCACGCGAATATCACGCTTCATCAGACGCTTCGATTCAGTGATCAAGTAGCGGTGGAAGAGCTGCATGAGGAAGCGAACTTCCGCCCTGGGCCGCTGCCAGTTCTCGTTTGAGAACGCGAACAGCGTCAGATAAGGAATACCGAGCTGGCGGGCTGCTTCGACCACCGCGCGTACCGAATCCTTGCCACGGCGATGGCCCTCGCATCGGTTGAGCCCCCGCTTAAGCGCCCAGCGTCCGTTGCCATCCATTACAATGGCGACGTGACGCGGGAGCCGCGCGGGGTCGACTGACAGATTAGGAAATTCACTCAGTGGCAGTGACGATGATTCCACGTGCTCTTAAAAATCCCCTCGCCGGCGCCTCAGACCTCCATTATCTCCGCTTCCTTAGCAGCCAGGATCTTTTCGAGCTTTTCGATACTGGTGGTAGTCAGCTGCTGGATTCTAGCCTCGGTCGCATGCAGTTGGTCGTCAGTAATCTTTTTGTCCTTGTTTAACTGTTTGAGTTTGTCGTTGGCTTGGCGCCGATGATTCCGGACCGAAACGCGGAATTCTTCGGCTTTTTTATGAACCTGGCGCACAAGATCGCGACGCCGCTCCTCGTTCAACTCCGGGATTGGCACCCGGATAATTTTCCCGTCATTCATGGGATTGAGGCCAAGATCCGACGTCCGGATGGCCTTTTCAATTTCCTGCATCGCGGTTCTGTCGTAGGGCGTTATAACCAACAGGCGCGGCTCGGGGGCGGCCAATCCTGCCAGCTGTCGCAGCGGCGTTTTGGTACCGTAGTAATTGACCTGTAATCCCTCAAGCAAAGCTGTGGAGGCGCGCCCGCTACGCAGACGGTTCACGTCGTGGCGGAAAGCCTCGACCGACTCGACCATCTCGAGTTCAGCCATCTCAACTAGGTCAGTGCTGGGATCGTCAGGCATAGCTTAAGCACCGCGGTCAACTAAGGTGCCGATGGTCTCGCCAGTTACAGCCTTCTTTATATTACCTGGCTTGCGGAGGTTAAACACAATTATTGGCAGGGAATTATCCATGCACATCGAGATGGCGGTGGAGTCCATCACTTTGAGATTACGCTGCAAGACCTCAAGATAGGTAAGCCGATCGAAGCGCGTGGCGCCGGGCTCGCGCAACGGGTCGCGGTCGTAGACGCCGTCAACCTGGTGAGTCGCTTTTAAAATTACTTCGGCGCCGATCTCCAGCGCCCGCAAGCTCGCCGCGGTGTCAGTCGTGAAATAGGGGTTTCCGGTGCCGGCCGCAAAAATTACGACGCGGCCCTTCTCCAGATGGCGCACGGCGCGGCGCCGAATATACGGTTCACAAACCGCCTGCATGGTAATCGCCGATAATACGCGGGTCGCCACACCCGCCTGCTCAAGCGAATCCTGCAACGCGAGTGCATTAATCACGGTGGCGAGCATCCCCATTTGGTCCGCCGTGGTACGATCCATTCCCCGCGCCTCA
Organism: Binataceae bacterium (SeqCode); assembly: GCA_963752805.1. Taxonomy (GTDB): domain Bacteria; phylum Desulfobacterota; class Binatia; order Binatales; family Binataceae; genus JAMXLL01. The sequence continues at coordinate 28,461 of CAVWAA010000001.1, forward strand.
TAGTCACTGCCGCGAAGGATATTACCGGCCCCAATAACCAATGCCAGCTCAATGCCCAGTGAGGCGATTTCCTTCACTTCCCGAGTGATTTCGGCCAAGGCATCGAGATCGATGCCCGAATCGCGGGCTGGTGCAAGCGCCTCACCGGAGAGTTTGAGTAACACCCGGCGAAATCCACGCCTATCCGACGATGCGTGCTGCGTCGTCATCCCAGCGTCTTGTTCCTGCGCGAACATAAAAAGCGCGACTCACTGCGGGACGCTCCTGAGAAACCGACTCGCCTTGCTTCGGCGCTTCAACCACTGCAATGCGCCGGATCAGGCTGCCCTGCCGTCCAGATTCTCACCTAACTGAAAACGGCTAAAACGCCGGATCTCGATCTTTTCACCCAATTTGCCGGTGTATTCGCCCAACAACTCGCGAATGGTGCGATTAGGATCGCGCACCCAAGGCTGCTCTTCGAGCACCACATCCCGGTAGAATTTTTCGAGTTTGCCCTCGACAATTTTTGCAATGACCTGATCGGGTTTACCGGCTGACTGCGATGCGTAAATTTGACGCTCCTGTTCGACCAGCTCAGGCGCGAGTTGTTCGCGCCGGACGCATCGCGGATTTTGTGCCGCGATCTGCATGGCGATTTCCTTGACCAGAGTCTGGAACTCTGGCGTCTTCGCTACAAAATCACTCTCGCAGTTGACCTCGACCAGCACGCCGAGCTTCCCGCCAGCATGAATATAGGCTCCCACCGAGCCCTCCGACGCAACTCGTCCGGCGCGCTTGGCGGCTTGCGCAATCCCCTTCTCGCGCAGCCATCGCGCCGCCTGTTCGAGGTCGCCCTTGCTCTCTGCCAACGCCTTTTTACAGTCCATGACGCCGGCCCCAGTCTTGTCGCGCAACTCCCTGACGAGATTAGCGTTTACGTCCATTCGTTTCCTGAAACTACGGTACCCGCCTGAGCGTGTACCGCAATTATAATAGGTGCTGCTCTAACCCAAACCGTTATACTTGCTGTGGCGCGGGCTCCGGCGAGACGCTGCTGTCGGCGGCGATATCGTCCAGGCCTTTGGCGCGTTCCTCAGCCAGCCGCTTGCCCTCAATTACGGCATCGGCGATCGCTGCAGTGAACAGCTTGATTGCTCGAATCGCATCGTCATTGCCCGGAATGCGGTAAGCGATCAAGTCGGGATCGCAGTTAGTATCGACCACAGCGACGACCGGAATACCGAGCCGGTTGGCCTCAGCCACGGCAATTTCTTCCTTCTTGGTATCGATGGCCCACAGCGCGTCGGGCAGCTTGCGCATATGTTTTATGCCTGCCAGCGTGCCCATTAGCTTGTCATGCTCGCGCGCGTTCTCGCTCATCTCCTTTTTGGTGAGCGCCTGGATCATCTCCGGATCACCCATGATCTCTTCCAGTTTCTTCAACCGTTCTATCGATTGCCGGATTGTCTGGAAATTCGTCAGCATTCCGCCGAGCCAGCGGTTGTTGACATAGAACATTCCGCAGCGCTCAGCCTCTTCCCGGACGATATCCTGCGCCTGCTTCTTGGTGCCCACAAACATGATGGTCCCGCCCTGTGCGGCAAGGTCACGGACCGCGTCGTAAGCGCTATGGAACATGCGGACGGTCTGCTGCAGGTCGATGATGTAAATGCCATTGCGGGCGCCGAAGATGTATGGCTTCATCTTCGGATTCCAGCGGCTGGTCTGGTGGCCGAAATGGACCCCCGCCTCCAGCAGCTGTTTCATACTGATTTCGGTCATAACAATATCTCAAAACCTCATAGTCTGTAGGGACCGGCAACACCCTTCATTTATCATCAATAAAGCCGGTACCTGAATAAAGCCGGTACCTGCGCGCAGTGTTTCATCTGGCGCCGGCTATTGTATATCAGCCGGTACCGCTTTCATCAAAGCATCCGGATTCGCGCGGAAAAAGCTTGGGTCCGTCATCCTCGCGCCGCCCAGGCTGGAGCCCTCGGTTCACTAACTAATTGTTAGGTGTTCATGGATTCGAGGAACTCCTCATTGGTCTTGGTACCCTGCATTTTGTCGAGCAGAAACTCCATGGCCTCGACCGCGTTGAGCTGCGACAGCAGCTTGCGCAGAATCCAGACCCGGTTGAGCGTGCTGCGCGGCAGCAGCAATTCCTCTTTGCGGGTAGATGAGCGCTGGATATCAATCGTTGGGAAGATTCGTTTCTCCAGCAGCCGGCGATCGAGTGAAATCTGCTGATTGCCGGTGCCTTTGAATTCCTCAAAGATTACCTCGTCCATGCGGCTCCCGGTATCGACCAGGGCGGTCGCGATAATCGTCAAACTACCGCCATCTTCGGTGTTGCGCGCCGCTCCAAAGAACTTCTTCGGCTTGTGCAGCGCATTGGAGTCGACGCCACCAGACAGGATCTTACCGGAGGGTGGAACCACCGTGTTGTAGGCGCGTGCCAGACGCGTGATCGAATCGAGCAGAATGACAACGTCGCGGCCGTGCTCTACCAGCCGCCGGGCCTTTTCGATCACCATTTCTGCGACCTGCACGTGGCGGGTAGCCGGTTCGTCGAAAGTGGAACTAACCACTTCACCCTGCACCGAGCGCAACATGTCGGTGACTTCCTCGGGCCGTTCATCCACCAGCAAGACGATTAGCACGATTTCCGGATGGTTGCTTGCAATCGCTTTGGCAATCGCCTGGAGCATCATCGTTTTGCCGGTGAATGGGGCAGCAACAATCAGTCCGCGCTGGCCCTTTCCGATAGGGGCAATCAAGTCGATGATGCGGGTGGTATAGTCCTCATGATCGTATTCAAGCTTGATCCGCTCTTCCGGGTAAAGCGGCGTCAGGTTGTCGAACAGGATCTTATCACGCGCTTTCTCCGGTTCTTCGTAATTGATCGACTCGACCTTGAGCAGAGCAAAATAGCGCTCACCCTCCTTGGGCGGCCGAATCAAGCCGGCGACGATATCGCCGGTACGCAGGTTGAACTTGCGGATTTGGCTCGGCGAAATATAGATGTCGTCAGGACCAGGCAGGTAGTTGTAATCGGGTGCCCGCAGAAAGCCAAATCCGTCGGGCAGAATTTCCAAGACCCCCTCACCCAGGATGGAGCCATTACGCTGGGCTTGCGCTTGCAGGATGGAGAAGATCATTTCCTGCTTGCGCATGTTGGTCGCGCCGTCGATGTTGTAATCGCGGGCAATGTGCGCCAGTTCGGTGATCTTTGCACCCTTCAGCGCCTTTAGGTTAAGCGCGCCGGTCTCACTGACGATCGTCGGCGGTAGATACCGCCCATTGCTCACCGGGTTCGCAGGCGGCACCGGTGCTGAAGCTGCTGCTAAGGCGGCACCGTTGGTTGCAGTCTCGGCTGCACCGTGGCTGGTTTCGGCCTTTGCCTCCGCCCCCTCCTGCACCGATGCGGCTTCGGTCGCCGGTTCGCGACGATGATGGTGATGCGGTCCACTGCGGGTTCGCACGATCGCGGTCTGCTGCGGAACGTGGGCTGAACTCTGATCCGCGTCATCAGCCATCGCCCGCTTCGGATAGCGAGTAGTCGCCATCGGCTGGGTCCCCTGCGATGAAGTTTCGTCGGCTTGTTCGTGGAATTCGTTTTTGGCTGGTTCTCTAGCCTTACGCATAAAACCTCCCCCGCAACTCACCTAAAATGCTGCCTCGTTGCACCGTGCTGACACTCGGAGCTGACCCGGGTACGTAGGACCGCTTACGTCGGGCAATTGATAAATAAAATGACCGCCCCGCGACACCCGCCCGCTTACCATGCCTTCTATCTGCTCGTTCGTTCAGGAAAGAAAGACGGACGCCTAGAGGGAAATGGGGCGTCTTGTACGGGCGGAACTTGTGATGCCTCGGCCACAAGATGCGGGAGTTACCAGCTAAATTAACCAACCGTCTGTTTTTTGTCAACCGCCTTATCACTAGATTAGTGCAGCGTGGTTTCGGTTGTCCGGAGCCGGAAAATTGTTTATCTTTTTACTTGCTTGATTTTGCCATTGAAGCTTCATCAGACACAGGCACGTAGCTCAGCGGGAGAGCACTTCCCTGACGCGGAAGGGGTCGGCGGTTCAATCCCGCCCGTGCCTACCAAAATTTTGCACTCTTGTCTGATCTTTATTATTGAGTATTTCTGCTCGGCAGATGCGTTCAGATGAGCGCTGAAATAACGGTCACATTCGACGGTCGCGTCCGAACGGTTGCGCGCGGAACGCCGGTGCGAGACGTGTTCGACGGCAAGCTCGACCGCGATATCATTGCCGCTCGCGTCAGTGGCAAGCTGGTCGATTTGAACCGTCCACTTGAACAGGATGCTATCGTCGAACCGGTCGCAGCCGACAGTCCCGACGGTCTCGACGTGCTACGCCATTCGACTGCCCACCTGATGGCGCAGGCGGTACAAACCCTGTACCCGGGCACCCAGGTAACTATCGGGCCAACGATCGAAGACGGGTTTTTTTACGATTTTGCGGCGCCCCGACCGCTGACCGTTAACGACCTGCCCAAAATTGAGCAGAAGATGCGCGAACTCGCTAAGGCCGACCTTAAGGTAGAGCGAGTCGAAGTGCCGCGTGAAGAGGCTATCTCGGCATTCGAGCGGATGGGCGAAAAATATAAGGTCGAGATTATCCTGAGCATCCCTGACGAGCGAGTTTCGCTCTACCGTCAGGGGGATTGGATGGACCTTTGTCGCGGGCCCCATGTGCCATCAACCCGTTATTTGCGTGCTTTCAAGCTCACTAGCGTGGCCGGGGCTTATTGGCGGGGCGACGAGCACAATCCGATGCTCTCGCGAATCTACGGAACCGCTTTCCCTGATAAGGAGGCACTACAAGAACATCTCGCGATGATGGAACTCGCGCGGCAGCGGGACCATCGCAAGATCGGGCGCGAGATGGGGCTGTTCCTGTTCGATCCGATTTCGCCGGGACAGCCATTTTATCTTCCCAAAGGACTGGTGATTTTTAACGCACTGGTCAACTATGTCCGCCGGCTGTATCGTCGCTATGGCTTTGATGAAGTAATCACGCCACAAATATACAAAAACGAGTTATTTCACACTTCCGGTCATTGGGACAACTTTCGAGATAACATGTTTTTGACGCCCGATCCCGAGGACCGCGAAGCTTACGTCGATACCAGTTCCAATGGATGGCGCACCGGCTATGGCGTTAAGCCGATGAACTGCCCTGGCCATACCTTCGTTTACCGGGCGGACAAGCGCTCATATCGCGAACTACCACTCCGCATAGCTGAATTCTCTCGGCTTCATCGCGCGGAGCGCTCGGGCGTCTTACATGGCCTGACCCGAGTACGGGTCATGTCGCAAGACGACGCACATATATTTTGCACAGAAGAACAAATTGAAGATGAAGTTGTGATGAACCTTGCGATGGTTCGCGATGTTTATTCCACGCTCGGTTTCGCTGCACCCGAGTTCAAACTCGCGACGATGCCCGATCAGCATCTAGGCACTGAAGAGCAATGGCATATGAGCGAAGAAAAGCTCGCCAGCGCGATGCGGCGTAACGACATCGTGTTCCAGCTCAATCCCAAGGAAGGTGCCTTCTACGGACCAAAAATCGAGATTTATGTGCCCGATGCGCTCAAGCGCAAATGGCAGGTTGCAACTATCCAGCTCGACTATAACCTGCCCGAGCGGTTTGATCTGACCTACACCACCAGTGCTGGGAGCAATGCCCGCCCGGTCATGATTCATCGGGCGATACTGGGCTCACTCGAGCGCTTTATTGGCGTCCTGTTGGAGCATACCGGCGGCGTGCTGCCTTTCTGGCTCGCTCCGGAACAGATTCGAGTGCTCTCATTAAGCGAGAAAACTGAGACGTATGCCACCGAGATTGCCAGGTTGATGCGTCAGCACGAATTTCGCGCGAGCGCAGACCTTCGCAACGAAAAGCTTGGGTTCAAGGTGCGTGAAGCCGAACTTGCGAAGGTCCCCTACATGGCTGTTGTCGGTGAGCGCGAAGCCGCGGTTCGGCAGGTTTCGCTGCGCTTGTTGCGTGGCGACAAAAGTCAAGTATTGAGCGTCGACGAGCTGCTCGCACGCGCACAGGCCGAGCCGTTGCCGTCCTGAGCCGTTAAAAATTGGTGTCCTTGGTTGATCTTATATTTGATTTCGAATGCGATTCATGGCGCTATCCCACCGGGGACTCAATGGGATCGCTGACTTCTCGCTTTAGCCTAATGTCCGGCGCGAGGCCGGAGGAGGTGGTTTATCCGTAGAGATTTTCGTACACCCCCATCGAGAGAGCCTGCCATTCGCGTCAACCAGCATATCCGCGCTCAAGAAGTGCGCGTGATTGATGCCGACGGAAAGCAGGCCGGAATCATGAACGTCCGCGACGCTATCCGTCTGGCCGAAAGCCGCGGACTTGACTTGGTCGAGGTCGCTGCAACCGCGCAACCGCCGGTCTGCAGGATTATAGACTTCGACAAATATCGTTACTCACAGAAGAAAAAGGCACATGACTCCAAGCGTGGTTCGGCTGGCAGCGCCGTTAAAGAAGTCAAGATGGGCGCGCTGACCGAAAAGCATGATGTTGAGTTCAAGGTCAAGCATATCAGACGCTTTGTTGGTGAAGGTCAGCGTGTTAAACTCTCGGTTTCGTTTCGTGGCCGACAAATAACCCATCCTGAACTGGGACGGAGTTTGATCGACGGGATCATTGAACAGGTCCGGGATATTGCACAGCCGGAAGGCAACGCCCGCATGGAGGGGCGCAATATGTCGGTGTTGCTGACGCCACGTTGACGAGGCTTACCCGAGCTCTGCCAGGCGAAAAGCCCGAAGTGCGGCACACACCCAAGGGAAAACGCCGGGCCCAGTCTGGGGAGAAGGGGAGAAGAAGAGCGCGGGCGGGATGCCTGTGCTGTTGATGTATGCCCAAGATTAAAACATCGCGTAGCGCCGCCAAACGGTTCAGGTTCACCAAGAACGGTGGAGTGAAACACAAGCGCGCCTATCTGCGCCATCTATTGTCGAGTAAGAGCCGCGGCCGCAAACGACGCTTGCGGCAGACCGGAACGCTCAACAAAAGCGATACCGCCACCGCTCATGCTCTGTTGCCGTATCTTTGACGCCGCAAGCCGGGGGCTTCTTTGCAAACTTTAATCAAAGGAAGGATCGATTTCCGATGCCTCGTGCGAAAGGCGGACCAAAAACCCGTCGCCGACATAAACGTCAACTGAAGCTGGCTTCTGGGTTTGTCGGTGGCCGCAAGCTCTACCGGCAAGCCCGCAGCACGCTCGAAAAAGGTCTCACCTACGCGTACCGCGACCGCAAGCAGAAGAAGCGTAACTTCCGTGCGCTTTGGATTACCCGGATCAACGCGTTAGTGAGGGAACACGGCCTAAACTACAGCCGCTTCATCGATGGTCTCCGCAAGGCCGGCATCGAACTTGACCGCAAGCAACTCGCGGCCCTCGCCATGCAACGCGATCGATTGTTTAGCGACTTGGTGCGTGCCGCCAGGGATGCGCTTGGGCAGCAAGCTGCCTAACTCCCGCGCATCCTGAGCGCGCATCATTCGAGGACCATGTGCCAGCCACATGGTCTTTTGTTTGATTTCCGCCCTAGAGAGAGACGTTCCGAACCGGAGGCGAAACGAAGGCTCGGCGTCGGGTCTGGCTATTTTTTTCGCTTGCGGGAGAAGTCAGAAAAGGCGTGCAGTAACCTCAAATGAAAGAACAATTGGAGCAAATTCGCACTCGCGCATTGAAGGAATTAGCAGAGGGTGCCAGCGAGGAGCAGATCGATACAGTTCGGGTGCGGGTGCTCGGGCGTTCGGGCGAATTGACCGAGATCATGCGGCACATGCCGGAGGTGCCACGCCAGGAACGCCCAGCGATCGGTCGGCTGGTGAATGAGATCAAGAATGAACTCGAAGAACGAATCGCACGTTTGGGGGAGCAACAAAAGCGTGCGGCAATGCAACGGTCCCTCACCCAGGCTCGGATTGACGTAACCCTGCCCGGTCTGCGCGTGCCGCGCGGTTGGCTCCACCCCCTGACCCAGAGCCGCGAACGGATGCTGGACATCTTCGAATCGATGGGTTTTGAGGTGGTCGAGACGCCAGAGGTTGAGGACGATTTTCACAATTTCGGGGCCCTGAATTTTCCGCCCGATCATCCAGCGCGCGAGATGCAGGACACCTTTTTTCTCGCCGGTGGCCTGCTGCTTCGCACTCATACCTCGAACGGGCAAATCCGCGTGATGGAGCGGCGCCAGCCGCCACTGGCGATCGTATGCCCAGGCAATTGCTATCGGCGCGACGAACTTAGTGTGCGCGCGTCGCCCATGTTCAGCCAGATTGAAGGCTTCATGGTTGACCGCACAGGCATCATCACGATGGCTCATCTCAAAGGCGTACTGACCGAATTTCTGCGTGCGTTCTTTGGTGCCGGCAGCGCGGTTCGCTTCCGTGCCAGCTTCTTCCCATTTACCGAACCCAGTGCGGAAGTCGACATTTCGTGTCTGCTCTGCCATGGCGCAGGATGCCGGGTCTGCAAGCAGTCGGGATGGACGGAGGTCCTGGGTGCCGGCATGATTCATCCCAATGTATTGCGGGCGGTAGGCTACGACCCCGCGCACTTTCAGGGTTTCGCTTTTGGCATGGGCGTCGAACGTACTTCACTGCTTAAGCTCGGCGTCGATGATATGCGGTTGTTTTTCGAAAATGACCTGCGCTTTCTCCGTCAGTTCCGCTCGGGCGAGGCCGTATTATGAAGCTCCCCCTGAGCTGGGTGCAGGAATTCGTAACAGTCGAGGCTGGCACCGAGGAGCTTTGCCAGCGGCTGACGATGGCAGGGCTGGAAGTTGAAAGCCTCCACCAGATTGCTCCAAGTTTCACTGACGTCTTTGTCGCCAGAGTGCTCGGCGTCGAGCGTCATCCCAACGCCGATCGGCTTAGTCTTTGTGAGGTCAACGCGGGTCCGGCGGGTCGTTTTCGCGTCGTCTGTGGCGCACCCAACGTCCGCGTTGGCATGACCGCGGCCTTCGCCAAGGTTGGCGCCCGGCTCGGCGGCGGGGTACATGGTCAGGGCTCGGGCGGCCTCGAAGATGCTCAGCCACTTCAGGCGGCGGTGATTCGCGGCGTGCAGTCCGAAGGGATGTTGTGTTCGGAACTAGAGCTCGGGCTGTCCGCCGACCACGAGGGCATCGTAGAACTCGGCGCGGAGGCAAAACCCGGCGATCCAGCTGCAGAGCTATCTTCAACTTCCAGACATAGTACTCGACATTGCGATCACACCGAACCGCGGCGATTGTCTCTCGATTCTGGGGCTCGCCCGCGAAATAGCCGCCTTGTTCAACTCTAAGCTAAAGCCACCGAGGTTCAAGCCGGTCAAGGCACCGTCGGCTGACCGCGCAGGCGCCATCTCGTTCGACGTTGAAATCTGCGCACCCGAGCTGTGTCCGCGCTATGCCGCGCTTGCCATGAACGAGGTTACCGTCGGCATTGCGCCAATCTGGATGAGGCGGAGGCTCGAATTGTGCGGAATGCGTTCGGTCAACAACGTTGTGGATGTGACCAACTATGTGATGCTCGAGATCGGGCAACCGCTTCATGCTTTCGACTTAACGCGAATCTCAGACAACCGGATAATCGTCAGACGAGCGGGCGACGAGCGTGAATTTGAAACCCTCGATGGAATAAAGCGGAGTTTGCAACCCGACGATCTTTTAATCGCCGGACATGAACAGCCGCTGGCAATCGCGGGTGTAATGGGTGGGCGTAACTCCGAAGTTACCGCTTCGACGGAAACTATACTGCTTGAAAGCGCCTATTTTGAACCAATGACTATCGCGCGCACAGCACGCCGATTGAACTTGCGCAGCGAAGCCAGCTACCGCTTCGAGCGCGGAGTGGATCGCGCTGGGCAGATTAATGGAATACTGCTGTGCGTCAGAGCTGCTCGGCAGGGTTGCGGACGCTAAACCGGCGTCGCGGCTGATTGACGTTGAGCCGCACCCGGCACCCGAACGCCGCATCCAATTGGATATTGGTTCCCTAAATTCGCTGTTAGGCGCCAATATTCTGCCGCAAGAGGTTCGCAGGAGACTAAGGTCGCTGGGGGCCAAGGTAGCAGCGGACGTACGCAATCGTCTGCTTGTTTTTCCACCGACCTTCCGCCCCGATATCAACGAACCGGCGGACCTGGCCGAGGAAGTTGCTCGACTCGCCGGCCTGAGCGAAATTCCGGCGAGCCTGCCACAGCGCACAACGCTCGCCAGTGTGCCCAAAGTAGAGCGCCGGTTCATAAAAAAGCTGCGCGACATCATGGTCGGATGTGGGATGGTCGAGGCAAAGACGATCGCGTTTATCGCACCTGGCGAAAACGAGCATTTCCCTGGTTTCATCGCAGGCAAGATCGCACCGGCCAAGGCCGAGCCAGTGCGAGTGGTTAATCCGCTGTCAGCTGAACTGTCGGAAATGCGCCTTAGCCTGTTGCCGGGACTACTGACGGCGCTCCGTTTCAACCTCAACCGCGAAGCGAATGCGTTCCATTCGTTTGAAATCGGCAGAGTTTTTACACTGGTCGACGGAGTTGCGGGCGAACTCCAGCGGCTTGCTGGCGTCAGTTATGGCGACTATACGATGGGGGGCGTTGACCAGCGGGCGGTCAAGGCTGGGTTCTTTACGTTGAAGGGCATCTTGGAAGCATGCCTCCAGGCTATCGGTATACAGCCCGGTTTACTGTTCGAACCCGCGCCGACCGACATTGTACCGTATTTGCATCCCGGGCGCGCCGCCCAATTCTCCTGCGATGGTTCGATTTTGGGTTTGCTTGGCGAACTTCATCCGGCTGAGGCTCTGCGACTCGAACTGAGTCATCCATGTGTGCTGTTTGAAGTTGACTTGGCGAATTTGATGACCTATTCCAGTGGGGGATCCCAAGTGGTGCAACCGCCGCCGCGATTTCCGGCGGTGCGCCGTGATCTTGCTCTGGTGCTTGAGCGCGACTTTCCGGCGGATACGGTCGTGCGGACGGTTTCAGATCTGGATGTCGCGCTTCTTGAAAGTGTTGAACTGTTCGACGTTTACCAGGGTGAATCGATTCCTGCTGGCAAAAAGAGTGTTGCCTTGGCCTGCCGATACCGCGCGCAGGATCGGACATTAACCGATGAAGAAGTTAATCGCGCCCATGGCCTGGTGATCGAGCAGGCGCGCTCCCGATTAGGAGCCGAGTTGCGGCTGTAGCAGCGCAGTCTTCGAACCGTGGCTTGGGGGCAGTTCGCTGCCGCACATGACCAAAACCGATCTCGTGGAAGCGATCTGCGAGCGCGTCGGACTCTCCAGGAAGGAGGCCGCCAAGGCGGTGGACAGCGTGCTGGAGATCATCAAGGACAGCTTGCGCCGCGGCGAGAAGGTGAAGATTTCGGGCTTCGGCAACTTCGTCGTAAACCAGAAACGCGCCCGGCGGGGGCGCAATCCGCAAACCGGGGACCCCCTCATCATCGGCTCGCGCTCCGTGCTATCATTCAAAGCAAGTGACATTCTCAAGCAACGGCTCTGTGGCTAAGGGAGGGGCTGCGGTTGGGGGTGATGGCATCAGAGCGTACAAAAGGAGGGCCGCCGCGGAAAGGACAGACACGTTCGGCTTCGGCGCAAAATAACAGCTTAGACCGCCCCCTCAGAATCGGCGAAGCCGCCAAACTGGTCGGCGTAGAGGCATACGTCTTGCGTTTTTGGGAGACGCAATTCTCGTTTATCCGTCCCAAGCAAACGCGCTCGCGCCATCGCTACTACAGCCTCGCCGACGTCGAGACGCTGAAAATCGTTAAGCGCCTGCTTCATACGGAAGGCTATACGATTGCCGGTGCCCGGAAATTCGTCCGCAAAAAGGGGCTCGATCGTATCCGAGATCCCTTCATGCTAACGGAGCGAGCGGCATCAGGCCGAAGAAAGAACGAGCTGTTGGAGATTGCTTCGGCGGCTTCCAGCCGTGTCCGCGTGACATCCAACGGCGTTCATCGCGCATTGCGCGAAATCCGTGAGGATCTGCGGGCACTGCACAAATTGCTCAAAAGTCGTTGAAGGCCGTCATTGTCAATGCGGTAGCCAACTGGTAGTGTCCAGAGAGGCTCAGAGAAGGTTGGGGCGGTGCCCTCCTGCGGAAAAAGCATGGCACGTGCTCAATCTCCTTACGGTTTCCTGATTGGCATGGCTCGGATCCGCTGTGGGTCGCGGCGCCGAAGATACACAGTGTTCCCAAGACGTCTTCCGGTGTCGGAACGGTCTGCGCCAATTTTTTTCCGCCACCCCACTTCCTGCCGCATTAGCGACCCAGCCAACTATTCGTAGCGTCCCTCGTGTTTCTCGGTGCATAAAGTGTCAAGGCAGGGAACCAGATAAATATCGCTTCAAGCCCGCACAGCATCTCGGCTTGTTGGTGTGTCGGCGCCTTGCATTCGTATATGTCAGAAATATACACTTCTAGCGCGTGCAGTGGCATGACCGGCTCGGAGTGCAGGGGTTTCCAATGGGATGCGGCCAACGCGCCAAAGATCTGGCAACGGCATCGGGTGACGCCTGTCGAATGTGAGGACCTTTTCTTCAATCGCCCGCTGGTGGTCGGCAGTGATGAGAAACATTGGGTGGGCGAGGAACGGCTATACGCACTTGGCCAGAGCGACCGCGCGAGGCTGATGTTCGTGGTATTTACGATTCGTGGGCGGCTGATCCGAGTAATCTCCGCACGTGACATGAGCCGCCGAGAGCGGAGGATTTGCCGATCCTCGTGAAAAAGACGCTGCCGAAATTTAAGAACGAAGATGCCGAGCGCGAGTTCTGGGCGGACCACGACTCGACCGAATTCATTGATTGGCGTAGTCGAAGGCGCGTGACGCTGCCGAACCTGAAACCTTCATCGCAGACGATCTCGCTGAGGTTGCCGAAGCCGATGCTGGACCGGCTCAAGTTGCTGGCCAACAAGCGCGACGTACCGTATCAGTCCTTGCTCAAGATGTTTGTGGCGGAGCGACTCACCGCCGAGTTTGAAAAGATGGACTCTAAATAGTCTCGTTCATGAAGAAGGTAGGAAGACGGGTCGCAAAAGAAGCAGTTAGTAGAGAATGACCTTACGTTTCGAACTCTCTTGATTGCAGACGTTCGTTTACCGTCTCGCGCGGTGCAAGCCAATCGCCCGGAGCCGTCGCCGGCGGCAGCTCGCCCAAGGAAGATGCCCATGTGTCTAACGCTGAGCAGTCCATTAACGAGGAAGTCCCCGGGCGACCAGCGCAGAACCTGAAGTTGACAAGATAGTGGCGCAGTATAGCGGCGCTTGAAGTGCAGGACGATATCCCCAACGTCGCCCACATGTTCGACAGTCGTTAGTCGCCGCTCTGTCACTCTCGCGCGTGGCTGCCGTGCGACGAATCCGGGGGCGTTTCTGGATTATCATTTGGTCCTCGTCGCTGCGGGCCAAATCGGCCGAGCACCAGGTCCTTCACCGTTAACCCGCTCAAACTCTCCTGCTCGCTGGCGGCGAGACTCTTCAAAACCGCGGAAATGCGCTCGTCTCCGTGGATGTTTTCAGGAAATCGCTGGAAAGCCTGGAACACCTCGGCGAGGGTCAACTCTGACGAATCGCGTGCGAGAAAGAGTCCCGCGCGTGAGGTACTGGAATCACTCCCCGACTCGATAATTATTCCAGCGTTTTCGAGTTGATCGAGCACTGGACGCAAAATCGCCGATGGCGCGTCAAGTTCAGCCGCAAGGCTCTCGACAGTGCAGGCTGGAGCCTTGCGGGACAATGCCCGCTCGGCAGTTCGAAACACAGTCAGCAGCACCGCGGTCCGCACGAAGGCGGGTGAGCGGTAGTCGAGGGAGAATCCCGCTTCAGTTCCCTGGGCCGCGGCCGCGAGTTCAGCGCCGGCCAGCACAATGGTCCAGGCGATATAGATCCATGTCAGCAGAATCGGCACCGCCGCGAGCGCTCCGTATATCGCCTGGTAGCGGCCGGCGCTCACCTGGAATCTAATGTAGGCCCATTGACCAATCTCGAGTAGGATTGCGGCAATCAATCCTCCCAGCGCCGCGCAGTCCCATCTAACCCGCCGGTTGGGAAAAAAGAGGTAGAGAAAGGAAAACCCGACCCAGATTGGCAAAGTCGCGGCAATCCATCCTAATCCCGGCAGCCGCGGCAAATTAGTGGCGAAACTGCTCTTAACCGATACTGCCGCGGCCAGCAGCATAGGAATGGTAAATGTGATGCTCAGATAATCCGTGAATTTGCGTAGCCACGACCTCTCCAGCGGTACGTTGAAGATTGTATTGAGTGCCCGTTCGATGGTGCTCAAAGTCAATAGTACAGTGACCAACAGCGTGGCGCCGCCGACCGTACCCAACGTTGCCGCATTAATGTGACCAACGTATTGCAAGATCCTGCTGGTTAATTCGGGTGAGTTAATCGCAAGATATTGTTCGATCACCGGCTTTATCACGTCGGTGCCAATCAGCCCTTTCACGGCGGAAAGCGCTACGGCCAGAATTGGAACCAGCGATAGGCTGAGCGTATAGGTAAGCGCCGACGCCCATAGTGTGTCATTATGATTCTTGAAGCCAATGACAGCGGCACGCACGATGCCGAACGGCCCGCGATGCGTTAGTCGTTCGAGCCGTTCTAAATCGGCTCTGGCACGTTCGGCTGACAGTCGGCTATACAGCCGCGCCCTTAAGGAGGGACTAGTAGGCGATTGCTGGCTGGAGTTTGCAGACATTTTGGGGGGTTCGCCCGTCGTCAGTATTGCTTGACCACGTTCAGGTCGATCTCATGCGAGCCATCGGCGGCACTGCTGGTGGTAATCGATAACCACCGCAGCAGGAAGTATTGCACTGAAAGCTTCTGACCGCTGCCGCCTCCGATTGGCTGCGAAGCCGATACATATGTATTTTCCCCCAGGTAATGGCCAACACTCATCGATGGGCCGCTTGAGCTAACGTCGTTGAGTGCTATTCCCATGCTCTGCAGCCCCATTGAACTAGCCACTGCCTGGCCGATTTGCTGAGCGGCGGCGCCGGTTGCCATCTTGCTTGCTTGCTGCTGTAGACCGGCCTTTTGACCTTGCCCCAACGCGTCGGTTGTCTTGCCAAAAAGTATCAATGACAGAATGTCGGCCTGTGCCAGTTCGGGTTGGCTCTTGAGTTGCAGTGTCGGTTTGCTCGCTGTACCACCGACCACGATATCGATAGTGTAGTTGGTAACCGGATATTGAGCATCGATATCCAATTGAGGGTCGATCTTATTGCCTCCAGCGAACGTGAAGACGCCGGTTTTCAGCGTAAACTGCCGATTGTAGTACTCGATCCATCCACGCACAGTCCGCACTTCACCCGCAACCCTTACTGGACCGCCCGGCTCTTTGTCTATATCCAGGTTACCTTCGAGTTCTGCGGCTGCATCGGGATGGCGGATCCAGGTATTGCGATGAATAATCACTGCAACCTTCATTGCGAGATTATTGAACGTTGAAGGAGGCGGAGCTGCTGGGGGCGCAAACCGCTTGCCGTTAGGCTCGCCAGTGTTATTCACCGGCTGCGGGATGCGCTCCCCGGGCTGGACTACCTCGATCGTCTCGTCCGGGGACAGGTTGGAGGTCGCGCTCAGAAAGGCTATGTCGGGTTGGATCGTTCCGTTGAGAACTTCGAGCTGACCGTGCAACCGCGGATGGCCGAGCGTTCCGTCGGCGGCGAGATGACCACCGATCGTCGCGGCGTATCGTTGCGTATCTATAGCCGGCCATTGGTTGACGGTTAAATTGACGCCCAATGCGCTCGGTGCGTATTGCGTCAGTCCGACCACGCCATTGCCGGTGATAGTGCCCCGGCCCGCGCGCGCTTCGATGGTTTCAATATGAACCGCATGTGGATCGAGGTCGATGATCAATTTCGCGTCGGAAATTGTGACTCCAAGCGGAACGATTTGGCCCTGGACACCGGTAATCCTGGATTGACCCCGCTGGCTGCGGTTGCTTCAGCGGACCCTGGACGCGCAGATTGACTGCCGCCGCTCCCTGGAAATTTCGCACGTCGTCAGGAAAGAAACTGGCTAGTTGCGCGAGACTAAGCCTCGTGGAATTGACCCTAAGATCAACGGCGTTGCCGATCTTTGCCCTGACGCCGTGATTCCAACTCAAGCTAAGCGGCAAGGAGCCGGTTGCGGTCAAATCATCTGCGGCGTTCTGCCGGAGTACAGCGCTAAAGGCGGCGCGCTCGCCGCCATAATTCATCGTGGTGTTCAAATCGCCGACCCGCTGCTCGCCTGCGCCGAGCCCCGATGCCTCCGCCGCCAGGGTAATCGTTGGCGCTCCGGCGGTTCCCGCAATCCGAAGCTTTGTGGACAACATTCCGTGAACGCCATGTAGACGAGGTGTCAAGGGCTGCAGTGCCGCAAGATCGAACCGATTCAGGATAAGATTGAACTCCTGGCTTCCCTCTCGAGCAATCGTGCCCTGCAAAACCAGTTCGCGGATGCCGTCTTGGAGTTGCAGCCTGCTTATCGACACTCCGTGCGGACCTTGCTTGTAATTGACCGGAGCGATCAAATGCCAGTTGCCGCTAGGGAGGCCCAGACTCATCTGGGTGAGTTGTCCGACTATCGACGGCGGCTGGTAAATGAAATGGGTGGCGATCAGGTCTTTTCGGCCCGCGTTATCGGTCACACTGAGCTGCACTGTGGCAGCATGCGGCAGGCCGGGCGATGCATCGAGCATGACAGCGATTGTGCGCAATTCGGCGCCGGCTTTGACTCCATTCATAGTGGCGTCGAGCATGCCGTAGGGAGCGCCTGATCCTGTGAGCGCCAGGTTATATCGGCTGGTACCATGCCGCAGTGAGTAGCCGGCTGTCTGGAGGGAACTCAATTCTATAGTGCCACGGGTCCGAAGGCCTGAACGCGGCCCGTCCAGAGTGCCATTGATCACGAGACCGCCATTGCCGTTCATCTTGGCGAGCACGAGCAGCTCTTTTACATCTTGTGAGCGCACCGCATATGAAATGTTCGATGGCGCGTTGGGAGCCAGCCCTGCGCTGCCCCGAACGTCAAGCGTGCTCTGAGCAGCCTCGAAATGGAGCCGCGCAATATTGGCGCGATCATTTGCCAGACCAGCATCCAGAGCACCGCGCCGGATAGTGGTCTGGCCTACCTGCGAGCGGTCAATCCTGATCCTAACTCTGGTGTCGGCGGCTGCGGCGGTTAAGCCATGACCGTCGATCACTGCGCTGAGATTCAGGTTGGTTTGCCGGACGTTGGCAGCAACGCCGGCCTTCGCGACATTAAGATGCTGTGTAGCCAGTTCAAGGTGATAAGCTGGCTTGGCAGCGATCCGGGTGGTTCCACGGGTGGTCAGGTAGCCGGCGGGAGCCGCGAGCGTGAGCATGAAATCGGCATTTCTGTTGGCAGCACGGGCCGTCAGTTCGAGCGTGCCCAGATCACATTGGTTCGCCTTCAGCTTGCGGCCACGTAAATGAACATCTGCGGTTGCGGCACCAAAATCGTAACCCGCTCCTCTAGCATTGACAGTCGCGTCCAGTAGACCTGCCACGCTATTAATTCAGAACGAGCTTTTGCAGGTCCGCGTTGGAAAGCGTTAATTTGACGGCGTAGATGGGCAATTTTTGAGTGACGTCGGCATCGGCGGATCCGTCGAGAGTGGCCCCCGCAGAATTGAGTAAGATCGTGCTGTGGAGCGAACTCTCGGGTCCTTGCAGCGTAATTGCACCGCCCAGATCAGCCTTGAGTTTCGAAGCGGGATAGATTTGCGCGACATCTGCCGCGGCTAACCTGCGCAGCAACAGCTTGAGATCAACGCTCGGGGTCCGCGCGAGACGCGCCTCGCCCGCGATCGATATCGTCGATCGCTGGGTCCGCAGATCCAAATCTGTCAGGCGCACTGTGGCCGGCGAAACAATCGTCTCGTAGTCCAATGAAACGGCGGTGTAGATCGGGGGCATTTTTGGGGCGCCAAGGGTCGCCGTCAGCCGGCGCACGTTTACTGCCATTCCCGAGGACGGCAGCTTCACACCGGTATCCAGATTGAGATTTGTGACTTGATACTTCGGACCGCCATCTCCACTAGGCAAGATCTGCAGTGTGCCGTTGTTGATCTGCACTGAATCAACATCGATGGTGAGAGATCGTTGCGCCGAGGCAGGCGCAGCGGGTACTCGTTCTGAGAGAGCCTCCAACAGATTCCATTTGCCGTTGGGTTGTCGGTTGGCATCGATTTGCGGGGAATCGACCGTAATTCGCAGATGGACCGTGTGCCACAGCAGCGGCACCAGCGAGTAGTCGAGTGAGAGCCGCGGAATCGACGCGATCGTCTTACCATGGTAAAGCAGCGCGACGCGCTCCAGGCGCAAACTGCCCCAAACCGAACCTTCGATGCGCGCAATCTTAAGCGTTCCGCTGTAGTTCGCGGCGACGAACGCGATCGCCTTGCCGCGCAGCAATTGGTTAATGAGCGGCGTTCGCGTGAGGACTACGAGCGCGAAGACGGAGGCCAGGATGATCAGCAGAACTATGCTGATTGCGCGCCGCAGATATCGCATCGCAGTTCGCATCGGTTTTTTTTCGCGAAGATGATGGGTTGGGAAAAGGTGCCCCTGGATTCAGTTCAAAACCATTGCCCGACGCTGAAGTAAACCTGCCAGTGCGAGTCCCCCCGGGGCGTTTTGGTCGGAATACCCAAATCGAGCAGCATCGGACCGACCGGCGTCGTTACACTCACGCCGGGCCCATAACCACATTGCAGCGCGTCCACCGGCACCCGGTACTGATGCGTCGAGACTTGGCCGCAGTCGAAGAACAGCGAGCCGGCAATTTTCCAAAATAGCGGGCGCCTCAGCTCGAGCGAGCCTTCAACCAGGCTAACCCCGCCCAGCGGTTGGTTGGCAGCGCTTAACGAGCCTATACGCCTGAGGCCGTAGCCGCGAACACTCCCTTCGCCGCCGGAATAAAAACGCTCAGAGAGCGGGATGTCACTTACGGTGCCGAAGGAATGTTCGAAGCCGAGCTTAAAGCGCGCCGCCAATACTGTCTGCCATCCAAGCAGATGGTACTTGCGGACTTCCGCTGCCGCCCGCCAGTAGCGATAATCACTGCCGAAAATATGGCTGGCGGTATTCGCGTATAAACTCGCGATTTCGCCATGCTGCGGATTAAAGGGATCTTCGGTGTTGTTCCAAATCAGTTCTGCGAACGGTCCGGAGAGGATCCCGCTGCGGCGTACACCGCCAATTGCTGCCATTGTGAGCGGATTGAGCGAATTGAATTTCAGGTATGCCAGGCGCCAGCCGAAATTAGCCATCAGATGTGGCATAAATTGATAACTCACGCGCGGCTCCATCTGGCCGGCATTGAGAGTGTAGGTCTGGTAGACCTCCTGCCATACGTTCGCTTCACCAATAAAGCTCGATTTAGATGAAAAGAAATATGGTTGGACGAGTTTCAGGTCCAGCGTGCTTACCACGTTCGAATATTGCGCCAGTAAACTCAGCCGGCGTCCATCCCCTAGGAAATTGTAGTCGTTCCACTGCATTCCAACGTTAAACTGACTTTCAGTATTGTAGCCCAAGCCAAGACTTACTGCGTGTTTGGGTTTCTCCTGGACCTTTATTTGGATCGGCACGACCTGCGGGTCAGATGGATCCGTTTGCGGGACAAATTCCACGGAGCGAAAGAGGTCCAATCCAACGATTTTGGTTCGCGAGGCGGCGACTTTGGCCGCATCGAACATCTCGCCCGGCTTGTACGTAAGCTCGCGGAGGACCAGGTTGGGGGACGCTTGTTTCGTCCCTACCACTACCGTCGTGCCGAATACGCCGTAAATGCCAGGCGTGACCACGTACCAGATATATGCCTGGCGCGGCCCGAGGAAGATCCGCGCTCGGCGGTTTGCCTGCGCGTGGGCATACCCGTGATGCATATAGATGTCGAGAAGCTGTGCCTCGCCCAACTCATAGGCATCCTGAGTGAAGGGGTCGCCGTCTTTAAGTGGGAGTTTAAAGGAAGGATCGAGTGAGGTTGGATGCGGTGCCGAGCTTTCGACCACTATCCGAATGGTCTTGACGGTGACCGGCTTGCCTTCTTTGACGTGAATGTTTGCGCTGACAAGTTTGCCGTTGACCGTGAGATCGTAGTCGGCGGTGGCGGCGTAATAGGCATGGACCTGATAGAAGCGTTTGATGCGGTCAACGTCTGCTTTAAACGTCGCAGGATTGAAGTCGGGACGGGGTTTCCAAACCTCATATACTGGCCTGGTCTTGGTCTGTATCACCGCAAGCAGATCGCTGTCGGAAAAATGGTGATTGCCGGCGATTGTGATCGCCGCCGTCTGATAGTGAACGGCGGGATCAAGGTCAGCGATGCGTGCCGCGAGCGCGCGAACCGCCATACTGATGCATACGATTGGCACCAAGAGGAAGCGCAGAGTCATCTGGTCTGACCTGGACGCAGCAGCAACCAGCGGCTGGAAACATCACGGGGACTCAACCCTTCGACGGGCGGCCGTGGCAAATGAGCACTTAATTCATAAACCGTCTACCCGAGATGTTAATGCGGGATTGGAACAGATGGAATCAATTACTTGTAAATCGAAATCCCTTCGCAAACTCAGGGTTTTTACTCCGCGAGGTATCTATTTGGTGTCTATGCCGGCGGCATATGCCTGAAAACAACGCCGAGTGTGCGCCGGTTGCGCCCGATTCCGCGCCTTTTAACCAGTGTGAATAAACCTTTAGCGTAACGCCGGGGTTCTCGTGTCCAAGCAGATGCGATCGTGACGGGAGCTGCAATCGGAGACTTAACCCCCTGAAATCTGGCACAGTGAATTGGGGGAGCATGATCACCGACTGGATCTACAACAATCCGACCTGGCTCTGGAGAAACTATCCTGGTCGCGTTCTTCACCGCAAGTTTCATGCGGTGGGCTGCTCGTCTTTCATCGTTTGGTGCACGCAAGAGTGCGCAAAGCTCACAACGATCTTGCCGGCTTCACGATTGCCGTCATCGGCGTGCTATATGCGGTTCTGCTCGCCTTTCATCGCCATTGCTACATGGGAATCATTTAACACGGCGTCTGATATCGTGGAGAACGACTCAGACTATGCCGGCGGAATTTACCTCGATACCCACGGCTTGCCTCGGGCCAAAGGCCAGCCGATCCGCGATGCTGTAGCGCGCTACGTCAGCGTTGTCATCAACGAGGAATGGCCGATCCAGCGCGCTGGTAAGACACCCGACAAGGGATGGAAGCCGCTCCGTGATCTCAATACTGCGATCGCGACGATCCAACCCCCAAAACCTTGGTGAAGCGGTGATCCAGGCCGAGCTGCTCAAGACTTGGAACGAGCTCTGCCAGACGCGGAGCAGCCGCCTCTCTGCTATCCAAGGGCATGTTTCCCGGCGTGGTCCGGTGGATCGTATTCTTCGGCGCGGCGATCACTACCGCCTACGCTATTTCTTCGGCTACCAAAACTTTGGTATGCACATGGCGATGAGCAGGCGGCACGCTCGCGCTGATAATGGTGCTGATAGTCCCGCTTGATTGGCTGTTTCGCGGCGAGCTCAGCGTCACTCCCGACCCATTCATCATGACTCAACAATCATGGTCCGAGGCCTTCGACAAGAAGTAAGGCAGCAGCCGGCTGTTGTCTGGCCGCGGTGTTCTCCGATCTCATCTTTGATACCGCTTAGCGGAGCGGAGATGCCGTCTGGCCGTTCAAGGGGGGGGTTGGGGGGAGCGAGCGAAGCGCCTGCGCGTAGCCGCGACGCGTATCTCACACCGCGTCCTCGCGAAGTAAGGATTGGCCTTGGCATAAGCGATGACATGGGTCTATGAGGCCGCGTATTGACTGACTCAGTCGGTCATGTCAATGTCATCGAATGGCGCGACATGATCCGTCGACCCGATTGCGCGAGCTCGTGAGATGTGCGACCGCCGTCTTCATCGAGCAGGGATACAAAGGCGCTCAGATGGACGATGTCGCTAAGGTGCTAGGGGTCGCCAAGGGGACGCTCTACGTTTACGTCGAGAGCAAGGATGCGCTTTTCGATCTGGTGGTGCGCTGCGCGGATCGAGAGGAGATGTTCGCGGACGTCCCGCGGTTGCCAGTCCCGACTCCGAAGCTAGGAGCAACGATCGCATACGTGCGCCGAAGGCTGGTGGAGAACCAGACGCTGCCAACGCTCGCTAGTGCACTGGCCCGCGCGCGGGGCGCTGCTCCACACGACGAGTTCCAAAAAATAGTCCGCGAGTTATACGACGTCGTGGAGCGCAATCGCTACGGCCTAAAATTGCTGGATCGGACAGCCGGAGATCAGCCGGACCTCGCGGCCCTGTGGTTTGAAGGAGCGAGAGACAGTCTTCTGGTAGCGTTGACCGAGTATCTCAAGCGCGAGCTCCGGCGCGGAGCGATCAGAGAGATAGGCGACGTGTCAGTCGCTGCGCGCATGATTATCGAAACGGTTGTCTTTTGGGGGGTCCATCGTTATTGGGACCCGCATCCGCAAATTGTTGACGATACTGCCGCGCGGGAAACAGCCATCCGTCTGATCGTGAACGCTTTCCTCAGAGACTGAATGCTCATGGGCTACTCACGGCCGATATCAAGCTCGCAACGTAGCACGATATGCTGGCGGGTGCTGTTCGCTACAGGCGCGCTGTTCGTTTGCTCCCAGACGGCCGCCCTGGCCGCCAGTCCTGTGGGCCTCTGGTATGCGGAGGGAGGGGCGGCAGAAGTGGAGATACGTCCATGCTCAGATGGCCTCTGTGGAAAAATTGTGTGGTTGAGGTCGCCTATCGGCGATGATGGCTGCGAATTACGGGATGACAAAAACCCTGATCCTGCAGCGCGCGCCAGAACGATCGTCGGCTTGGAGATTCTCCGTGGCCTCAGGCAGCTTGACGAAGAAGGAAGGCTATGGGCGGGAGGGACTATTTACGATCCGACCGGCGGCAAGACTTACTCGTGCAACGCTCGACTGGACGGCGACGACAGGCTCTTTCTGCGAGGCTACTTCGGAATCCAGCTTCTCGGCCGGACGACGATATGGACTCGAGTTGGCGCCGAGAAACGCCAGTGCAAGGAGTAATTTGGAGTGCCTCGTATGGAACTTTCTCAAGCCCGTCGCGAGCGTGAAACAAAGCATCGTATGGGCATGAAACTAAGTTACTTTTATCCTTTACTAGGATTCGCAATACCCACGGTCGTGATCGGATTTGGCCTAGTCATCCCAAAAAGCTGCATTGCCGGGATAAATAATCTGACGATCGGCTTTACAATAAGTATTGTCAGTGCCTGTGTTACATACTGGATGGGTCTCAGGACAGTACTACGAGACGTGAGTTCGGCTCTGCGTGACACGGATGAAGTTCGCGAGTGCCGCGTAAGGATCATTGTCCAGCACGAGGGGCAGACAATTGCGCCGCCCTGAGTTCATAGCGAGGCAGGCGTCCAATCCCAGCGGGTCTCGTCGCAGGCATCGACATTTCGGCGGATATGGTCCGGATGTTCCAGAGCCGCAACAGGCGTTTTATCGCCCAGAGTCGAATCGAAGTAAAGCTTGCCAGCAGTGATCGGATTCCTTATCCGGATGCGCATTTCGATCGGGCTTATGCGGTGCACACTCTGTATTTTTGGAACAACCCGCCTCTCCATCTTGGGGAGATCTATCGTGTGACAAGGGCCGGCGGCAGATTTGTCCTCGCCTTCACCTCCAAGGAGGACCCACATACGGTTGCCAGCTTCCCAGCGACCGTCTATCGCTTCTATTCGATTGAAGAGACGAGGAGATTTTTCTCGGAAGTTGGCTTCAATCACGTTGAAATTATCCGGGAGCCAGTCGCCTCGAGAGACATCATCTTCGCGGTCGCGCATCGCTAACCAACTTATCGATTTGGCTTTTGTCTGTTCGCTCCCCGCGGCCGACATCCACCCTGTCGCCTGTGCTTAGGTGCCCGAGGTCTTTTGCGTGTTTGACTGAACGTCGCAGCCTATGTTAGTGGTCGTTCACTCGCATGGAGGTTCTCAGGCAAAAACCCGACACGAAGCGGCCAGCGATCGTCGCTGCGGCCACCTCTCTGTTCGCAAGCAAAGGCGCCGATGCGACCAGTATGAGAGACGTGGCCGATGACGCGGGGGTGTGCGAGGCTGCGATTTATCGCCATTTCCGCGGCAAAGAAGAAATGGCTCAGGAGATATTCGCGAGCTGGTACGGATGGTACAGCCGCCAGGTCCAGGAGATCGTGAAGCGAGGAGATTCCATGCAGAGAAAGCTTCGCGCACTGGTGCACGCGGAGTTCGATGCCGTTCGCGCACATCCCCAGGAGTTTCTCTATTTTTGCGAGAACGAGGCCCGATTTCTGCGCGGTCTCCCGCGCGATGTTCCTCGCGTTCGGCGCGAGCTGGTTAAGATGCTTCGAAAAGGACAGCACGAGGGGACGTTCGTTCGGGGAATGCTGGGTTGCTCGCAGACATGCTGGGCCATGCGCTGTGCACAGCAGCAATCTCGGCGATTCTGCGGAACGATTCGCGGATTTTGGAGAGCGAAGAACTGGCAGCAGACAGCTGCTGGCAAATGATCAAACGCAATGGCTAAGGAAGCTTTTATGACTTCAGAAGAGCAACTCATCAAGCGCTATTTCGACGCATTCAACCGGCACGACGTCGAGGGCGTCGTGGCGTGCTTCCACGACGAGGCGGTGCTGGTCGCTCCGGATGGCCAGCGCGTGGCCGGGATCGCGGAGGTGCGCCGTTCCTACGAGGCGGAATTCGCGAAGTTCCGCGACGCCCATTGCGAACTGCGCGTTTGCACCGGCAACAGCGGCCGCGGAGTAGCCGAATCGTACTTCACGGGCACCCGCGAAGGACGCGGAAAGGTCGAGGCAATCGGCGCGGAAGTAATGGAGATCATCGACGGCAAGATCAAGGAAATCCGGGATTATCATCACGCGGTGCCGACCAAGGCTGCGGAGGAGGCTACCGTCGCTGCGAGGTCCTGAATCAGACATAGCGGCAGCCGGGACCAGAGCGACGGGATAATGAGCTGCTCACGGTGTGTGAGCCAGCCGATACACCCGCAAAATCGGATGATGTTGGACTATAGGGGTGTCGGGCGAGCGATCACGGACTCGACGATCATCGCAGAGTAGGTGGAGGAGCTTTATCCGGAGCCGCCATTTTTCCCGAAAAATCGAAGTCAGCGCATCGGTCAGCGCGTGGATGCGAACGGTCGGGGACTTGTCTGATCGCGGTTTCGATGGAGCCGGTTTCGCGTGCTGGCTTGCAGTGTGGTGGCAGGCGGGCGGAATTGAAGGCGGCAGTCTTTCGGCGAAAAGCAACAGGAGCGCTGTGTTTTTGCGACTGACTAACTGACTTAAGCTCGGGTGGGAGGATCGAATCAATGAGCGGCACCGTCCAGCAGTTGGAAGGTGGCTGCCTGTGCGGGGCAGTCCGTTTTATCACGACTGGCGAACCGAAGGGGGTATATTGGTGTCATTGCCAAAGCTGTCGAAAGCATACCGGCGCTCCGGTTTCTGTCTTCGTGGCATTCGACTGCGATGCTTATAGGGTCACCAAGGGCGAGGTAAGCAAGTTCGATTCGACGCCGGGGAAAACGCGGCGCGGATTTTGCGCCAGGTGCGGGTCGACCCTGACCTGCGAAAGCATGCCCGGGCCGACGATGACGCACTTCCATGTCGGTGCCTTCAATCAAGCCGCGCGGCTCCGGCCGACGAAGCACTACTTTTCCGAGGAACACCTGCCGTGGTTAAAGGTAGTGGACGTGTGAGGCCAGTATTTGAGGCGGCAGATTGTGAGAGCGGAACCTCACCGGCTTGTGCCGCGCGGAGTACGCGTTCCGGACCGCATCTTCGACAGCGCGGCTGTCGCGACCCAGACCGTAGCTTGAATCAGGGGTCAGCTTCGACTTCCAGCTGCGCCATCTACCGGTAAGCCAGCGGCCTTCCATTCCGGATACCCCTCTTCAAGCCGGGAAGCATTGAAGCCGCGCCTTCGTAGTTGGGCGACGGCCTCGTAGGAGAGCACGCAATAAGCGCCTCGGCAGTAAGCGACAATCTCGCGGCCACGCGGCAGTTCCTTCAGTCGGCGATCAAGTTCGCGCAGCGGCAGATTGAGCGCGCCGCGCAGATGGCCGGCCGCAAATTCCACCGCCGGGCGCGTGTCTATCACCGTGACCAGCCCCTTGTTCATCCGACGGAGCAGATCCTTGCGCGAAATCGGCTCCATGCCGTCACGCTCGCGGAAGTAGCTATCGAGGACCTTGTTTATCGATGCCACGTTGCGTTCCGCGATCCGGCGCAAGGCACGAAGCAAAGACAGGACTTCGGCGTCCGCGAGGCTGTAGCGAACATGCTTGCCGGCTGGAGCTGGTGGGAAATCGATCAGCGTGGCGATGTACCTCAAGCAGTTCGGTACCAAGGCCAGCAACAGGACGGTCAAACAGCACCTGGCAGCCATTCGCCATTTGTTCAGTTTACTTGAGCACTGGTGGCACCGCCCTGAAGGTCAACTCGGCAGCCTCGCGCGTCACTCTTCGCCATGGGCGTGAGTCGGGTCCGCTCCGGCCCGGCGCCAGACGCTCAGCATCATCCGCAATGCCCGATGAGCAAGGTCCATGGGGCGGCCATCGGTGATTTGTCCGATGGCGTGTCGGGGCACGGTGTGGCACGTGGAACCGCTCGTGGAGGGAGCGATCGTTCTGCCCGGATGATGGCATCGGCGCGGATACGTTGACAACGCCTATGCACGCTCGACGCTGGCTAAGGATGGACCATTGTAGTGATAATCCTTGCGACACGCCTGCATCAGCGCGCGCATATCTTGCTGGAGTTCCTCGAGCGTCGGCCGCCCAACAAACCACCAACCATCATAGATCGCGTGGATCGTCAGGTCAGGAGCCAGGGAAAAAGTATAGGGAAGGGCGACCAGGCCGTATCTGAAATCCGGTGGAGTCACTTCCACGATATCGAGCTGCCGGATGGCCTGACGCTCGTGGTCACTGAGAAACGTATACGTCGCAGCCAGTCCGGAGCGGAAGGCCGCGCTGACTTCTGGCGGGTCGGTGCTGACGACCGCCAGCTTACAGTAGTTGACCTGCAAATCCTCCTGTAATTCGACGAAGCGCCGCAACTGCCGCGCGCATTTCGGTCACCAATAGCCCCGGTAGAAGCTCAGGATCAGCGGAAAGCCACTCGCCAGTTCAGACAGCGTGATCAGTTGCTGCCGATGATCGGGGAGCGTCAAGTCCGGGAATCGTTTGCCCACAGCGAGATCGGAATGCATAAGTATCTCCTTTTGGCATGGCAATGGCGAATGGCGGCTGAGCGGTTTTCCTAGTGTGACCGAAACAACGCCACCAGAAAATAGCGCCGAGCGTCAAACCAGGTACGACGCAGAACGAGATTGGCCCGGTATCCTAAGTCACGGACCTCGTCCGCAGTATACTTATACGAACTTTCCGTATGAATAGTTTCATCTTTGCGAAACGATATGGCTTGCTCGATCTTGACGATGGGCACGTGCTGAGGCAGCCGACTTCGGAGGTGCATCTCAATACGCCCGCTCTCAGCGTTGTAAAGGGCTACGTGCTCAAAGCTTTGCGGGTCAAACCGCCCGCCAAGTTCATAATTAATACGGTGGAGAACATTCAGGTTGAACGCGGCCGTAACGCCCTGGGCGTCGTCATAGGCCGGGACGAGGATCGCGGGCGATTTTTTCAGGTCGATGCCCAAGAGAAAGACGTCCTCAGGTCCCAGAATGGCCGCCGTGCGCCGGAGGAACTCGACACTTTCTTCAGGCGTGAAGTTCCCCAGACTGGACCCGAAAAACGCCACGGCTTTCTTCTCCAGTTGAAATGTCTGAATGACCTCCGGCTGTTCCGCGAAATCGGTATGCATCGCACGAATCTCAATATGGGTATATTCCTGCAGGAGTCGGTTGGCTGTGTACCATAGGGTTTCTCGAGAAATGTCTACCGGACAATAGCGAAACGGTTGCCCCGCCCATTCATACGCCCTGAGGAGGTAACGGGTCTTTCCGGCATTCCCGGAGCCGAACTCCACCAGCGCCAGGTGACCAATCTCGGAATGTATCTCAGCGGCATAGGTGCTAAAAATCTCCAGTTCTGCCCGGTAGAGATAGTATTCGGGCAAGGCGCAAATCTGCTCGTAGAGTTGGGAGCCGCGCTCGTCATAAAAATACTTGGGCGGCAGCCATTTTTGTGGGGCGGTTAGGCCAAAGGCCACGTCCCGCGCAAAAGTGTGCCGGTGCGCGGCTACATCCATGTCATGAAAGTAAAGTCGCTTGTTGGGAATGGCCTGAGTCTCCATGCTATCCTTTGCTACGGTGTCATATCCATCGTTGTGGGGGACCTTGAGCCGTTGTCATCCGAGCCGTGTTGTTCGTCAACCCGGCTTCTGCAGCTCCTTGACTCGCCTGGACAAATCGCGGGGGGCGCTGGCCCACTTTAGGGGTATAGAGCTTACCTGCGGATCGTTCTGGCGAGCCGGATCCCCATGAACTGCCATCGGGCATCGGCAGGGAAAAAGTTCCGATAGGTGGGCCGGATATGCGCGACCGAGGTCGCACACGACCCGCCGCGCAACACAAACTGGTTGGCCATAAATTTGCCGTTATACTCCCCCAGCGCGCCTGGTGCTGCGGTGTACCCTGGATAGGGGGAATAGTGACTTTGGGTCCACTCCCAGACGTCCCCAAAAAGTTGGACCAGCGGGAAAGCGGTATCGATCTGGCTGGTCGGGACGGGATGGAAGGTTTGGTGCTCAACGAAATTACCCCTGATCGGCAGGGGCATCGCCGCAACTTCCCATTCGGCCTCGGTCGGCAAGCGCGCACCAGCCCAGCGTGCGTAGGCGTCCGCTTCGTAGTAACTGACATGACACACGGGTTCGGCTTCCCGCACGGGTTGCATCCCGGCAAGGGTCATCATCCACCAGGTGCCATCCCGCTGTTCCCAATACAGCGGGGCCTGCCACCCTTCGCGCTGGACCGTATCCCAACCCATGGACAGCCACAACTCGGGCCGTTCATACCCCCCATCGGCCATGAAGGCCAAATACTCCCCGTTGGTGACCAGCCGCGACGCCAACTCGAACCGCTCGACAAAGCTCCGATGCCGAGGGAACTCATTATCGAAGGCGAACCCCTGACCGTCGTGGCCAATCCAGTAGACGCCTTCGAGAAAACTCACCCATCGGAGTGGGCCCACCGTCGGCACACTTGCCGGGATGTCCGGGGTAACATACGCAGGTCGCAGGGGATTGCAGGCGAAGTTGTATTTCACATCGGTCAAGACTAATTCCTGATGCTGTTGTTCATGGTGCAAGCCGAGCTCGACCACCGGCGACCAGCGCTCGAGCGTCTCGCCATGCAAACCTTCCAAAAAGGCGGTCATATGCTCGTCCACATAGGCTCGATAGCGATAGACCTCCTCAATGGTTGGACGTGAGAGTAGACCCCGTTTGGGGCGGCAATGCCGCTCACCAGCCGCCACGTAATAGGAATTGAAGAGATACGCATAGGAGGCATGTGGCGATCTATAGCCCGGAGAGGCGGGGGCCAGAATAAAGGTTTCGAAAAACCAACTGGTGTGTGCCAGATGCCACTTAGGGGGGCTCACATCCGGCATGGCCTGAATGACGTAATCTTCCGTCATCAAAGGCTGGCAGAGCCGGTCGGTAAACTGTCGCACCTGATGGTAACGCCTGACAAGTGCCTCCTGGTGGGCAGTCTCACCGAGACCATAGAGGACAGTCGCGCGATGAATACCATGATTGGCGGGCACATTCCCCTCCTCTTCCACTTGTCTTCACCTCGACACCCAACAACTCCGCGCCTCGCATGTGGCTGGGAAGCCTAGTCTCACCAAGCACATTATAGAGGTGGTGCCTTGAGATAGAGGTGGTGCCTTGAGTCGCATAAGCTACGTCCTAGGGCAGCATGCTTAAAATCCTGCGCGTTAGCTTACCAGGGAGGACGCCCAATCCCGCAAGCGAGAGGAATATTTGGCCGAACTTTTTCCATGGTACCATCTGGCGGACAAGCAAATCTAAGTTTGCGGTCGTTTGTCCGTTCTAAATCGGTCAAGAGCCTCCACACGACATCCGGTCTGATGTAAAGACGCCAATGCCGGATAATCGCGTCCTCAGCCTCGCGATTCTCGCACGAGATCCACTAACTCGCCAAAGCTGTCGATGACATAGTCCGGCGCGCACTGCAACAGCGCTGCCCGCGTGCCAAAGCCGTAGGTGACGGCACAGGTCTTGGTGCCAGCGGCCTTCCCGGCCAGGACATCGGCAGGGGTATCGCCGACCATCAGGGCGTGCGGTGGCGCACAGTGTAATGCGGCGAGGGCCGCAAGTATGGTGTCGGGGGCGGGCTTGAGGCGCAGACCAGGGCTACCACCCTGGATATGCTGGAAGAAGGGGATGAGGGCGAGCCGCCGCAAGACGAACTCCGCTTGCCCTGACTCTTTGGTGGTGACGACGCCGAGCGTGAAGGTGGACAAGGCCTGTAAGGTGAGGATAACCCCAGGGTAGGGTTGGGTCAGACGGGCGTCCTGCCTGGTATACGTGCGGCGGTATGCGGTCAGGAAGGTGCTGAGCAGCGAAGGTGACAGCATACCGCCGAGCTCGCTTAGCATCTCGGCGAGTGGCTTGCCGATGTGCTGGGTAATCGCGGTGGCGCTGGGCGGGATCCCACCAACCACAGTCCGCCAGGCGTGCTGAAAAGCCACAGCGATGTCCCGACGGGAATCGACCAGCGTGCCATCGAGGTCACACAAGATGGTGGTGGTGGTCGTCATGATCTCGCCTCGCGCCCCAAGCCTCCTTTTTCATGCCCCTATCAAGGCATTACACTCGGGCCATCGCCTCCCGCAGCAGGCTGGGAATACCGCCGAAGGCACGACATACGTCGGCAGCTACAACTTCAGCAGTGTCGAGGAATACCAACAATGGCTGCGCGCGTTGCTGGAACATATCTATTCGTTACTATCGCGGCTGATTGGCGGAACGGGTCACCATGCGCGATCGGCATATGATCCGCACGCTGGTGCGCAAGCCTGGGGCGTTGCCCCGTTGGCGTGAAGAGCTATTTCCAAGCGTAAGCGGCCAATGGTGCGGGAGCAAACAAATCTGGCAGCGGCGATAAATGACGCGCCAAACCGCACGCCCGCCGCTGGGCGGCGATAAAGAAACTCCTACTATTTACAAGTGGCGAAAACGCTTTTACGAGAATCGCTTCCCCGGTCTGGATGAGCAACCACGCGGTGGGGCTCCCGCCCGCTTTTCCCCCAGCCTCGTGGTTCAAGTTAAGGCGCTCGCCTGTGAGCTTCCGCACCGCCTCGGATTGCCCTTGTCCCGGCTCTCGATCGCCGACATCCGCCAACACGTTATTACTCAAGGGCTGGTTGCGGAGATCAGCGGCGCTACCTTGTGGCGCTGGCTCAGCAGCGATGCGCTGCGCCCGTGGCAACATCGAAGCTGGCTTTTCCCTCGCGATCCCGACTTTGCTGCCAAGGCGGGTCGTGTCCTTGATCTGTATGAACGCGTTTGGGAGGACACCCTGTTGGGCGCCGATGACTTCGTGATCTCGGCAGATGAAAAGACCAGTGTTCAAGCCCGACGCCGCAAACAGCCAACTTTGCCGCCGGCTTCCACTCGCCCCATGCGAGTTGAGCACGAGTACTTTCGCGAAGGCGCTTGGACCTACTTGGCAGCGTGGGACGTGCATCGCGCCAAGGTCTTCGGCCGCTGCGAAGTCAAGAACGGCATTGCTCCCGTAGATCGCCTTGTTGGTGAGGTCATGCGCCAAGCGCCGTACAAGACCGCCCATCGGGTGTTCTGGATTATGGACAATTGTTCCGCTCATCGCGGGCAGAAAGCCGCCGAGCATTTCCGCGCCAAATGGCCCAACGCCATGCTGGTCCACACCCCGATCCACGCCAGTTGGCTCAACCAGATCGAGATCTACTTCTCGATCGTTCAGAGAAAAGTTCTTACGCCCAACGACTTCTGTTCTCTGGCCGAACTCCAACAGCGTCTCCTGGCTTTCCAGACCCACTACGAACGCACCGCGTCACCCTTCCAGTGGACTTTTACCCGCAAAAATCTCCGGGCTCTTCTGGCTAAAATCGACCGCAAACCTCTCGCCCTTGTAGCCTAACCATGTCTTCACAATACGTCACCGTAATTCCGACGGGAGTACTAAGTTAGCGATGAAACCAGGCGAACTGAGTCAATTAACCTTGGCGACAACCGGCAAGAATAATTGTCGCGATCAGCAAAAACAATTCACTCGGCATAACTCTAAAATCGATGCCCCATGCGTAACGCCATATTCTATCTCACGTACAATGGGCTCTATAACTTCACCAACGGCATCGGCACGCAAACACAGCTCCTGATCAGCGGCCTCGAAGTGCTGCGGGAAATGCTGGTCAGACGGTATGGCCCCATCGATGTGCATGTGGTCTGCCCCTCGCCCGATGCGCACACGTGGGGTTATGATCATGCGTTCTTTCAGCGGCAACAAGAACGTCTCGCGCCACTCGGTGGGCGCGTGCACCTCATTCCGTACAAGCGGGAGCCCACCCAAGATCTCTGGGAAATCCCTTCCTGGAAGGCCCTCTGTCAGAACGTCGCACCGCTGTTGCATACCCAAGCGGCGGCCTATGAGCGGTCGTTGATCATCTGTGTGGACCAGCCCTGGGTGCAGACGCCTTATGCGCTTGGAATGGGCCAGAGCCTGCCGCGTCAGGTCGATATGCTCCTGGTGCTCTATAGTACCGCGTTTATCCGGGACTGGGAGACGCCTGACGCGGCAGAGGTTGCCTGGGAACAGGAAGGGCTTGAGGCGTCACAACCCGGTTCGCGGGTAGCGCTTGCCGACATTTGCCCGTCGTTTACCTCGCATCTCAAGACGCACTTCCGGTTGTCGGCGGGACAGTTCGCGCCTTACACTTCGAGCATCCTCGTGGATGACCCCACCTTTGTGTTACAGGACGAGTCAGTCGTGCGCAGAACGCTCCAGGCCTATGGCATCCCCCTCGATGCGGATCTGGTGTTGGCATTTGGCAGAGCTGCACCGATCAAAGGATTTGAGCGGCTCATTCCCGCCCTTGCACCGCTGCGTGACCGGGTGCATTTCGTGCTCATCTCGGTACCCTACATCAATGACGACTCGCAGCAACAGGTGTATGATCAACTGCTGCAACAGCACGCCGTACGGGCAACCCACATCAAGGTGTTTACGCGTGATTTACCCCGTGCGCTGTGCCAATGGGCTCGGACAAAAATAGTGGTGGTCCCGTCCCGACACGAAACCTTCTCCAACATCCCGCTCGAAGTCGCGCTGTGGGCACGGGAAAAGGGGCCCGTCCTTGTGGCCTCGACCGCCGGTGGATTCGTTGATCAAATCGAGCCAGGTATCACGGGATTTCTTGTCGATATCTTGTCCCGTCAGCACGTCACCCAGACGCTGCACCAAGTGCTCGATCTGTCCCCCGAGGCCCAGGCCACCATTCGGCATCGGGCGCATCAACGGGTTGTCCAGAATTACGACTTCGTACACAATTTTCCGGCGACCCTCCGTTGGTTTTGGCAGAGGGAGCCTCGGAGACCGGGCCAGCACGCGCGCTGAAGCTGACAGCGGCATGCCAGCGCGAGTCACCGAGGTGGAGGATGCTGCGAGGGTTCTGCCATAAGCGTGCTGATTGCCGTCAGCTTCTCAGGGGAACGGAGCCGGCCGGCCGTCTGGCTCCAGGATGGCGTTCAGGCGCTGGCTCAAGGCGATAACCTCATCAGCATAGCCGGGAAACCAGGCATGCATCCACATGGGACGCTCGAAAAACGCCTGCGGCGGCTGCTCCGGGTGCCGAATGCCAACGCGCATCACCAACCCGCTGGCGTTGATGAAACTCACCTCGTCCAGCAAGCGCCCGGGCGCCGCAAACCCGATCGCAATAGAACATAACGCCGCGATATCTACCAGCGACGCCGCGACACCTCGCAGGCAAAAGGCCTGAGTGCGGGCCCGTACCTCTGCTGGCAACGCCAGTAAAACCGTGCGCATCGTCAGGCCGGAAAAGACCGTATCATCAACCACCGCCAGGGAGGATACCGTATCAAGAGGCGGTAGCTGTTGCGCTAAGGGGATCCCGGTAGTCGTGACGACGTTATAGCCGCCGTGGCCGTCTTCTTCACGGGTGATGTCCACACGCGAGATCTTGGGGAACCAGCCTGTGTGCGCGTGTAGTTGTTGCGCGACACGTTCACCCGCTCGACCGATGCCGATCGCCAGCGCAAAGGGGTCATACTTGCCGTGCGCCAGTAACGGCGCCATTTGCGACTCGAGAGTGAGCAGCACCACACGCCTTGGATCCCGGCACACAAGCGCGAAGAACTCCCGCGTGAGATGCCAGGCCGGCGATGCCTGTCCCTGCTGCCGGGAGACATAATCGCTGAGATCGTCGTGAATATATAATACGTTCGGGGTCGGCGCGGCGTAGGGCTCAGCATCCCTCATGGTCCTCATCTCCCTTCGCGGCGGCAGATGGCGCCGCTCCCATGGCTGCTCGGGATACGTCCGAGAGATGCTATTATAGCGCATGCCATCGCATGGCCGAGTGGGTTCGCCTGTTTCCGACGATGGATGATCTCCAGCGGCATCGCAATCCGCGGCCGGAGCGCCTCGGTCAGGGCAGAACGATCGCTCCCTTCGCGAGCGGCTCCACGCTGCCATCGTGCCGGGCACGCCACCGGACAGGTCACCGATGGCCGCGCCACGGATCTTGCTCATCGGGCATCGCGGATGAGGCCGAGCGTCTGGCGCTGGCCGGAGCGGACCCGACTCACACCATGGTTCGCTGTTCGCGCTGTCTGCGGGCGATCGGGAGGTAGGGCGGACACAGTTCGTCGTAATGAGAGCCCGATCGCTCAAAGACGCTGGCCGCGTTGGGCGATCTGACGGTCGACGGGGTTCGAATTCGGCGCCGAGCTTGACGGGCCGGCGGGGCCCGAAAAAGGCGCCAACGTCTACGTCCTGTGTATGTTAAGACTGGGGCACGGAGAAGCCCGCAATGCTTTCAAGGGTTTTTTGGTGGCGGCCGCAGACAAACAGGGCCGGGCTCGGATTATCGTTCAGACTACCGGGACTGGCCCCTCAGTAAAGCGCGCCGGCTGATGAAGAGCTTCACTACCACAAAGCCATTGATGGCGTTGTAGATTGCCCACACACCCGCCCTCAATATAGACGCATTAGACTCTATGGCCGTTTTTCGCCCCCGCCGGGGCGTCGAGCTCGGTGCTGAACTTGAACCCTATCGACCGCCAGATCGCCTCACTCCGCCAGCGGTTTTCAGCGATCGAGCTTTCATTGGGGCGAAAAGCTTGGATTTGCGTGGGAGACACGGGAAGCGTGTTGAGGGGTTGTTAAGCGCGATTCTGATCGCCGGCGTCACCGGCCTCATGAGAAGCGATTGGGGTTGCCCCGAGCGTGTCATCTTGTTGGGTCGAGCGTTCTCTGATCCCTATCTCAGGCTAGCCGTCTAGCAACGCGTCCTGCGCTCGCAATTCGTCGGGCAATACCTTGGTGTCTCTAAGATCGGCGATATCGAAGCCCTCAGTGAACCATGCCTGGTTTACATCAATACGCTCATGATCCGTTCCGTCCCGTGCTGAGCGACCCGGGATGGGCCGACCGTAGTGGCCCGCCGGGCACTCAAGCCGCTGCTCTGGGCTCGTTCGGGCGGAATAAGGCCAGCCGGTACTGCTGTCCGTCTTCTCGAAGGTCGGCGACACGTCCTTCAGCGCCGCATCGGCCAGCGGCTTAACCCGCCGCAGCGGAGGGTCGCCTCTCGCATCTCACCCGCCGTTCGAGAGTCACCAGGCTCAGCATCCCAATCTGCTGTTCCGCCTCACCACGCATCTGCGGTTACCCCTCAGCCTCAACCTCAACTAACTATATCCTACTTAGCAGGCTGCGGAAAAACCGGGTTGGCTGAGTTATTTTGCTCTTCCGGGTGAGTTTTTCGGGTGTGTAGGAGGCTGAGGGGAGTTTATTTGGTTCGGGGAGGCGTTTGGTTTGAGTTGGAGAGGGCTTTTGTAGGTGCCAAAAGTGGCTCTTTCAGAGCTCTGCAGGGAGCCCTGCACTGGATTGTCTTTTTGA
Organism: Binataceae bacterium (SeqCode); assembly: GCA_963752805.1. Taxonomy (GTDB): domain Bacteria; phylum Desulfobacterota; class Binatia; order Binatales; family Binataceae; genus JAMXLL01. The sequence goes on from CAVWAA010000001.1 coordinate 64,694, forward strand.
TTCAGGCGAGCGCTGCGATGTTGCGCATCCTGACCAGATTGTAGGCGGCCAGCGCGAAGGTGAACATCCATCCGACGCGAGCGGCTCCGCGGTGACGGGTCTTGCGCAGCCCAGCGACGGTCTTGAGCCAGCCGAAGATTTCTTCGATGCGTTTGCGTTTTTGCTGGCTAATCACATAGCCGGGATGACGCGTGGTGCGTTCATCGATGATGCTGGTCTGCTTGCGCGCGATATGGGGAGTTACCTGGTGGTCGCGCAACTCTTGAACAAACTCCTTGCGGTCATACCCTTTGTCGGCACCCAAGGTGATCCGGTGCTGGCCAGGGATCTCTTCCACCATCGCCACGCGCGGCTTGCGGCTCGGCGCGGCCCTCCGCCAGGGTCACGCAGCCGTTGACCGCTATGCCATTGCGGTTCTCCATCAGCACATGTCCGGCGTAGCTGAGCTTGGCCTCTTTGCCCGCGCCCTTGCGCGCCAGCCGCGCTTGGGGATCGGTGGTCGATTGGTGAGTGGCGTTGCTGCGCCGCTCGCCATGGAAGTCAACCGTGGGATTGCCAGGGTCATCGGGAGGTTGCTGGTCAGCCCCATCCTTGCGTTTGAAGCTCTTGTGGCTGGCCCACGCCTCAATCAGGGTGCCGTCAACCGTAAAGTGCTCGGTGGAGAGCAGATCCCGGCTGCGGGCTTGCGCCAGCACCTCAGCGAACAAAGTCTTGGCGACGTCGGCCGCTAACAGCCGCTCGCGGTTCTTGGTGAATACCGTCACGTCCCACACCGCATCGTCGATATTCATTCCCACAAACCAGCGAAACAGCAGATTGTAGTCCAACTGCTCCATCAGCATCCGCTCACTGCGCACCGTATAAAGCACCTGCAGCAACAGCGCCCGCAACAGTTTCTCCGGCGGAATCGACGGTCGTCCCACTTTGGCATACATCGCATCAAATTGTGGTCCCATATTGCGCAGCGCCACATCAACCATCGCCCGAATCGCCCGCAGCGGATGATCCTTGGGTACTCGCTTCTCTGCCGATATGTAACTGAATATCCCGCTCTGCTGGTGATCCGTGCCCCGCATCCCTCACATCCTACATCACAAATGGATACCATCATCTATATACACTTTCTCAGTGGGGAATGCTAGTTTTTCCGCATCCTGCTAGAGCGCGTGGCAGAGCATCTGAAGGGCAAAAACCAGCGGATCGATTTTCAAGGCGCGGATACACTAGCGATCAATCGCGCCGACAGCTTCTGGATCGGAGTGGAGTTCACCGAACGCTCGATTCCGAATGATCCTCGTCGATAGGCAGCGAGGAATTCCCGGCCGGGAACAGGAAAAGGCTCTCCCGCGAACTGAGCAGTGCATTCAGGCGAGGATTTCGGCCTGGCGCAGAGCGTCGAGTTCGCTCTGAGAATATCCCAGCAAGCGACTCAGCACTTCGTCGGTATTCTCGCCGAGTAGCGGCGCGGGATGCCTTACGCTGCAGGGCGTGGCGGACATCGTCCAGCAGATGCCGGGATGGCGGCGGCGTCCGACCTCCGGATGCTCGAGCTCGACGAAGAAGCGGCGGGCGCGCATATGCGTGTCGAGCGCCACGTCCTTGTTGTTCAGGGTCGGAAACGCCGCCACGCCGGCGCGCTGCAAGAACTCCGTGGTTTCCCATCGATCGCGCAGCGAGGTCCAATCCGTGATTATCCGGTCGAGGTCGGCCTCGTTGCGTTTTCGCAGCTCGGCGCTGCGAAAACGCGGATCATCGGCCAACCGCGGTTGCTCCATCGCGTGACACAGCCGGCGCCATTCGTCTTCGTTGCCAACCGCGATCGTGACCCATTTCTCGGCGTCGCCCAGCGCTTTGTAACAGTTGTGCGGAGACAGGATTGCGTCATGATTTCCGATCGGCGTCGGATCGCGCCGATTCATCGCATACTCGAGTAGTATTTCAGGCGAGACCATTTCCAGCACTTCCAGCATCGACAGGTCGATATACAGACCGCGGTTGGTACGCGCCCGATCGACCAGCGCCGCGTTGAGCAAGAAGGCCGCAAAGGCGCCCGTGGCGGGGTCGCCATAGGCCATCGCGCCCTCACGGATCCGGTCTCCCTCGTAACCGGTCATCGAGAGCAATCCCGCCTGTCCATTGACCTGGGGACCGTAATTCAAGTGCTTCGCATACGGACCGGTGCGCCCATAGCATCCCATCGACAGCATGATCAGCCGCGGATTGTAGCGGAGCAGGTCTTCGTAGCCGAGTCCCATCCGCTCGATTGCGCCGGCGCCGAAGTTCTCGATCGCGATATCGCATTGCGCCGCAAGGCGGCGGGCGATTTCGACCGCCTCGGGCCTGGCGAGATTGAGCTGGATGCTGAGTTTGCCCTGGTTCCATTCGTTGAATATGCCCGCGCGATTGATGCCGATGACGCCGTCGGCGTAAGGCGGCATCCGACGCGTAAGGCAGGAGCGCTTTGCGCTCTCGATCCTGATGATCTCGGCGCCCTGATGCGCCAGCAGCATCGTGCAAAACGGCGCAGCCCAAATCCAGCCGAAATCAAGCACGCGAATTCCGCTGAGCGGGCCGTGTTCCTCCGCCGGTTCGGCATTAACGGATGAACTACTGACGCGCGATGCATCCGCGGGCCGGTCGGTCGCGCGTCCAAAGACCTTCGAGTTGTGCTCGCCCAAGCTGGGCGCCGGACGGCTCAGGCGCCATCCCATGGAGGCAGATTTGAATGGGACCGTGGGCGCTTCGATAACGCGTTCGCCCCGAGTGGGCAGCGGAGCAAAAAAATTGCGCGCGCGCAGATGCGGGTCGGCGTAGATATCAGACGCGAGGTTGATTGGCGCAACCGTGATGCGCTTTTCCTGGGCCGCCAGGTAGAGATCGTTCTTGTTCCAGTTCCTGGTCCATTCCGTCAGGTACGCCGACATGACATCGACGCTCTCGGCCCTTATGAAGCGGTCGGCGAAGATCTCTTCCCGCGCCCACTCCGGGTTGCCCATCATTTCAATCAGATTTTGCCATTGGGCTTCTTCGCCGAGATTGATGAAGATCCATCCGTCCTGGGTCGGATAGAGTCCTCGGGGCGCGTAAGCGTGCCGGCCCAGGCGCGACGCCTCGCTGCCGGCGTAGGTGTACCTGACCAGCGCGCCCTCCAGCATCGTGACCAGGCATTCCTGTTCGCAAACCTCGATAGCCTGACCGCGGCTGCCCTCGATCCGGTGAAGGTAGGCGGCCAGCGATGCGAATGCCGCATAAGTCCCGCCCTGGAACTCGGCTTGATGGCCGAAGAACTTCAGCGGCGGGCGATCGGGAAATGGCGAAGTGGCCGGGCCCGTGCAGGCCTGGCCCGAGGCATGGGCGACGTTGAGTTCGTAGGCACGCCAATCTGCTCTTGGGCCATGCTCGCCGAAGGGCGAAATCGCGGCGACGATCAGATGGGGGTGGGATCGCGAGATGGCGTCGCTGGCCATCGCTACGGCGGCGCGATCCACGGGCGCGATGTTGTGAACGAGAATGTCCGCATCGGCAAGGAGACGGTCCAGACGGCCGCGGTCCGCTGGATCCTGCAGGTCCAGGGTGACGCCCTGCTTGTCGGCATTGAGGTAGAGGGAAAGTCCGCTCATTTCGGGGTCGGCCTTGCCGTCGAAGAAGGGGCCGCGCCTGCGGGTGATGTCGCCCCCCGGAGGTTCGACCTTCACCACCTCGGCGCCAAGCAGCGTCAGCAGCTTGGCGGCGTACGCCGCGGCGACGCCTTGCCCGCATTCGACAACCGAGATCCCCGCCAGGGGCAGATGCGCAGGCTGCGCGTCCGAGCCGGCTGAATGAGACCGTGAAGCATCTTGTGCGGATGAGCGGCGTGGTTCGGCCATCGGTGTACTTACCTTTCAGCTTTAGCTCAGGCCACTAAACCGGAATTTCCATTTTGACCGGTGCGGTTTCGCCGACGCTATCACAAGTCCGCTCAGGGCGCACTTGTAGAAGGGCGTTTTTTCTCCCCGGAGGCCCAGAGCCTCACCGGCAATCAGTTCCCCCCGCTTTAGACGGGCCAAAACCGGGGTCCGGCCCCTTTGCGGCCGATTTCCAAAGGCACTTTTCGATCGCCCGTCTGCTCGCACTCGATCCGGCAGCCGTCACCGCCTTCGGTTATCCCGCTGGCACCGGCAGCGTCACAATCCTGCGCAACATGCCGCCAAACAGCCGCCGCGTCAGATGACTCTCCGCCAGCAGCAGCCTGTGCCTTCTCAAAATTTGGTCAACTAAACGAGGCCGAGCCAGCGAAGCAAAGGCTCGCAGCCATTACGAACATCGGCCGCGGACACTCCTTTGGCATATTCGAGAGCTCCGGCGCCCCAATCGATGGACCGACGTGCTACGGGCAGGGCGTTGCGGACTGCTCGCCTCGAGCGCAGTGAGACTATAGCTGGGTTTTTGACCTGAATTCCGACCGCGTTGCCTCGGAATGCTACGTCAGCGCGATTGTGGGGACCGGATAGGTTTGAAAGGTGTCGAACTGATGGCGAATGAATTCTCTATGAGAGGTTTCGGAGAAGCTTCGCAAAATAATGGGCCGAACTCGCGGAGTTTTCAGCAGCCCAAAGTCTGAAGGGGCTCGAGGGTTCAAATCCCCCTCTCTCCGCCAAGCAGGCAGCGATCTACGTCATTCTCTGGAGAACCCCGCAGCCTCCGATCCCGCCGGCCGCTTGGCAAGACTCGATCGGTATTTTGCATGACCAGTTTCATATTTCCGCCAATTTCGCCGCCAGATTCCTATCCCTTGTGCTGGTTTTGGGCCCCCTGTGCCCCAACCGGAGATCACTTGGTGTCACGCGATAACGAACCATCGCAACAAAACAATGCACGCCAACACCTTGTGCCACGGCGCTTTCGGTACCTGGAGTGGTATGGAATTGTATCCACAGCTATCCGGTTACAGGCGCGTTCATACAGATGGCATTCAGCGGGTCGCGGGCCACACGTCTCACATGCGATGAGTTGGCCTAACACTGACTGCTCGCATATGTCGACCTCAGAGGCTGATGTCATTCGGATCGAATGCGCCCGAAGTCGGAACGTGCCATTCCGGGAAGCAGCTATGCTAGCTGATCAATCACTCCATTTATCCCAATGAATAACCTTGGAGATCGGTTTGCGCTTGACCTTGACGAAATCATTCTGTGGCCAGCCAATCGGGATCATCACGCCGAGCTTTATCTCCTTGGGAATTCCCAGCAGCTCGCGTAACTCGCTTTCTATGAACATTTGGAAGGTCGTAAAGGTTGTGCCTAGACCGAGCGAGCGAGCGGCCACTATCAGGTTCTGCGCCGCCGGGTAGAGCGCCGACCAGACAAACTGCTCCGTCGGCGCGTTGGGCGGATAAACTACGGGACCGCAGACGAAGATGATCGCCGGAACCTCATTTAGCGTCTCCGCCAAATGCATGGCGCCGGCCATCATTCGACTAGTGACCCGCCCGGTTGTTGGCGCTTCCCCGCGCATCGCCTTAAATCGCGGCGCCAGTAGATCGCGGATTTTCCGCTTTGCTTCAGGATCTCGTACAACGATGAAGTCCCATTCCTGGCTGTTACCCGGACTCGATGCACGAGTGGCGGCGTAGATCACACGCTCGATCAAGTCCTGCGGCACCGGATCGGGCTTCAAGTAACGTGCTGCACTGCAGGTTTCCATCGCTTCGATCACATCCATAGTCGTCTCCTATTTCACTTCAATAGAGGCTCGACGATAGCCGGCCACCAATTTGCGCCATTCTTCCGGATCGAACTGCGCGGCGATCTCGGTTAAACCAGGCAACAGAAGAGGACCGCCAGATGAGAGATCGGCCGCCGCCGTAAGCCACTAGATCGTATAACTTATTGATCCCATCTACCACCGATTCTCGAGATCGCACGGTATCGCCCAATTTCGGTGGTCGCGCGCGAACAATGTGAAGTACACCCTTGCGCCGCAGGCGCTTCGCTACTTCGCAATGGTAAGGACGACCATCGACGGTTATGAGCGTGCGGAGGGGTCGCACATTGGCATTAGCAGGTCGACGCGTTGGGTCGGGTCACAACCTGTTTTTGAATACAAATTATTGACTAAAGCTCAGAAATCCCCGAAAGCAAGGGATGTCAGGTACTTTTCTTTCTTCGTTCCGCCCACCGCTTCTTTATAGCTTCCGACAGCCTTCTTCGAACTGCTGCGGTTATTCCGCCAGCGCGCTTTTTCTTGACAGAGGTTCGCGGTGAACTCCTTGGCCGTCCGACCATGGGCGAATAAAAACTCACTCACTCCAATGCAGCAATTGCGCGGTCGAGTTGGTCACGCTCTTTCTTCAATTCCTGGAGGATGTTTTCAACGCTCACGTCTAACCTTCCTATATGACATTTTAGTCCGGGAGTCTTAATGGGCCTTTTACGTTACATCGTCACTCGGCGTAACGACTGGTCCTTCACCTTCCTCGCGGGAGATATGAACCTTAAGCTCGCTTTAATTTAGTTAAGTGTAGCCGTTCTTTGGCGGAACGGCCACGCGAGCCTCTGTTCTTACGCTACACCGAAGAGGACAACGCTCTAGGCGATCTGTTTATTATCGCGGGCAAGAGCTTGGTCGCCTCCCGGCGATGCCAATGCGGCACCTTCTAAGTGCCTCACATTTCGTGCGAACCTACGACATAAAGCCTATGCCGCACCGATTCTGGTTTCGCGGCCCAGCCAAGCCGCAACCATGCTTGCCGTCTCTCGCCAGTTCGGCTCCAAAAGAACGTTGTGACCACGGCCGCGCAGATAGCGGTAATCAGCCCCGTAGAACGTTGCCAGGGATCGTCCGATTGCGGGCGGCGTAAGATGATCCAATTCACTCGACACGACCAAAATAGGCCCCGAAACTTTAACGCGGTCGATGGGCACCGTCCATCGTGTTGCTTCGTACACGGCCTTCGGTGACTCCGGACATAGTTTCTCGAAATACGTTCTGGCTTCGTCTTCTTCCAGGCCCTGGAACCATAAGTCGCGTGCGATCTCGAATGGTGGGGGCACCCAGGGCTGATTCGGGTCGATCGGTAGATCGATGACGTCGCCACCCACCTCCGTTGGCACGACCAGTGTTAGCCCCAAAGCGAGAATAAATCACGCGGCAAGGCGGTCAAGGACTTGGTCGTAAAGAACTTGGGTAGCGGGGTTGTGGGAAAAGCGCAGGATTTTGCGGCCATGGATTCGGGTTACTCGTGCGGCGCGGTTAATGATAGTGAAGCGCAGGGTCTTCATGCTCACCAGCCAGTAGCTATAGGTGCGTTTTGCGGTGTTTGGTTTGGCCGTGGCAAGGTTGGAGCTGAGCTGAAAGCCGATAGTCAGATTATGGGCCAGAATCGACAGCTGCAGCCATGCGCTGTTGGCGGCGTAGTGGTTGGTAGGGACGGCGTCCAGCGCGAATTCGCCCTTGAGCTCGGCAAAGGTCTTCTCCTGAGCTCCGCGGCCAGCGATGAAGTTCCACAATGCGCGCGGGCTGAGTGTGAGGTTAGTGGCGACCGCCGAATACTCGAAGTGGCCGTCATCGGGGGAGAAGAGATCGAGTTGGTAATTGCGCCGGCTCTCGTGACGAACGCGCTTGCGAAAGACCACGACCCGCAGCTCCAGCTCCCAGACTTTAAGCTCAAGCTGGGTCTCGAAGCAGGTGATTTGGGGCTGCACCGACGCCCAGTGCTTTTGCGCGGCGACCGCAGCGCGCACTCCGGTCCATTCGGCCTGATCATGGTGGCGCGCGGACGCTACGATAAAAAGGCGTTGCTGGTGGTGACCGACGGAATGGACACCGCCAGTTCATCCAGCGTTGACCAGGTGGTGATGCAGGCCCGCCGCCAGGGCGTGCTGGTCTACTCCATCGGTATCGGCGACCCCAACTTCGCCGGCTTACTTTCCTCCTTGGCAAGTTGCTGGGCTCTGCCGAGGACGACCGGGTCGACGCCCGCACCCTGCAGGAGCTCTTCCTCCGATACCGGAGCCAAGACCTACATCATTCGGGAGGTCGGCGACGGGGAGTTGCTCCGGCAGGCCACTGAATCGATTAGCAACGAATTGCGCGATCAGTACACGGTGGGGTTCACCTCCCCCAATCCGGGACGCGGCGGTTATCGCAGCTTGAAAGTGGACGTGCCGAAGCGTCCTGAGCTGACGGTGCGGGTACGAAAGGGCGTAACCGTCGGCCATAGTCCTGAAAACGGTGGCGAGTGACGCCCCGAGCTAGCGACAATCCGGTCCCAAACCAGCCTGAGCCCTGTCCTTCCCGCGTGCGTTGCGGGCGCCATCAGATACTACCCTCCCGATTCGAGTACGACAGGGTAGCGGGGCTTCATGCTCGCTTTCGTGCCCGGCTCCGATCGCGCATAGCGAATTCGAGTGCACTATTCCCGGTTTGACAGTCTACAGGTAGCGTCCGAGCTTCGTTTTTTGCTCTGCATGTCTTTCACCGAGCGGTTGCACGGTTGACCTGGCCGCCTCGGGCAAGCGAGAGACCGGCGGGCATCGGTGTCCTTAAGAAGGATCGCTGAGAAGGATCACCATACCGGCGACGGCCTCGCCCTTCGCGTCGCGCATCACAGCACCCTGGCGCGGCATCGGAGCCACCGTGATTTTCGTCAGGTCGCCGAGAAGTACGGAGGTACCCGAGTCCCCTGCTGTCCTTTAGACGAACGGCTTTCCCGTCCTACCCTACGGTCCAATACTCGCCCTCTTTGCGGAAAACCCCATTTGGCGCAGAACGGACGCTCCACCCTGGGTCGCCGGGAATAGCCGTGCTTAATCGAGGGCCCCGCGTCTCACGTGCCATCCAAAATTTCTCCAGGCCGTTCCGGCCGAATTCTGGCGAACCGCCTCGCCACAAATCGTACTATCCGCAGCAACCTCAGCACACCCACCCCGGCTGTGCAGACATTTTTCACATTTTTCGGCAGGCATTCTTCACGCCTTTTAAATCGTAGTACGAGAGGGTTCTGTGGCCGTGCCGCTGCCCGACCAATTTTCTTTGCATGTTTGGAGTTGTAGGCGGCTGGCAGCGGTTTAGGCACGCCGCTTGCCCGATGCCAGCTCAGGAGTCTTATATGTATCCAAAGGTTCGCTTTTGTACAGGAATCCTGCTCGCGATTCTGCTGAGTCTTACAGCCTGTTCCGCCAGAGCCACGCCGATGGAAAAGCCGGCGATAGATCTGTCCGGGATGTGGCAAGGAGAGATCCGCGTGCTTCCCTGTTTCCCAGGGATGCCGGCCGAAATTGGCCGATGCGACGCGGTCAATCGGATTACATTCAGTTTGCACCAAAGTGACTCTGCGGTCACAGGCGACTATCGCTGCGCGATTGGCACGACAGTCTGCCGTAGCGCAAATACCACCGAGCGGGGCACGCTGATTGACGGATCGGTCAGTGGGCGCAACGTAACTTTGCGCGTAATGCTTCCGGGGGACGTCTCTTCATGTCTGTATAACGGCTTGGATTCCGCCACCCAGATTGGCGGAAGCTACCGCTGCTACCAGGGCGGGGGACTGGTTGAAACGGGGCAATGGCTGGTGCGTCGCGGCTCAGGCGAGCAAAATCCGCTACCATGGCGCGCCGAATAGGCAAGCACTAACAACCGGCAGGCGAGGGAAGATCCGCAGAGGAAAGCGCCAACATCGAATATCACTAATGCGGATCACAACCGCATCGAGGAGATCATCAAGGACAAGGAGAGGGCGGCCTTGGTACATGTTCATGTGCCAGCCCGTGCTTTGACAACTATTTCTACATGTCAGGGAGGCAGGGTCTCGCTTCATAGCGGACAGGGGCCTGGCGATAATAAACGGTCGAGCGGTCATCCTAGTGTTCGCATTTTCGTTCTCCAGATTGGCCTGAGTGTCCATTTCGGGCCGACGGTGTTCCCGCGGCGCAGCGGGGGGCGAATTAGCGTTTCACAGCCACGCAATCCCCAGAAGCCTGCCTGCTGCCCGTCCTGCGCACCGGAGTCCGAAACCGGGGCATCCCTGGCGGGACCGCAACCAGTCACATTGACATCCGTATGAAACATGTCCTAATTCAGGTCGATCATTTTCCAAGGTGAAAAACGATGCAAAAGAATGGGAACGGTGGGAGCCGTCACGATTCACAGCATCGAAGTCCAACAGGACAGCCGCTGCTGACCGTCTCTGATGTCGCGGAATGGTTCCAGGTCCGCGAAGCGCAAGTCCACAAATTATTGAATCGCGGCGCGATCCCGGTGGTGCGGGTTGATGCTGTATGGCGTTTTTCG
>CAVWAA010000002.1:0-15000 GCA_963752805.1 Binataceae bacterium (SeqCode)
ATGCAACGCGCGGCGGAGATGAGCGATTTCGGCGCGCGTGCGAGCCAGTTTTAGCACCTGTTCAGCCTCAGCATACCCTGGGTCATAGAAGCTCATTTGCGAGAACTTCGCTTCCGCCGCCTCTACCGCTGGCGCCGCCGCAATCGGATCGACCGCAGCGACCGGCATCGCTTTGTACGCGAGCATCGTCATCGCGCCGTCCTTGACTTCCGCCAGGCCGCCCGTCACTAGATACTGTTTACCGCACCATCGCCTGAGCGCAGAGTGACCACGCACGGCAAGATTGACGTGATGTAGTTAACATGGTTTGCGAGCACACCGAACTCGCCCAGTGCGCCGACCGCGATAACCTGTTCGACCGGACCTTCATAGATGATGCCAGTCGGTGCAATCAGACGGAAAGGAAAATCTCTGCCATAAAGACGGCTAACGGGCTTCGCCACGGGCGAGGCGCTCGGACTTGCCGCGGGCTCGTCAATCGTGCCGACGAGATAGAACGCCTGCTCCGGCATATCGTCGCATTTGCCCTCAAGTATTTCCTTAAATCCGCGTACGGTCTCAGCGCGCGCTACGTAGGCGCCTGGCAAATTAGTGAACGGTTCGGCGACAAACATGGGCTGCGACAGGAATCGCTCAATACGCCGCGCACGTGCCACCACCACCTTGTCATCGGGTGACAATTCGTCCATCCCCAGAATCGCGATGATATCCTGCAGATCCTTGTAGCGTTGCAGGATCTGTTGAACGCGGCGCGCGGTGTCGTAATGCTCACTGCCCACAACTTGCGGGTCGAGAACTCGGGAGGTCGAGACCAGCGGGTCGAATGCCGGGAAAATGCCCTTCTCGAAAATCTTGCGGTCCAGCGCGGCGACCGCGTCGAGATGGGTGAAAGTGGTGGCCGGGGCCGGGTCGGTGTAATCGTCAGCCGGGACGTAAATCGCCTGCACTGAAGTTACTGCGCCCTTCTTAGTGGTGGTGATCCGTTCCTCGAGTTCGCCGAGGTCGGTGCCGAGGGTCGGCTGATAGCCAACTGCGCTCGGCATCCGGCCCAGCAGCGCCGACACTTCAGAATTAGCCTGGACGAAACGGAAGATGTTGTCGATGAAGAGCAGCACGTCGCGGCCTTCCTGATCGCGGAAATATTCTGCAACCGTGATGCCGGTCAGGGCGACGCGGGCGCGCGCGCCCGGCGGTTCGTTCATCTGCCCATAGACCAGCGCGGTCTTGGCCAAGACGCCGGATTCCTTAAGCTCGCGATATAGGTCATTGCCTTCGCGCGAGCGTTCGCCGACGCCACGAACACCGATACACCGCCGTGTTGTTTGGCGACGTTGTTAATCAGCTCCAAAATAGTAACGGTTTTGCCCACCCCCGCCCCGCCAAACAAGCCGATCTTGCCACCACGCGCGAACTGGGCAGACAAGGTCAATGACCTTGATACCAGTCTCGAGGATTTCAACTTCGGTAGCCTGCTCGGCAAATAGCGGCGCTTCACGATGGATTGGCGATGTATTGTCGGAGACGATAGGGCCGGCTTCATCGACCGGGTCGCCCGTGACATTCATCAAGCGGCCGAGCGTGTTGGGGCCGACCGGCACGGAAATGGGCGCCCCGGTGTTGAATACTTCCATCCCGCGGGTCAGGCCGTCGGTCGTATCCATTGCAATACAGCGCACCGTGCTTTCGCCCAGGTGCTGTTCAACTTCCAGCACGAGGTTACCAGTGCGATCGTCGATGGACGGATTGCTCACCCGCAGCGCGGTGAAGATTGGCGGCAGGGAGCCGTTGGAAAATTCGACGTCTACGACGTTACCCAACACTTGGTTAATTCGGCCGGTTATCTGCTGATCCATAGCTGTCGAGTTTACCTAAAATTCTCAGTGACGCGGGGGCGCGCTCATCCGCGCAGAGCTTCAGCGCCACCGACGATATCCATTAGTTCCTTGGTAATCGCGGCTTGGCGCGCACGATTCATTTCCAGGGTGAGGTGTTCGATCAGTTGACCGCATTGTTAGTAGCTGCATCCATCGCCGTCATCCGGGCGCCGTGTTCGCTCGCTTCGGCTTCGAGCAGCGCATGAGGATTGCCGCTTCGACATAGCTCCGCATCACAGCGGGCACCAGTTCCGCCGGGCTCGGTTCCACGAGGTAATCGCTGGCGGGCAGTGCCACGGGACCATTTTCGGCTGGCGGTTAAATCGGCAACAATTTCTCATACGTGGGCCGTTGCGAAAGCGCTGAGCGGAAAACGTTGTAGATCAATCCAGCTTCGCAGATGGCGCCGCTGCGCCATCGCGCGAGCACTAGTTCGCCGATCTCGTGTGCGAGGCGGACAGTCGCCAGGCGCGGTATATTGTTGGTACGTTCGCCAGCCAACGATTGGTGCGTACGCCGGAAATGATCGAGCGCTTTACGTCCGATGGCGAAAAATTCACCTTCCATTCCGCCACTTCGCCTCCGGCGCGCTTCCTGTTCCGCCAACCTCAGCAAATTAATATTGTAGCCGCCAGCCAGGCCTCGATCAGACGCAACCACGATAATCAGGATTCTGCCAGCGGCATTCTCCGCCGGAGCGATTACTTCCGGTGCCATGCGCAGCACTGAATCGGCCACCCGTTTAAGCGCCTCATGGTATGGTCGCGCGCTGAGCAATGCTTCCTGAGCGCGGCGTAGACGGGCAGCCGAAATAAGCTTCATGGCGCGGGTTATCTGTTGGGTTGACCGCACCGAAGCGATGCGCCGGCGAATTGCCTTGAGCGTCGCCATTTATTGCACCGAACCAATGTGCCGCCCCCTTGGGCTGCGCTCAGGGCTTCGGCCGCTTCCGCTTGGCTTCTGCTCAGTCGTCGAGGTCGCGGCTCTGCTTTGCATGGTTCATATGCTGACGTCTTACGGCGAAAAGATCATAGGCCGGAAGTTTCGACAGTAGTCCTGCTACGCTGCCGAACGCGCCACTTCGCTCGGCGCGAATGTTTGGGCGAAGCTGGCGAGAGTTTCAAGTAGCCGCTTACGCAAGTCGTCGGGGATCTCACGCCGGGTGCGAATCTCGTCGAGCAGGTCTCTATGCCGCGCCTCAACAAAGGCGTAGAGCTCGCGTTCGAACTGCTTTACCTGACTCACTTCCAGCTTGTCGAAATAGCCCTCATTACCGGCAAAGATGATCAACACTTCCTTTTCCATCGGCAGCGGGTCGTACTGATTTTGCTTCAGCATCTCCGTCAGCCGCTCACCGCGATGCAGCAGGCGCTGGCTGGACGGGTCGAGTTCGGAGCCGAATTGGGCAAAGGCAGCCATTTCGCGGTATTGCGCGAGGTCAAGCTTAAGTGTGCCGCCAACCTGTTTCATCGCCTTGACTGCGGCCGAGAAGCCGACGCGCGACACCGATAAGCCAACGTTGACCGCAGGCCGCAGGCCGGAGTTGAACAAATCGGCGTCCAACACGATTTGCCCGTCAGTAATCGAAATGACGTTAGTAGGGATATAGGCGGAAACGTCACCCGCCTGCGTTTCAATGATCGGAAGTGCGGTGAGGGAGCCGCCGCCGTGCTCATCGCCCATTTTCGCTGCCCGCTCGAGCAGGCGCGAATGCAAATAAAAGACGTCGCCAGGATAGGCCTCGCGGCCCGGAGGCCGGCGCAGCAACAGCGAGAGCTGCCGGTATGCCTGCGCGTGCTTGCTTAGATCATCGTAGACCAGCAGCGCATGACGCCCGGTATCGCGGAAGTATTCGCCCATAGTACAGCCCGAGTAGGGCGAGATGTACTGTAGCGGCGCAGATTCCGAAGCGGTGGCCGCGACCACCGTGGTGTACTCCATCGCACCAGCGCGGCTTAGCTTTTCGACCACTTGGGCGACAGTTGACCGCTTCTGTCCGATTGCTACGTAGATGCAGTTAATATTCTGCCCGCGCTGATTGATGATCGTATCAACCGCGATGGCGGTTTTGCCGGTCTGGCGATCACCGATGATTAATTCGCGTTGACCACGTCCGATTTGAATCATCGAGTCGATGGCCTTGATGCCAGTCTGCAACGGTTCTTTGACCGGCTGTCGTTTGATGACGCCGGGCGCCTTGAGTTCGATCCGGCGCGCCTCGGTGGATTTGATTGGACCCTTGTCGTCGATCGGCTGTCCTAGCGAGTTGACCACGCGTCCAAGGATGGCGTCGCCGACCGGAACCTCGGCAATGCGGCCGCTCCTTTTAACCTCATCGCCTTCCTTAATTTCCTCGGGCTGGCCAAACAGCGCAGCGCCGACGTTGTCTTCCTCAAGGCTCAGAACGATTCCATAGATGGAATGGGGAAATTCGAGCAGCTCGCCGGAGGCGGCGTTTTGCAGCCCATAGATCCGGGCAATGCCGTCGCCGCACGAGAGCACGCGGCCGGTTTCGCGCACCGCGACCGAGCCTTCGAAGCCCCGTATTTCATTACGAAGGATTTCGCTGATTTCTGCAGGTCTGATTTCCGCCATAGAAGTTGTTCAAAGTACCTTAGCCGGCGAGGCGGCGCTGCGCCTCCGTCAGCCGGCTGGTCAAGCTGCCGTCGTAAGTCTTACCCTCAAGCGCCACGATGACGCCGCCGAGCAGCTCCGGTCGATTTCAACCGTAGGAATGATTTGCTTGTGCGCGATCTGTTCGAGCTTATCAACTATCTGCCTTACATCTGCGTCGCTGGGCTGGGTCGCGAAAATCAGGGTTGCCCGCGCGCGCCCCATCAGCTCATCCAGCATCCTGCCATACTCCTCTGCGACCGCCGGCAAATCCGGGATACGACCGTGCCGCGCTACTACCGCGGTAAACGACCGGACCGGGAAGCTTACTTCCAGTTTTTCGGTGATGCTGGCGAGCGCCTGGATTTTAGCGATGATGGAAACCACTGGCGAAGCGAAGGAAGCGTCGATTTCCCGCATTTCGATAACACGAGCGAGCCGCTCCAACTCCGCGCCCCAGACCTCAAGTTGGTTTCGATCATTAGATAATCCCAGTAACGCCCGCGCGTAGCGTTTTGCGACTCTTGAACTTCTCACCGGCGTGCTTGCTCATCTATACAATCGAGGAAACCCTGCAGCAGTCGAGTCTGATCCGACGCCTGGATGTTGCGGTTCACCAGTTCGCGGGCTATCCTGCCGGCCGCCCCGGCCATCGTCTCGCGCAAGCGGCGCTGCGCACCATCGCGGAGCGCCACCCGGGTGAGCTCCATATCGCGCCGAATCCGGTTGACAGCTTCACGTGCGGCATCGTTCATCTGACCGATCTGGTAATTCGTTTCTTCGTCAAGCTCGGACATTAAATTGCGCTGGTCGGCTTCCAGCTGCCGAAGCTGTTGAGCCGCTCGATTGGCGAGTTCTTGTGCCTCCTGATAAGCCTTTTCGGCGCGGTCCCTGATGTCTCGGATAGTGTAGGATCGGTCGTGGAAGAACTGCCTGATGCGCGGCCCGCCGTACCTCCACACGATCCATACAAAGAACAGGAAGTTGACCGCGTAGAAAATCAGCGCGAACCAGCTTCCTTGGACTTGCTCGCCCTCTGCGGCGAAGACCCAGCTCGGCCAAAATACCGCCGCTGCAATTAGACTAATTCTAGTAATTCGAGCCTTCATCCGAATGTTTCAGCGATGCGTATTAGCGGCCCCCGACCGCCGTCCATTGGTGACCGCCCGGCCTAATAGCCGCCCCGCCAGCTCGACGGCCAAGGTTTCTGCCAACTGCTCGAGTCGGCTGGCCGCTGCTCTAAAATCCTGCTCAATTCCGTCGCTCACCTCGTCGAGTTCAGCCTTGGCTTGTGCCCGAGCTTCGGCGATCATGCGGACAGCTTGTGCCTCCCCTTGGCGCCGCTGTGCTTCGCGCCTGTTTAGCGCCTCGTGGCGAACCGCCGCCAGTCCTGCCTCGCGGGCTTCGACCGCGGCTTTTTCCTCCCGCAGCAGTTGATCGGTGCGCTCGCTGAGGTCCCGCAACTTGCGCTCACGGTCACCGAGCAGCTTAAGGAAGGGGCCAAAAAACAACCGCCCGAATATAAACCAGAAAATCAGGAACGAAACAATCAGCGTGCCGAAAATACCCCAATCTGGCGGTATGTGCATATCAAAACATCAGCTCCTATCGCGAGAACGGTAGTGCACACAGCAAATCGGGGCAAGTGCGCAAAGAAGGGCTGCGACAAAAGGACAAGCGAGAGAAAAAGCGTCGCTACTCGTTCTCTCGCTCACTGCCGATGGTTTTGCGTTCTAGGGGATCAGGCTTGTTTCTGCGCGACCTGCGGGAGGCGCTCGTCCTTGGGGAACACGGCGACTTTGCGGTCCTCGCGCCCCCCTTCCGGCTGCATCGAGCAATGACCTTCGAACATCGCACCCTCGTGCACGATCAAAACGGGGGATGTGAGATTGCCAATCACTCGGGCGGAGGGACGAATTTCGAGGCGCTGAGTTGCAGTAATGTCGCCGCTGACTTTGCCGGCGACGATAATCGCGTTGGCTTTGATCTGGGCAGTGACCACGGCGCTTTCGCCGATAACGAGGCTTTCTTTCGCGGTGATTTCCCCATCCACCTGTCCGTCGATGCGGGTGGCTCCCTCGAACAAAAGCTTGCCACTGATTTTCGAGCCGCTATCGAGATAAGCGCGGCCTTCATTGGTGCGGGTCTCCATAAGAGCCGGCCTCGGCGGCGTCGCGGGTTTTTCCGCCGGCGCCAAGGTGGGCGGGGCCACGGCCTGGGTTACTGGCAGTGGCTGGACTTGCGGTTGTGTCTGGAACTTTGGTGCCGCTTCGTTCTTGACGTTCCGGTCCGCTTCCTTGTTAAACAGCGCCATTGCTTTTTCCCCCGATGATTTTGGATTTATGCGCCAACAAAGTCTACGCGGCGCCGGTAATTGATACAATTGAAGCGATCGGTGTTGGGCGAATTTTCACGGCATGCCCATTACTTTCATGCACAATCAATTCACACCTTATCGCCGGGCGCAAGCCACGCGTTCTTGACTGGAGAGACCACCGTCGGTTGAATCTCTGAGAGGATGTTCGTAAGTAAGACGAGCGCCCTGACTGACCATGCCCGCCAGGAGAACACCCATGGCCACTATTCCCGAGTACTTCCTCGACCTGCTCACGGCAAAGAAGGCCTTTGCCAATATTGCTACCGTTATGAAGGACGGCTCGCCGCAAGTGACGCCAGTATGGTTCGACTACACCGACGGCAAGATCCGCGTCAACACGGCGCGTGGGCGCGTGAAGGCGCGTACGCTGCGGCCCGGTGCGCTCGTTGCACTGGCAATCACTGACCCGGACAACCCGTATCGCTATCTTCAGGTCCGCGGACGAGTCCTGAATGTGACCGAGCAAGGTGCCGACGCCCATATCGACTCTCTAGCGAAGAAGTACCTGGGCCAGGACAAATATCCGTTCGGCCAGCCAGGCGACGTTCGCGTCAAGTGCGAAATCGAGCCCACGTCAGCGCAGGGCATGGGATAAAACGCTTTCAGCCCTTAGCGATCAGCGTTCTCTTTTGGGCTAAAACGCTCATCGCAAATCGCTGCAGTCCCAATGCTCAAATACTGATTTTGCCGCGCAGGTATTCAACGGCGTCACCGGCTATCAGCACCCGCCCGCGATTCATCTCGCAGCTCAAGTCGGCGCCGCGAGGCGAAAGCTGCCGCGCAATAAGCACGTCCTTGCCCAGCCGCCTGGCCCAATACGGAATAAGCGTGCAATGCGCCGAACCCGTGACCGGATCCTCGGGAATGCCGGCACGCGGCGCAAAGAAGCGCGAGACGAAATCGACCTGGCCACCCCTGGCCGATGCAATTACAGCGAAAGCATCAAGCGCGGCGACCAATTCGAGATTTGGCTTCAGTGCTGCGACTTCGGTCTCCGCCGAGAAAATGGTGAGCAGATCGCGAGCAAGATAAGCTTCAGCTGGTTTTGCTCCCAACGCCGCAATTATTTCGTCGCTGACGGGGATTCGTTCGCCGGGGCGGGCCGGAAAGTCCATCGCGAGCTGGCCTCCCCTTCGGGTTATGGTCAGCTCGCCACTCCGTGTCGCGAATTTAACCTGGCTCTGGGCCGGGAAATAATGCTTCAACAAAACGTATGCCGAAGCCAGCGTCGCATGTCCGCACAAGTCCACTTCGATTTTCGGGGTAAACCACCTGAGCGGAAATGGCTGGAAACGAATCAGCACGAACGCGGTTTCGGACAGATTGTTCTCAGCAGCGATAGCCTGTAGCAACTCGTCCGCGAGCCACTCTTCCGCGAGAACCACGACAGCCGCAGGATTCCCCCCGAAACTCCGGCTGGTGAACGCATCAATCTGAAAGATCGGCAGTTCCATTATGAGATAACACGTTCAGTTCTCAACCATCCGCGTTGGGTCTTTGAAGCCGCCGGTGAGCGTCTTCTTCGCGACAGCTTGATTCTGTCTTTGCGCTCTGCAGAGAAAGCGCTGACCGCTTCGATTCTATATCAGTCTGCGCGGCGCCGTGTCTTTCTGGACGGTGCTGCCGCACGTTGAGCCGCAATGGGGACAGACGTATTCATATTTGTCACCCTCAGGCAGGATCAGCAGCAGGCGCTTGCGCACCTGCACGGCGCGCCGGCACTTGGGGCAGGCGAGCAGAGTCGCCTCCAATCGCTCGAACGAAGCCCTTCTTTGCTCTGGCATAGACGACCACTGAGGCAGGCCTACCTGCCTGCCATCGACGCGCAGCCGTCTTCGGCCACGCCACCTCAGCAAAAATAAGTCGCCGGTAGGGACCGTGCAAGATCCGTGGCTAGCGATTTTGGATCGCCAAGAAAACCTGGACGAGCGTAGGAAATCTTACTCGCCGCTGGGTTCATCGATGCGGGTCCTTTGCAAAACAGAGGGAGCCTCCGGCTTTAGGGATGATATGTCCCGAAGTTACCGGTCGGACCGATGACCTTACCGGGAAAGGCCCCGTGGGATGCTTGCTCGGAAAGTTGGACCTGTTGGCCGTTCCTGATCTCGTCTAGTTGCACCGAAGTGTAGATTTTGCCATCACAGACATACCTGGTTGGCGTCGCCTGTTGGACCATTGCGCAATCCTCAACCCGGGGATGAGGGCCGGAACTCAGAACCGGGTTGCTAGAGCCCGCACATGCGGAGCAGACGAGCGCGAGCGCCCCACATAGAACTGCGGCGCAATCTGAGCACTTCCGCAGAAACGGACGAGCGCGTAAGCTCGCGACCCGTCCCAAGGCTTCCCACGCAAGCGGCGATAAATCGGATTGGATGGAGCTTGCGATTCAGGCGTGCAGCATCCGATTGGTTGCCGAGTCTCATTTCAGATATCCGCCAACGGCGGTATCGGTTCAGTCCCGACAAAAGTATTTGGTCGGTGTGCTCTGCTGATTCAGTGCGCACTGCTCGACCCGGGGATACTGATCCGACTGAGCTGCGGATTTCTGTGAACCGAAAATCCGGTGCAGATCGGGGCTGGCAGCATAGGCATGAATCGACGAACGTTCCTCATACTCTCCCCTCATATGGGAACCTCCGGTAGTCCGGTCGTCACGAAGAGAAGGCGGGCGGTTAGCTCCGGTCGAAGCGAAATTTCTCCTTGCGTTCAATCTGGACGATGCGGGAATTCTGAATGACGATCTCTACTGAGCCGAAAGCGACCGAACGCACCGCGCGCACGACCTCACGAATAGCACGAGCCTGGTGGTCGTCGAGAACTTCGCCCCCGGATTCGCCATCGATGGTGCTCGGTTTCATATCGTTATTTGTCCTATCAGCTAAATAGACTATCGTAGAAAAAATTTTAGATATCGTATGTCAGCGAGGCTTTCCCGTTCACGCTTCCTGCGACCCGCCCCAAGACGTCGGCCAACGTGGTGGAGTCAAGGATTCTGGCAGTGGCGTCCCGCACGTCCTTCATAACCATCCGGACACCACAGGTGTTCTCGTCGCGGCAATCGCGGCAGCGCATGTACGCGGTTTTGGAGACGCATGGAATCGGGGCCAAAGGTCCCTCCACCACCCGTAAAATCTCACCCAACGTGACGTGGGCCGGTTCGCGTGCCACGAAGTAGCCGCCGCCTTTGCCTTTACGGCTTTGCAAAATGCCCTTATTGCGCAGTTCGAGCAGGATAAGCTCCAGGAATTTGCGCGGAATCCGTTCGCGTTGTGCGATATCAGAAATCAACACCGGCCCCTGCCCAAACTCCCGGGCAAGCGCAATTGCCGCTTTCAAAGCGTATTTGGATTTGTGAGATAGCAAAGTCTATCGATATACTAGCCTATATTTTCAGTCTACGGCTTTGTCAAGGTCGGGCATGAGCAAAGGCCATTGTTATACACTACAGTTTGACTCACGTTTCGCTGAACCGTTCTCGGTGAGCGCCTGATTGCGCTCCGCTGGACGATTTTGCCTCAACAGCAAGCGCGACTTCAAGCAGTGGCCTGCATCAACGCGCTGAACTCCGATGGCCGATTGTTGCTGCGTAACATAGCAGAATTGGAAGGTCGCACGGCTCGCTCTGCCAGTTGATCAAACCGACCAATCGCTAATACGGACTGCCAACGGAAGGAACCATTGAAATCGAACGCTTGTTTGAAAGATGCTACCTGCGTAAGTCGACCATTTACCGCCTGATCGGCCGTAAAAGAACCGGGCGGAAACAGCCCCCTGCGCTGGCGTCTTAATTGCCGTTGGCCGGGCCATCCGACCCTATTCGTGTGAGTGAAGAATTCACTTTGGTGCCGCTATAGCGATGACGAGGAGAATTTTGACGTTGAGCCAGGCAAACGTATCTAGAAAGGCTGGGTTGAATCTGGTCTGAGCAGCCACTTCTTTCATGGTATGACAACCATCAATTGCTTCGGCAGAATCGCCCGGGTCACATGGATTTGTTCCCTCATTCAGCACGCTAGAGACGGGCGTCGGCAACGGCTTTCCTATGCGTCCTTCGAAGACCGTTGAGCGGGTCCGAATTGGCTCGCGCTCGCCTTGGAGAACTGAGCCAAGCGGGGTAATCTGTGGTTCGGCGAGAATGCTGTCGCACAAGACCAAATATGCGCTCAAGGCACTGTTCGTCATGAGCGAAGAGTACGGTCGAGGTCCGCTGCTGATTTCGGAAGTCGCGGAGCGCGGCAACATCCCCAAGCGATTCCTAGAGCTGATTCTGCTGGAACTGAAGAATCACGGAATCCTGAGAAGCAAGAAAGGCAAAGGCGGCGGCTATACCCTGAGCAGACCACCGGATCAAATTTCGGTGGGCCATGTAATCAGAATGCTCGAAGGGCCCCTGGCGCCGCTGCCATGCGCCAGCAAGACCGCGTACGAGAAATGCGAGGATTGCCGCGATGAAAAAACTTGCGGTATCCGGCTCTTGATGAAGGAGGTCCGGGATCAGACCGCCGCGATTCTTGACTCCACTAGTTTCGCCGACATGCTGAAGCTCTCGCGAGCCGGCAGACCGGGCAAAGGTCACCGAGCGGCAATGCACGCGCTCTGATATTCGGCGTCCACGCACAACTTCGTTGGCAAATTTGAACGGCAGATCGGCGGCGCTTGACACTCGCCCAATAATCGACTAATTCAATCGTATAAATTGAGAGCTGGACCGATCCCGATGAGCCTCGAGCAGAGTGAGTTTCGCAAGCAGTTCAGCCATCAAGCGCCTATCCTGCGCCGGACAGCGTGGATAGCGCCACAGCGTTTTTTTATGCCGTTAATCAGCTGATCCGCTCGACGCCATCTGAGACTTCCGTAGCATGGGCGTCCAACAAGCCAGGATTTGCTGGCCGGCTGCTCGATCGCCTGAGTATTCACATCCGCAACACCCTAGTCTCGGCGATTGGACGGATGCGCCAGGTCGGTTTCTCTGCCGTGAGCATTTGGAAGAGATGAATCTGGGACATTCACATCGACCTTTATGGACTTGCCCGGCTAGCCGACGCCCGGAATGGAGATGCGATGCAGATCTTCTGGTATCTGCCGACACATGGTGACGGCCGTCATCTCGCAACCGGTATTGGGAGCCGAGAAGCGAGCCACGCGTATTTGAAGCAGGTAGCTCAGCTGCAGACGATCTCGGCTATGCTGGTGCTCTGCTGCCAACCGGTCATTATTGCCATGATCCCTGGATTGTTGCTTCCTCGTTGATCGACGCGACGCGGCGTCTGAAGTTTCTGATCGCCGTCAGACCCGGGTTGATGTCGCCTACTGTGTCGGCCCGGATGGCCGCCACCTTAGACGAAATCTCAGGTGGCCGGTGCCTGGTTAACATCGTGGCTGGCGGCCATACCATCGAGCTCGGCGCCGATGGACCGTTCCTCGACCACGACACGCGTTACAAGCTGGTGAACGAGTTCCTGACAATTTGGCGGCGCTTGTTCGAAGGAGAATGCGTCAACTTCGCCGGTGAACACATCCATATCGAAGCTGCCCAGTTACTCATCGATCAGCGTCGTCCGCAAGTGGATATCTACTTTGGCGGCTCATCGGAAGCTGGACAGTTGGTAGCCGCACGACGTGCGGATGTTTATCTGACCTGGGGCGAGCCTCCCCGACAGGTCCCTGAGAAAGTTCGGCAAGTGCGCGACGCGGCCGCTCGAGGGGCACGAAGGATCCGGTTTGGCCTGCGGCTCCATTTGGTCGTCAGAGAAACCACGCAAAAAGCCTGGCAAGCCGCAAATGATCTGATGAGATATGTGACCGACGATGCCATCGACATAGCGCAGAACCTGTTCAGTCGCCACGATTCGGTGGGACAGCGAAGAATGGTTCAACTCCATAAAGACAGGCGCGGCAAGCTCGAAGTAAGCCCGAATTTGTGGGCCGGCATCGGACTCGTCCGCGGCCGCGCGGGCACCGCGCTCGTCGGCGATCCGAATACGGTAGCGCTCCGAATTCGCGAATACCGCGAACTTGGCATAGACACGTTCATCTTCTCTGGATATCCACATCTTGAGGAAGCTTACCGCGTGGCAGAACTATTGCTCCCGGAGCTGCAGTCTACGCACAAACAACCGGACATGGGCTCGGCCGCAGCCGGCTAACCGGGAACTGTTCGGATATCCGGCTTTCATCGGTGGTGGTCTAGTAGTCATCGGCTTCTCTTCCCCGCGAATGCGATAGAGCGGATCCCTCGGGTCCTCTAGTGTCCTGAGTCAGAAATGCGTTTACAAAATCGGCCAACCGATTCCAGGATTTGGTCGGCGGTTTTGGTCCATATGAACGGTTTAGGATCGCGGTTGTGATGTTCCAGGAAAGAGCGGATGGCCTGTTCCAGTTCCCGAATGCTGCGGTGAACGCCACGGCGCAGTTGCTTTTCAGTGAGCAGCCCAAATAGGCGCTCGACTAGGTTGAGCCAAGAGCCACCGGTGGGAGTGAAGTGCAAATGGAAGCGCGGATGACGCACCAGCCAGCGCTTTATCGCCGGGGTCTTATGGGTGCCGTAATTGTCGAGAACTAAATGCAGTTCGAATTCCGCTGGTAGTGCCGCATCAATGGTTTCCAGGAAGCTGCGAAACTCGGTTGCGCGATGGCGGCGATGAAACTCGCTAATCACCGTCCCGGTCTTGACATTAAGCGCCGCGAACAGGTTGATGGTCCCGTGGCGCGCGTAATCCGCAGTGCGGCGCCCGGCCTGACCGGGGCGCATCGGCAACAATGACTGACTGCGATCGAGCGCCTGAATCTGCGCCTTCTCATCAACGCACAAGACCAACGCCTTGTCCGGCGGATTCAGCTACAAACCGACGATATCGCGCACTTTGTCGATGAACAGCGGGTCTTTGGAGAGCTTGAAACCCTCCACCCGATGCGGCTGGAGGCCAAAAGCGCGCCAGATACGCCCGACGCTGGCTTGGCTCAAGCCGCAGCGTTTGGCCATCGCGCGCGTGCTCCAATGAGTAGCATCGGCGGGTGTGCTCTCCAAAGTCAGCCGGACTATACGTTCAACTTGGGCGTCATCGATTTTGCGCGGCGCTCCCGGTCGCGGTTCGTCCAACAGTCCGTCGAGCCGCTGGTCAACAAAGCGCTGACGCCATTTGCCAACGGTTTGCTTGGTGAGCCCGAGCTTGTGTGCCACCGTCGTGTTCGAATTGCCAGCCGCAGCTTCCAGCACGATGCGCGAGCGTTGGGCCAGTGCCTGCGCACTCTTGGGCCGCCTCGCCCAATTCCCCAGTGTCTCGCGTTCCTCGCTGCTCAAAGTCAAAGGTGCTATCGGTCTCCCCGTCCGCATCAGCCTCCACCGTCCTCTCATGCGCAGACGATGGCGGATTATAATTTATTCAACGAATCTCTGATTCATGACACTAGACTGGTATCGCAATATAGGAGAGGTCCCCTCGCTCGCCATATCATTCCTCGGCGCACTACGCACGAATTATTTTGGCGCCGTCCGGTTGTGAGTAGATGTATAGTACAACTTCGCAATATCGGCTGTCAGGGAAAAGCGCTGATACTTACGGAAAAGGCGGACAGTGAAAACTTGGGATGATGCTTGGCAATGGGGCGAGCCATTGTGGCCATCGCGCGTACTCTCAGGCGTGGGAGAACCAATCCCCCGGGTGATCGATGTCGCTATCATCGGCGGCGGGCTGACCGGGATGTCAGCGGCATTGCAGCTTGCGCGCGGCGGGCTCAGCACGGTCGTATTCGAGCAGGCGAGCGTAGGCGACGGCGCCAGTGGCCGTACCGGCGGAATCGTGCTCGAGGGAACGGCGACCGGTATCCGCCCGGGCGCTGAGGCTTGCGTGCCATCGCTCGCACGTTTGGTTGAGGAACTTGGCATCGATTGCGGCTTGCATCTGCCCGGATGTTGGGAGATTGAGCATCAGCCGGGTAGCGGCGGGTCGGCGCTGCCGTGGAGAGACGACGGTAATCCAATCCGAATCGCGCGGATGGTGGCCGGTGGCAGCGTCGAGCCACGCTCATTACTGTTTGGTCTTGCCGGCGCCGCGCATCGCAGCGGCGCGGTCATCAGACAGCACACCGCGGTGCGGAGAATCCTGCTGCACGGTCCCGCAATCGAAGTTGACGATG
>CAVWAA010000002.1:20000-56448 GCA_963752805.1 Binataceae bacterium (SeqCode)
ACCAAGGCGCTTGTGAGAACCGTGGTTAAGGAACTCAGCAAATTGACACCGTAACTTCGGAAGAAGGTGTGCCCGCTGATGTTAGAGGGCTTGCCCCTCAAAGCATCGGTGGGTCGCAGAGAGCAGTGGGTAGCGACTGTTTAGCAAAAACACAGGACTCTGCCAAGCCGCAAGGCGATGTATAGGGTCTGACGCCTGCCCGGTGCCGGAAGGTTAAGGGGACCCGTTAGCTCGTAAGGGCGAAGCGGGGAACCGAAGCCCCGGTAAACGGCGGCCGTAACTATAACGGTCCTAAGGTAGCGAAATTCCTTGTCGGGTAAGTTCCGACCTGCACGAATGGCGTAACGACTTCCCAACTGTCTCGACCACGGACACAGCGAAACTGCACTCTCGGTGAAGATACCGGGTACCCGCGGCAGGACGGAAAGACCCTGTGCACCTTTACTATAACTTTACAGTGAATCTAGGGATTGCATGTGTAGGATAGGTGGGAGGCT
Source organism: Binataceae bacterium (SeqCode) (assembly GCA_963752805.1). GTDB lineage: Bacteria > Desulfobacterota > Binatia > Binatales > Binataceae > JAMXLL01. The sequence continues at coordinate 20,498 of CAVWAA010000002.1, forward strand.
ATGAAACCGGGGCGCTAGCTCCGGTGGAGCCATCCTTGAAATACCACCCTTGTGATTCTTGGGTTCTAACCTGCACTCTAACCGGGTGAGGGACACTGTATGGTGGGTAGTTTGACTGGGGCGGTCGCCTCCCAAAATGTAACGGAGGCGCGCGAAGGTCCTCTCAGGCTGAGTGGAAACCAGCCGTCGAGTGTAATGGCATAAGAGGGCTTAACTGCGAGAGCGACGGCTCGAGCAGGTGCGAAAGCAGGTCATAGTGATCCGGTGGTCCCGTATGGAAGGGCCATCGCTAATCGGACAAAAGGTACGCCGGGGATAACAGGCTTATCTCCCCCAATAGTTCACATAGACGGGGAGGTTTGGCACCTCGATGTCGGCTCGTCACATCCTGGGGGTGGAGTAGCTCCCAAGGGTTCGGCTGTTCGCCGATTAAAGTGGCACGCGAGCTGGGTTCAGAACGTCGTGAGACAGTTCGGTCCCTATCCGCCGTGGGCGTAGGATACTTGAGGGGCGCTGGCCTTAGTACGAGAGGACCGGGTCGGACGCACCGCTGGTGTACCGGTTGTGGCGCCAGCCGCATCGCCGGGTAGCCATGTGCGGACGGGATAACCGCTGAAAGCATATAAGCGGGAAGCCCACCCCAAGATTAGGTATCCCGGGCATTAAGCCCCTGAAGGCCCCTTCCAGACAAGGAGGTTGATAGGTCGGAGGTGGAAGCGCTGTAAGGCGTGGAGCTGACCGATACTAATCGGCCGTGCGGCTTGACCACTACCTGGCTCTGTTGTTAGTCGAAAGCCAGTCAGTGAAAAATATCTCCGAGACGTTCGCTACGACGGAGATGATTCAGTAAGGCCCGATCACAAACAAGGACTCAAAGGACGCCTCGAAGGACCCTCATTCAGTTGTCAAGAAAGTTAACTCTCACTCGACTCTCGCCCGTAGCACTGTTCGGGAGAGGATACGGTGACGGTTTTAGGATTTTCCGGTCGTCATAGCGGAGGTGTAACACCCGTTCCCATCCCGAACACGGCAGTTAAGCCCTCCAGCGCCGATGGTACTGTGACCGTAGGCGTCACGGGAGAGTAGGTCACGGCCGGGAAATAAAAAAGGGCGGAAGCTAGTGCTTCCGCCCTTTTTGCTCGATAGAAGAAGAGCGGCGGGGCTGCAAGCCCGCCGCTCTTCGTGCACACCAGCGCCCCGCGTTCAGGCTGCGACCTGCGTTGTTCCCTGGAAAGCGTCCTTTGCCGGGTCGCAAATGTATCGAATCTTGCCGAGGGTCACGTCACAAATACAGCAGGTCGCTGAGATCGGGTACTCCGCCTTTAGCCGGTCCCCGACAGCCCACGCCTGCGAGTCGAGTGAAATAATATGCGGACGGCCGCGCTCGGCCTTATGGAATACCCATTCGGGATCTACCTGCACGAGCGCCAGCTTGCCATCTTCCTTGTTCCGAGCCAGGTGCATACTCGAATTGTATTGGATGTCCGTTCCGGAGATGGGTTCGCGATCGATCATCTCCATATCGAGCACGTTCTTGCCCGCACTATTTGCAACTCTGGCCACCACCCGATCGTGAAAGATACGGAGGTAGACCTGACCGGGTACGGTCGGATATCCCCACCTTTGGGCCAGTTCGCGTACCGCGGCATCGTTGTCGACGTAGCTGCGCAGGACGAAGCCGCGCGGGCGGACTCCCGCCCGGCTGCCAATCCTAACCTCTCCGATGGTGAAAGGACCGATGGGGCTATCCGGGTAACGCGTTACGTGGAACACGGCCCACGCTGGAATCGACGGCCGCATCGTGACCGGCAGCAGGTCGTCGATGGTGTCGTTGTCGATTTCATAATGCAGGTTCAGGACCTGCGCCCCCTTAAGAGACCACGGTTCAGTTTTATAACCGTGGATCTCGCGCGCAGCCTGGGCGGCGAACGCCTCGACGTTCATTCGTCCTGAACGTGGCATTAGCGGCCTCCTCCCGCAGCGGCGGCTTGGGTGCTGGTGTCCTGGAAGTGCGGCATCACGTGCTTGGCGAATACGCGAAGGCTGTTGAGGACCTGCTCCTGCGGCACGGTTTCGAGCGCGTTGAGCAGGAAATTCACGCGGTCAACGCCAACTGATTCCCACTTCTTACAGGCGTGGAGCACGCGCTCCGGGTTACCGATCGCAATTCCCTCGGGCACCCCAGCCTCGTCTCCTGGGCCGGAGGCCTGGTCACGCAAGGCCGGCAGCAGCCCGACTGAGGGATACGAGCGCGTGGGATAAAGCTCACGGGCGGCCGACAATTGTGCGGCGAGAAAGTTAAAAGTGCCGAGTAGGCGGCGCCCGACCTTGTTCCCGATCTCCGTGTCTTCGTGGGTAAACAGGAAGTTGACGGTGCTGACTTTGTCGTTTACGAAAGAACCAACCGGCTCACAATTTTGAATGATTTTTCGATAGACCTTGACCTTCTCTTCCTGCTCCTTGAACGAGCCAAAGGTAATGCCGAGTGCACCGATGCCGCGCTCGGCTGCGTCGATCTCGGTGCCGGGGCTGGTCACTGCCACCCACATCGGGGGATGGGGCTTCTGATAGGGCTTTGGAATAATCGCCCGCACGGGCATCGACCAAGAACGTCCCTGGTAGCCGAAACGCTCCTGCGTCCACATTTTGGGGAGGCAGCGAACAAATTCGTCCCAGGTCTTTTTGGTCTCGTCAGGATTGGCGCGGAAGCCACCCAGTTCGTTCCACGTCGCGGAACGGCCGGTGCCGACTTCGAGCCGTCCGCCTGAGACGATATCCATCGTCGCCGTGCGCTCTGCTATTTTGATCGGGTGATTAAATTCGGGGACGCAAATCACGATTCCATGCCCGACCCGTATTTTCTTGGTCTTCATCGCACAGGCGGTGAGGAAAATCTCAGGGGCGGAGCAGTGTGAATACTCTTCCAGGAAGTGATGCTCGACGCACCACACCGAGTCGAAGCCCAGTTCGTCGGCCAGCACGACCTGTTCGAAGCAATTGTCGAACACGCGCTTTTCGGCCTCGCGGTCCCACGGACGCGGCACCGAAATCTCGTAGAAGATTCCAAATTTCATCGTGTTACCTCCTGCATTACGGCGTCAAAGTATTGCTCTGCTGACGGTCCGCGGCGGACGTCGCAGAGCCCTGAGCTGCACTCCGCCTAGCGTTAGCGCAATCTGATGCGAAGGGGAAGTCCGGCCGTGAATCAATGGCTTCAGCCAAGGCCTTGGGGCCAGGGTAGCCGGCTGACGCTGCGCACCCACGCCGCATGCAGGTCGAATCCCTTCCGCTCCTTGCCAAGCGCTAGCACAATAGCAGCAACGGCCCCACCCGTCGAGGCAACGAAGAAGTCCCGCACGAAGCGGTTTGGGGCCGGTAGTATCCGCGAACGTGGTGAATAGGCGAAATCCAAATGGCACAAATCAAGGCGGTATTTTTCGATGCAGCCGGCACATTGTTCGAAACGCGCGAACCGGTTGGAGAGACTTACGCCAGAATTGCACGCGCGTATGGCATCGACGCCACCGCCGAAGCCATCAGTGTTGCCTTCCGCCAGACCTTTCGCGATGCGGAACCGCTCGCTTTTGGCGCGGGCCGGAAGCCTGATGAGTTGCGGCGCCTGGAGCGGGAATGGTGGCGCGGCCTCGTCGCGAAGACGTTTGCGGGATTCGGTCAATTTCCTGATTTCGACGCTTATTTCAATTCGCTGTTTGAATTCTTTGCCGATCCAGCGCAATGGGTAGCCGACCCCGAGGCGCTCCCGACTTTGAAGACGTTGCGCGAGAGGGGTCTGACGCTCGGAGTAATTTCAAATTTCGATTACCGCCTCTACCGCATTCTAGACGGACTCGCGCTCAGCCGTTGGTTCGATTCGATAACGATCTCGTCAGAAGCGGGCTATGCCAAACCTTCAGCCAAGCTTTTCGAGACCGCTCTTGAGCAACATCGGCTGGCGCCGGGCGATGCACTTCACGTCGGCGATTCGGAGCATCTCGACCTCCTCGGCGCGTCGGCGGCAGGACTGGCTGCTGCTCTGATCGACCGCAAAATGACCGAGTGCATCGCGCTCGCGGGACGCATCGCGCGAGTTTCATCGCTGGGGGACACGCTCGAGTTAATGCGTTTGTTCGAATGATTCCGCGTATCCGATGGGTTCCAACTATTTCAGGGGTTCACTGCGAGTTTACGCAGAAGCATCATGCGGCCGAAGTCTCAGGTTCGCGGCGAGGTGGGCGCGAGCGCGTTCGCTCCATAGCCGTATGCGGTCCAGGTAAAGGTAAATTACAGGAGTCGTATAAAGTGTCAGCATTTGACTGGCTATCAGACCGCCGACGATCGCGATTCCCAACGGACGCCGCAACTCTGAACCCATCCCTACCCCGATCGCCAGCGGCAGCCCGCCAAGCAGGGCGGCCATAGTCGTCATCATGATCGGGCGAAAGCGCAGCAGGCATGCTTCGTAGATCGCATCGAGCGAATTCTTGTGCTCGACGCGCTCCGCTTCAAGCGCAAAATCGATCATCAGAATCGCATTCTTCTTGACGATTCCGATCAGCAGGATAATGCCGATCAGTGCGATCACAGTAAGTTCAGTCCCGGTCATCATTAGGGCAAGAAGAGCGCCGACGCCCGCCGATGGGAGGGTTGACAAGATCGTGATCGGATGGATGTAGCTCTCGTAGAGGATGCCGAGCACGATGTAAACGCTGCCAAGTGCGGCGATGATCAGGGTAGTTTCATTTGCCAGCGATGCCTGGTAAGCGCGCGCGGTCCCCTGGAAACTGCCGTGGATATCAGCCGGTATCCCGAGCTTCAACTCGGCCTGTTGAATCGCGGCTACCGCGCCACTGAGCGGAACTCCGGGAGCAAGATTGAACGAAATCGTAACGGCCGGGAATTGTCCCTGATGGTTCACCGAGATTGGCGTGGTGGTCGCCTCGTAACGGGTGAACGCGCTTAATGGTACCTGCTGACCACTGGGGGCGGCGACGTGAATCAGCTTCAGGGTGTCCGGGTTTTGCCAGAATTGGGGCGCCACCTCCATCACCACATAGTACTGATTGAGTGGCGTATACATTGTGGAAACCAGCCGCTGCCCAAATGCGTCGTAGAGCGTGTTGTCGATCAGCTGGGGAGTGAGACCCAGGCGCGAAGCTGTGGCCCTGTCAATGTCGAGATACGCATCGGGACCGTTGTTCTGTTGATCGCTGCTGACCTCGGTCAGTTGCGGCAGGCGCTGCAAACTTTGCAGCAGCCGCGGCGCCCAATGTTCGAGCTCGATCAAATCGGTACTCTGCAATGTGTATTGATACTGTGCGTTGCTCATCCGGCCGCCAACGCGGACGTCTTGCGAGGCCTGCAGATAAAGCGTCGCGCCCGCAATGTGCGACAGCTTTTTGCGCAACCGCGCAATAAGCAGATCGGCGCTCAGCTTGCGCTGGCCGAGGGGTTTTAGCGTGATGAACATGCGAGCCGTATTGGAGGCACCTGCATTGCCGCCGGCAAACCCGATAACATGCTCGACTGCGGGATCTGTCTTGATATGGTTGACATATTCGGTCAGCAATCGATTCATCGCCTGGAACGAAGTATCCTGGTCGGCGATCAGGGCGCCCATCACGCGGCCGTTGTCTTGCTGCGGAAAAAAGCCTTTAGGTATGACAATAAATAGATAGATGCTGAGGGCGACGGTCCCTAGCGCGACTGTGAGTACGATACGCGGATGGTGTAATACCCAGGACAAACTTCGATCGTAGCCGCGTAGCAGAAGTTCGAACAGGCGGTTTTCGGACCCTGCCGCCCAGCCCGCCGTCTTGACCACGAGGGCCCTTAACCGTGCGGCGTGGCCGCAGTAGTTTAGAGCACATCATCGGCGTGGTCGTGAGCGACACTACCATCGAGACCAGTATCGCCACCGAAAGCGTTACTCCAAATTCGCGAAACAGCCTCCCGACGATTCCGCCCATCAGCATGATCGGGATGAATACTGCGACCAGTGAGATGCTGATCGATACGACCGTGAATGCGATTCCCCGGGCACCGCGGATCGCAGCCTGCAGTGGCGAATAGCCCTGCTCCAGGTAGCGAGAGATATTCTCGAGCACGACGATTGCGTCGTCGACCACGAAGCCGGTCGAGATCGTGAGCGCCATCAACGACAGGTTGTCCAGGCTGTAGCCAAGCAGGTACATCACGCCGAGCGTGCCGATGAGCGACAGCGGGACCGCAATTCCGGGTATCGCAGTCGCGCGGATGCTGCGCAGAAACAAATACACCACCATCACCACGAGCATGATCGAGATGAGCAATGTGATCTCGATATCGCGGACGGAGGCGCGAATCGTAACGGTCTGGTCGAGCACCAGGGCCAGCTTGATCGCCGGAGAAATCGATGCCTGCAATTGCGGCATCGCCGTTCGCACGCGGTCGACAGTGTCAATGATATTGGCGCCGGGTTGGCGAGAAACAATCAGCTAGGATGGCAGGCTTGCCGTCGGCGATCCCGGCATTGCGCACGTCCTGAACTGAATCTTCAAGCTCGGCGACGTTTTCGAGATGCACCGGCGCGCCAAGATGAAAACCGACTACCTGCGGACGATACTCGGCGGCCTTGAATAACTGGTCGGTGGTGCCGATCGCAACCGACTGATCGGGCCCGCTGAATTGACCTTTGGGCTGGTTGGCATTGGCCGCCTGCAGTACGGTGCGGATTTGTTCGAGGCTGATTCCGTAAGCATGCAATTGCAGCGGGTTAAGTTCGACTCTTACCGCAGGCAATGCTCCGCCGCCTACCACCACTTGCCCGACGCCTTGGATCTGCGAGAGCTTCTGCGCCAGGATGGAGGATGCCGCATCATACATCTGGCCGCGATCGACAGAATCCGAAGTCAGCGCGATAATCGCGATCGGCGCGTCCGCCGGATTAACTTTTCTGTAGGTGGGATTGCTCGGCAGGTTCGACGGTAGCTGACCGCGGGCGGCGTTGATCGCCGCTTCCACATCGCGCGCCGCGGCATCGATGTTGCGGTTAAGATCGAACTGCAACGTGACGCTAGTAGTCCCCAAGCCGCTGGTTGAAGTCATCTCAGTCAGACCGGCAATATGGCCGAACTGCCGTTCGAGTGGCGCCGCCACCGCCGAGGCCATCACCTGCGGACTCGCGCCAGGTAGTGCCGCGCTGACTTGGATCGTCGGAAAATCTACCTGCGGCAGAGGGGAGACCGGCAAGAGGCGAAAGGCGACCACGCCCGCCAGCGCGATTGCTGCGGTCAAAAGCGTGGTGCCAACCGAATTACGAATGAACGTCTCTGAGAAGCTCATGACGCGGCAGCATCCGTAGAATCACCGCGCAGCGCCACGCCGTTGCGTGCTTTTAGCCGCGTAGCCCAACGTTCGAAGGCAAGAAAGATCACTGGGGTCGTGTAGAGAGTGAGCACCTGGCTAACCAGCAAGCCGCCAACGATAGCGATGCCGAGCGGTTCGCGCAATTCGCCGCCCATCCCGCCACCGAACGCCAGCGGTAACCCACCCAGCAGAGCTGCCATGGTAGTCATCATTATCGGCCTGAACCGTAGCAGGCATGCCTGGTAAATGGCGTCTTCGGCGGATTTGCCACCCTCGCGCTGGGCGTCCAGCGCGAAGTCGATCATCATGATCGCGTTTTTCTTGACGATGCCGATCAGCAGTATGATGCCGATAAGCGCGATTACGTTCAGCGGATCGTGGAAAAGGAGCAAGGCGAGAATCGCGCCGACCCCGGCCGACGGCAGTGTCGACAGAATCGTGATCGGATGAATGTAGCTCTCGTACAGCACGCCCAGCACGATGTAAACGGTGATCAACGCTGCAAGAATCAACAGCGGTTCATTAGTCAGCGATGCCTCAAACGCCGCGGCGGTCCCCTGGAAAGCCGGTTGTATACTCAGGGGCAGGTGAAGCTGACTCCGTGTACTATCGATCGCGTGCACCGCGTCGCCCAATGCGTATCCTGGTGCCACGTCGAATGAGATCGTCACGACCGGAAATTGGCCCTGGCGGCTCACCACCAATGGCGTTGCGCGCCGCTCCAAATGGGCAATCGCGCTGAGCGGAACTTCACCGCGGCTGGCGGGATTGGCCGGCGCCGCGGGGCCAGAGGCGCGCCGCACTACCATTGCTAGCGGCGGAAGCTACCCCGCTAGCGGGTATCCCAGAAGAACCGGTGCTGTACGGAATGTAAATATCGTCCAGATCTTCCGGGCTCATCTGAAAGTGCGGATCGACTTCAAGCACGGTGTGATACTGATTCAGTTGAGTGAAGATTGTACTTATCTGGCGCTGGCCATACGCGTCATAGAGCGCGCTGTCAATCTGAGCCGGTGTGATGCCGAGCCGTGACGCAGTCGTCCGATCGATGACCAGCAGAGCCTGCAGTCCAGCATTCTGCTGGTCGCTGACGACGTTGGCGAGTTGCGGTAACTCCCGTAACTTATCTACCAGCCTGGGCGCCCATTGATTCAACTCGGAGCTGTTCGCGTCTTCCAGCGTGTACTGGTACTGCGTCCGGCTGGTGCGATCCTCGACGGTCAAATCCTGGACTGGCTGCAAATACACTGTCATGCCGTTCAGCCCTGCCAGTCTCGCGTGCAGACGATCGACTACGCGTTGTCCGCCGATCCGCTGTGCGAGCGGCTTGAGATTGATCAGAAAACGGCCGCTGTTGAGCGATACATTGGTGCCGTCGATCCCGACGAAGGAAGAAAGGCTGTCAACTGCGGGATCCTGCAAAATGATGCGTGCTGCAGCCTGCTGGAGTTCCACCATCGCCGGAAATGAGACCGCCTGCGGTGCCTCCGAAATGGCTTGAATAACGCCTGTGTCCTGCACTGGAAAGAAGCCTTTAGGTACGAAGATGTAGAGCAGGATCGTCAGCACCAGCGTGGCGATGGCAACGGCCAGCGTAGCCCCCTGATGACGCAAAACCCATTGCAGCGAACTGCCATAGCGTTCGATCGCCCGCTTGAACATGCGCTCGGAGACGGCATACAAGCGGCCCTGCTGTTCCGGCGGCCGATAGCGCAGCAACCGCGCTGACATCATCGGGGTCAAGGTCAGCGACACGAACGCAGAAATAATAATCGTGGTGGCGAGGGTTATCGCGAATTCGCGGAACAGCCTCCCGACGATATCGCTCATGAACAGCAGCGGAATCAATACCGCGATGAGCGACACGGTCAGCGACAGGATCGTGAAGCCAATCTGCTGAGAACCTTTTAATGCTGCCCGGAGCGGCGGGTCGCCCTCTTCGATGAAACGGCTGATGTTCTCGATCATCACGATCGCATCATCGACTACAAAACCAGTCGAGATCGTCAGCGCCATCAGGGATAGATTGTCGAGGCTGTACCCGAGCAGATACATCACCCCGAAGGTCCCGACCAACGAAAGTGGCACCGCAACGCTGGGAATTATCGTGGCGGAGAGGCTTCGCAGGAACAGGAAAATCACCATAACCACCAACGCCACGGTCAACAGGAGTTCGAACTGAACATCCTTTACCGAGGCGCGAATTGTGGTCGTGCGATCGGTCAGCACTGTAACGTGAACTGACGCTGGCAGCGCGCTCTGCAACTGTGGAAGCAGCGTCTTGATTCGGTCAACGACGGTAATAATGTTGGCGCCAGGCTGCCGCCGCACGTTGAGAATCACAGCCGGCGTTGTGTTCATCCACGCCGACACCTGCTCGTTTTCCGCACCATTGATGACGCGCGCAACGTCGGTCAGCTTCACCGGCGCCCCATTATGGTAGGCAATGATCAACGAGCGATAGTCATCACTGGCAGAGAAGCTGGTCGTTGTCATCGATGGTGTAAGCTTGGGATGGTCCGTCGAAACTGCCTTTGGCCTGATTGACATTGTTCGCAGCTACCACGCTTCGGAGATCGTCGAGACTCATTCCGTAGGCCGCGAGTGCAGTCGGATTGGCCTGAATCCTTAATGCCGGCTTTTGTCCGCCACCGACACTGACCAGGCCCACCCCCGAAACCTGCGACATCTTTTGTGCCAGCCGGGTGTCGGCCAGATCCTCGACGGTTTCCAGCGGCAAAACATCGGAAGTTAGTGCGAGCGATATAATCGGTGCGTCGGCTGGGTTCGTTTTGCTATAGACGGGTGGGTTCGGCAGGTCTGCCGGCAAGTAGGTCGACGCCGCATTAATTGCCGCCTGAACTTCCTGTTCCGCTACGTCGATATTCAGATTGAGCGCAAACTGCAGAATTATGACCGAACTGCCGTACGAGCTGTTCGAGGTCATCTGCTGGAGCCCGGGCACCTGCCCGAACTGACGCTCCATCGGAGCCGTCACCGACGAGGCCATCACATCCGGGCTCGCCCCAGGATAGAAAGTGAGCACCTGAATAGTCGGGTAGTCCACCTCAGGCAAGGCGGAAACCGGTAATAGGCGGTACGCAACTATTCCAGCCAACAGGATCGCACCCATCAGCAGCGACGTCGCGACCGGTCGAAGAATAAAAATACGCGATAGGTTCATTGAGTCATGACCAACCCGCGTATCGACGCCCTTAATCTCAGGCCCTGATTACAGGATGCATAGGTAGAGGTTGTCTGCTTTGCGTTTGATCCAGTCATTCACTGGGCGGCGTTCACCGCCAGCGGAGGTGGCGACGCCTGAAGCTGAACGGTTACCCGGCTGCCCTGCTGCAGACGATCGACGCCGTCAGTAACCACGGTTTCGCCTGCAGCTAAACCGGATTGAACTGCAGCAGTCTCACCTTCAGTGTGGCCCTCCTGGATTTTTCGCAGTTCGACGGTCTGGTCGGGCTTGACCACGTACACGAAAGTGCCAAGTGAACTACGCTGAACCGCGGCCAACGGTATCAACACCTGGTCGTGCAAGGTCTGCGCGAGCATGCGCACGTTGACGAACTGGTTGGGAAATAGCGTCTGTTCCTGGTTGGAAAAGTCGGCCTTAAGCTTCACTGTACCGGTGTTCGTGTCGATTTGATTATCCATCGTCAGCAGCGAACCGCTCGCGAGCTGACTATGAAAAGAACGGTCATACGCCTCGGCGGGGACTGTGCCGGCCCTCATCGCAGCGAGTACCAATTCGAGATTATCTTCTGGAATGCTGAAAACTACAGTGATGGGCTGGAGCTGAGTGATTACGGCGATGCCCTGGGTGGAATTGGCTTGAATGATATTGCCGGGATCAACTAGCCGCAGTCCGATTCGGCCGCCTATCGGGGCCGTGATTCGGCTGTAAACCAACTGTAGTTTGGCATTGTCGACGTTGGCTTTGTCGGTCAGTAGCGTGCCTCGGTCCTGCCGCACCGCGGCTTCCTGGGTATCCAGGGTCTGCCTGGCAATCACGCTTTGCCCATACAGAATGCGGTCCCGTTCCAGGTTAACAGTGTCATTGCTCAACATCGCGGTGTCATGCGCGAGCTGGCCACGCGCCTGTTCAAGTTGCACCTGGTACGGACGCGGGTCGATCTGGACCAGTAACTGGCCTTCCTTGACGATTTGGCCTTCACGAAAATTGACCGCCATGATCTGCCCAGCCACACGACTTTGCACGGTCACGGTGGCTATCGGTGTAACAGTCCCGATTGCAGACAGATAGCGCTGCAGGTCGCCAAGTTTCGCCTGTGTCGCGACGACCGGAATCGCCATTCGGCGGGTAGGCGCGTTAATGGTTGAAGACACCGCTCCACGCGCTCGCTCCGACCGCAGTGCAAAAATAGTGACTACTATGGCGACCGCGACCAGGGCCAAAATCGAAACCAGCCCTTTATTTTTCACGTAGCTCAATCCGTTCGAAGGCACTCACATAAGACTAACCCCGGAGAGGGTGCGGGTGCAGCCTCGATACTATCTTACGTCACAATTTGGGCGACGTTTCGCCTGGTTTTAGGTTCTAGACGACAGATAGGGTCGAAATCGAACCCGGTACAGGCCGATTCAGGCTAATGACAGAGACCGCGACTAAACGCTCTATACCAGGCGCTTGGCTCAAACCGCTGTGCCCCAGAGGGCAGACGCGGCATTTTGGCAAAAGTGGCGACTAGCGCTCGACCGGGAGTCTAGCGTCGTTCCAGTCGAGCATTCCCCCCTTGAGATTGCATACGTGCTCGAAACCAAGGCCTCCCAGTATCGCCGCCGCGGTAGTACTGCGGACGCCGGCCCGGCAAATGGCAATAATCTCACGGTCGCGGTATTTCTCCAGTTCCCTGGCCCGTTCCGGCAGATGGCGCAACGGCACGAGGATACTTCCCGGGATATGGCCCAGCTCTCCGCTGAATTCGTCGGCCTCGCGGACGTCGAGCAACACCGGCGGCTCTGCCGAATGGAGCCGGCTGTCTACTTCAACCGGTTCGAGCTGACGCACTTCATTGAGCTGTGCGAACGAGGGAAATTTCACCGAATCATCGTCAATTGCGGACTCGTTGGCTTGTAGTGCCTCCTGAATCTTCGTCGGCAGCGGCATTCCAAGATTGTTCATCAAGGTGATGTAAGCATCACGCGAACGGCCGCCGATTCGCGCATTGGACCGTCTCTCGTCGCCGATCGTTGAGCATAGGTTGCCGCGGTAATCATGGGCGGGGAAGACGAGTATCGAATCGGGCAATGCGAACAGCTTTTGCGTAATCGCATCATATTGGGCACCGGGGTCGCCGCCAGGAAAATCGGTCCGGCCGGTGCCGCCAATCAAAAGCGTATCGCCGGTAAACAGCCGTTCCCCGATGCGAATGCACGTGCTGTCGGGAGTGTGCCCGGGCGTATGCATGAAGGTCAGATGCAGCGTCCCAAGCTCAAGCTGCCCAGCGTCATCAATATGAATATCAATATAAGGCGCCGGGGCGCGCCGATGCATTACGACTTTCGCGCCGGTCAGCTCCCGCAGATCCCATACACCACTGCGGTGGTCGGCATGAGTATGTGTATCAATGATCAGGTCGAGAGTGAGTCGATAGTAGGCGAGGACCGCGAGATAGCGGTCAACGTGATCCTTCAACGGATCGACTAGGACAGCGCGACTAGTCTCTTCGCAAGCGGCCAGGTAGGTCTTACAGCCAGCGCGGTTGAGTTCGTGAAAAAGCATCAGCGCACCCCCTCGCTAGGGTAAGCGTCAGCGCCCGGCGACTGTGGCGAAGGCTCTTGCGCCGATGCGCAAGAGCCACCCTGCGGTTTGACCGCTACTTCGGTTGCGGCACGAGACGGAGGTACGGTCTCGGCGCCTTCCACCCCTCTGGGTAGATCTTGCGGGCTTCATCATCGGAGACCGAACCCGCGATGATCACATCCTGGCCGGGCTGCCAGTTCACCGGCGTCGCCACCCGGTGCTTGGTCGTGAGTTGCAGCGAGTCGATAACCCGCAGAACTTCGTCGAAGTTGCGTCCAGTGGTCATCGGGTAAACGATCAGTAACTTGATTTTCTTGTCGGGTCCAATGACAAAGACATTGCGTACTGTCTGATTGTCGGCCGGCGTGCGCTTGGAAGCGTCACCCGAAGCGCTGGCGGGGAGCATCCCATATAGCTTCGCAATCTTAAGGTCAGGATCACCGATTACCGGATAGTTGGGGGCGTAGCCCTGGGTTTCCCGGATGTCGTTGGCCCATCGAGAGTGATCCTGCACCGGATCGATGCTCAGGCCGATAATCTTGGTGTTGCGCTTGTCGAACTCCGGCTTGAGCCTGGCCATATAACCAAGTTCCGTGGTGCAAACCGGTGTGAAGTCCTTGGGATGGGAGAACAGCACGCACCACGAATCACCAATCCATTCATGAAAGCGGATCCGGCCCTCGGTGGTCTCCGCCTCGAAATCCGGGGCAACATCATTAATTTGCAAAGCCATTACTGCGACTCCTTCGACTAATCAACTTGAACTCGATCTTTCACCCTTTGCAATCAAGTTGCTCATTATCGGCTCCCGAGGCAAGCCCGCCAACGCTGCATGCAAGAGCAGCACGCTCCCATAGAGGGAGTCCGCCGCAAACGACCGCGCGGGAGCGGCTACGCCTCGAAGCGGAACCCTCCATTGCGGCGCACGATATGACCGGAGGTGGGACCGGCGAAATGGGTGCCGAGTACCTGCACCGGCTGGTCGGAGTACCGCTGGACGAATTGCCTGCGCGTTTCCACCGCGAGCTTCGGATCGGTGTCGAAGCCCACCACCCAGTCAGGATGAGCCACCTGAATCGGGTGGTGCATCATATCGCCGGTGATGACCGCGTTTTCGCCGGTTGACGAAATCCGCACGCTAATGTGGCCTGGCGTATGCCCGGGTGTAGGCTCCAGCCATACCTCGCCGGTTATCCGGAGATTCGGTTCGACTAATTCCGCCAACCGTGCATCGATTACCGGGCGCACGGAGTCATCGATCGGCAGTTTGAAATCGGGACTTTCGTCATATTTTGACCAGTAATCCCATTCCCGCTGCCCCATCAGGTAGCGCGCTTTGGGAAACGTCGGTACCCAGCGGCCGTTTTCAAGGGTGGTATTCCAACCAACATGGTCGAGATGAAGATGAGTGCAGATCACTGTATCGATCGAGTCACGCGCAAAACCGGCTTTCTCGAATTCTTCGAGGAACGGCAAGTGGAGGTTGCTCCAGTCTTTAAATCCTGGACGGTTTTTGTCGTTGCCAACGCATGTATCGACCAGGATGCGCCGCCCTTCCGATTCAACCAGCAGCGAATGGATGCTCAGCTTGAATCGGCCGTTGTCGTCGGTGAAAGGGTTAAGCCAGTCGCCCTCCTGTTTGACGTTCTCGGGCGTAGCGTCGGGCAGGATCATCGTGCCGTTCCAGACGGGTTCCTGTTCCTGCAACCGCGTAATCCGGACTTTGCCAATTTGCCAGGTACGCATTGCGTCAGCTCCTCTCCTTAAATCTTTGGCCGCTCTCGGGCTTTTGCTCGTATTCCTATTTGCTCCCCCGGCAAGAGGTTAACCCGGGGGTCTAAATCTCAGCAGGGTGGTCAAGCACGCGATCAGAGATTAACTTCCGGTTCCACTTAATGCCCCTAAGCTATCGCAAGCCAAGTTCCTGCAACGGCGCACGATCGACGACGTTCTGGCGTGTGCCGTTTGTCAGTTCGACCGAACCAGGCGTACGCTCGAACGGATCGGGCAGATCGATCTCGCGCGCATACTCGTGTAGTCCTGGCATAACCCCCTGTGCGAACAGCCGCATACTGTTTCGCCGCTCCTCGTTGCCTACCGGGCCCTGCACACTGAACATGATAAATACGCCCGGCCTCAAGATGCGCAGGATGGTTTTGACTTTGGCGAGGACGCTGTCGGGTGTGCCGGCGATCACCTGGTAATTGCGCTTTACTTTGTCCAGTCCGGCGATCAGCTTCCGGCGCACATCGTTATAGTCAACCTTTTCGGGCTCGTCACTCTCCATATGCTGCCCGAGCTTTTCGCCGCTGACGCCAAGCCAACTGCCGGTTGGCTGTTTGGCGAGCATCCGGATGGCGCTCTTCGAATTGTAGCCGGGAGGCATCGTGAATTCCGGACGCGAAAACGCGTTTTGCCCACCACCGAAGACGAAATTATTCGCGATAGCGTCAGCTTTCTCCTGCGTCTCAGCGACGACTGTGGGAATCAGATAACCGAAGTTCTCAGGACCGGCCTGATATCCGTGGCGCGCTGCCTCATCGGCGTAGTAATCCCAGAGGTCGCAGGTTGGGGCGAGCAGCGTGCCTAGCCCGATATATGGATAGCGATGCTCCGCGCACCATTTAACGGTCTCAGCGCTGATCACGCCGGGAATCCACATCGGTGGATGCGGCTTCTGATAGGGCAACGCCCAAGGGTTTACGTGACGATAGTGAAAATGCTTGCCCTCATAACGCCAGGGTCCGGGGCGGGTCCAGGCCTGCACGATAAAATCGTGAGCCTCATTAAACATCTCACGGTTGTACGCCGGATTGGCGTTGTTGAAGAATTGCTCGCTGCCGGCGCCGCGCACCCATCCGGTCACCAGCCGCCCGCGCGAGATCAGGTCGATCTCGGCCAGTTCCTCGGCCATGCGCAGCGGATGCTTGATGACCGGGAGCGGATTCCCGATCAATACAATTTTCACCCGTTTCGTCCGGCTCGCCAGCACTGCCGCCTCGACGTTCATCACGCTACCCATACAGAAGGGGTTCCCATGATGCTCATTCAGGGCGACGAGGTCGAAGCCCAGGTCCTCTGCATAACAATTCTCATCGATATAGTAATTGTAGTCGTCGGCCGCTTTTTCCGGATCGAAGAACCGATTGGATACTGCGAAAAAGGAGTGGTTCTTCAGAATCTCTTCTTCCGGAAGCCACCGATACGGACGTTCAGTGAAATACCCTATCTTCATTTTTATCACCGGTCTGGCGCGGCCGCCGCAGAGCCTGCCCCGATGAGGGCTGTCGAGGCTCTATCCGCCACCAGCAACCCTGCTTTTGCCCTGTGTCTAACTTGGCTCACCTGTGCAGCATTCCGAGGATGGTTCAGGCCGCCAGAAATTTCTCGACTGCGCGCTCAAACGATAGTGCATCCTCGATTTCTGGACGATGCCCAACACCAGCTATTTCGACTAGCTGTGCGCCAGGAATCGCCTTGCAGTATTCGTCAATACAACCGCGCGGAACCACCGAATCACGCGCGCCCCATACTAGCAATGTCGGCGTGGCCAGTCCGCGCAGCAAATATGGCAGACTCGGGTTGTGCATGAACGGCTCCCATCCGATACGCGCGGTTTCGGCCCGCGCATCTTCAAACGCCTCGAACTGCGCCGGCGTCATCTCGCCACCGTAAATGTGCGCGAACTCAGGCGCCTTGTCGGGTTCGGCAATGGTCGCCCGAAGATGATGCCGGATGGTCAGCGCAAAAAAATCCAGTATCTCACCCTCGCTGGGCTTTATGCCCATTGGGGCGACCAAGACCATATGAGCGAAGATTTTAGGATCGGCCGCGGCCATCTCGGCGGCAATAAAGCCGCCGGCTGAGAACCCGATAACGTCCACGGGCTCCAGGCGCATCTCCCTGACCATCTGCGAGTAAAAGCCGGCAAGATCGCGATAAGTGCGAATCCAATCCAGCCGCGGGGTCTTTCCGAAGCCGGGCTGCAACGGAATCAATAGGGTGCGGCTTTCAGCGAGCGCCGCATTCCATGCCATCCATCCCGGATAACCAAGTTCATCGTGGAAAATAAGCAGAGGTTTGCCGCTACCGCCCTTGATCAGAGCCAACTCGGTCTCTGTCACGCTTGACCGTTTCGTCGCTCCAGTTAGTCACCTTATTCTCCTCAATCGCGGCACAGCAATGGGTTCACGAGTGCGGCTTCGCTGTTAGTTCAAGACGCCAAAAGCCTTGCCGGACAGATTATCTCGCAGGAATCCAACACCAGTGTCAATCGGGGAGGTGCTCGAGATCGGCAGCCAGGGCGTCGTCTCCGAAGTGCTTGCCGGCCGCCGCCATCTCAACGTGCGGCAAATTCCGGCGCTCGCCCGCGCTTCGGGGTTGATCCGGGCGCGTTATGGATAGATGCGGCATCCAGGCTCGTTGCGGTTTCGCGGGTCGGCCGTCGATATCCGAGGCGCACGCCTCAAAACAGTCGTCGTCGGCCAGTTTGGGAGGAGATTGGCGCAATGAAGGAAACTCGAGTCAAGACGGCGTGAAACCGGTGCGAGGACTCTCCTGCCCGTGTTTGGGCGCTTGACAACGCGCGGACTGGAGTGACGTAGCCACAATAGTAAGCGCTGATACGTCGTGATCGCTGTTAACAGCATCGTAGGCGGCCGCTCCTGCTCGGAATTGAGTGCGAGGCGGTCGATAGACGATAGGAGCGCACGCATAGGCGCGTGTGCGGATCAGACCGAGCGCTATTTGCTGCCTTCTGTCACCGCCCTTTCGCGCTCAATTTGCTTTTGCATGTAAGCATCTTGAACTGCACCATATTTGTCGATTGCAAACCGATCGACGTCGTCCAACTCGCTCTGCTTCTGGGCGCGGGAATTGAGTCCCTCCAGGCTGTGAGCGGCGGCCTTGTAGAACACCACACTGCCTGGCACGAAGTAATTGAGAGGGCTCATCATCCCGTCGATCAAACCTCCAATTACATCGCGTGCGTCGATGGGGCCTCCCACTGGTGGCATCAGATAGAAGCCGCGCATCATCCCGTAGCGCGCCAAAGTAAGACTGAAACTGTTATCGTGCTCCTTTAGCCCGAACCAGGCCTGGGCCGGGTCGAACAAACCGGCGATCCCCAGAGTGCTATTGATCCCAAAGCGGGCAAGCTCTCCACCCGCCCACTTGAGCCTTAACTGAAAGACAGCATTGGCGAATCGGGGTATGACTTCGGTGTTATCGAAGAAGCGCGCAATGCAATCCTGGGCTAGTTTAGGGACTGCCCTGGACCACAGATTCGCGATTGGATGGAACGCACGCTGGTCAATCTTTTCATTAACGCTAAAGGATTTTTCGTTTACCGGCGCGAGCGGATCCGCGATGGTCTGATAGCGTCCGGGAACGACCAACGTATTCTCAGTCGGATTGCTCGCAGCATCGGCCGCGCTTGAAGGGTTGCCTCCTGGCTCAACGGCGTGGCCTTCCTGAGGAATGGAGCCAGCTTTACCCGTTTGGCTGGCAGCAGGAGCTTGGCTAACTACCGGGCCCAAGGCGAACGCGGGGCCACTGCAAAGGAGATCGCCGCCGCAAAGAACCAGGATAGCGCAAAGAAGGTCTAACGAAAGCGGTATGATAGACATGACGAACATCCCCCAATGCCGCCAGATTTTTGAGAAAGCCGCGCGGCAGCCAGAGTGCCGTGCGCTACTTCGAGTCAACTAGCGCGCGCGAGAACGCGACGCAAGTCCCTGGTCGAACCCCCTTATTAGCGTTTATGCCGTTCTCGAAATGAACAGCCAAAGAATTGTTTGCGGGCGTACCTTAGTCGCCGCGCCGCTAGCCCCTGTTAACTTCCCAGCGCGAGGGCTTAAACCACACCGAGCGCATCCCGGGAGCAATTCCTCCGATGGCTCGGCTCTTCAAGCGTCAGGCGAACGGCCGCACAAGACCTTGAGTTTCAGCGCCGCTTGGTTTGTAGAACTTGCTCAGTGGCTACCTCTTCAAAGCCTGCGCAAACCAGTCTTGAGGCTCATTTCAGCATGGGAGCGGCGGGGCTGATTCCAGCCAGTCTTGAAAATCCCATATGTGCACCGTGTGCTCTACCTCGGACTGCTTCACGATGACTCTGATCTTGGTCAGGCCCCGACCTATGTCGCTGGCCTAATCGGCATCTCAGAATGCCCTCAGAGGCTTCATACGGGCTGTCGGCTGTAACCTCGATCGCGTGCTCGATGCTGTTGAGGTCACTACAAGCGGCCCGACACGTCCGAAGTGCCGCACGATGGGAGCAGCACAATCACTGTTTATTCGACCTCAGGGAGTCTCGGGGCGCAAGGCACGGGCCTCTTGTCATTGTGACGACGCATGTGAGAACTGTCCCGCCGAGGCGGCGCGAACTGGGACTCTCGCAGCGCCCCGGCGGCTAGGCCCAGGCCTGTCAGCGTCCCTGCAATTTGTCCAGTGACGTCGATAGCTTAAGCTTGGTTTGCGGCTGGCGCGAACAACCAGCCGCAATCTGGGAGCCTATATATCGGGCTTCTTCTCGTGCTCGACGCGCCAACGGTCAATCTCTTCTAAGTTGAACCGCCAGTCGCTGCCGACCTTGAACGCGGGCAATTGCCCGTCCTTGAGCAGGCGGTAGACGGTGCTTGGATGTACTCTCAGATAATGGGCAAGGTCCTTCACAGTCAACACTGGGCTGATATCGGATAAAATCTGTTTCATGGCTTCCCCAGCTTCCCCTGCTCTTTTGACGCAGAGTTTAGCCAGGAAATTCGATGGTCAGCCGATGGTACTGGGGTCAGTTTGGATTGCGGGGCGATTGACAAAATTTTGTGAGTCCCCTTGCACCGCTAATAGAGTGCTGGAACCAGCCGTGATGTCCGGGCGCAGTACGCATCGTACTCGTCGCCAAACTGCGTGCGCAGAAGCCTTTCTTCTGCACGGATGCGCGCGAGGAGCGGCGGTAAAAGGAGCGCGGTGAGCAGTACGCCGACCCACGAACGAAAGGCCAAGGCCCACCCCAGCGAGTTGACGAGCAACCCCAGATAGCTGGGGTGGCGGATGACACCATAGACATCGCTGGTGACCAGCGTGTGACCGGGCTGGATGGCTACCAGCCCGCTGAACCGGCGGCCGAGCACAAAGACTGGCCAGATCCGCAGCGCACCACCCGCAGCGAAAAGAACGACGCCAAGCCAGCGAATGGTATCGCCGTCTACGGTCCAGAGTTCCTTCCGGTCCGTGTAGGCCGGCAGATAGGCGTCCAGCAATCCGATCAGTGTGAACGCTATGAGGACCCAGCGGTTGGCGCGATCCTCGCGCTCGCCTGAGCTCAGATTGCCGCCAGCGAAAAGTGCCGCACCAGACATCGCGAAGGTTGCAATCGCAAGCGCGGTTAGCGCCGAGTGTGAGAAGAAGGCCGCAAGCCCGCCCCAGCCAAGGATGGCCAAGCCAAAAAAGGCACCGGTGCCCACGACGATAAGCGTCAATCTGACGGTTGACATCGCTAGATTCACCTTAATATGTTCTCCTTGCCCTACGGAAGGCCAACGCCGAGGCCAATCGGTTTGCGCCAAGAGCTCAGGTCTTGTCAAAGGCAGCTCCAACCCTAAACTAACTGAGCTGCGGCACTTCGATTGCTACGTCCTACCGTTTGTACGCTTTTTTTCGGAGCCATGGCTGAAAGCGCCGACTCACGCGCAAGAGAAGGCAACTACTCAGGCGCCACTGGACGCGGTCGGTCGAACACAGTAACCGTCGCACCATCATAACGGCGATCTCCGCGCTCGTAAGCGCCTGCGATGTAGCGATCTACGCTCCTGGCAACTGTCGCAATCTGCTCCGGATCTGTGCTGCGTTGGTACGGTCTAATGAATCTGGAACTACTCTCACGGTTGCCACCCTCGTGAAGAGCGACTGTAATCAGCCCGCGCGGCGGGCCTTGCTGAATCAGTTCTATGATCTTCTTTAACCGGTCGGCGGCGCAAAGGCCGACAGACAGATACTCTTCCATCGCGTCTCCCCCTATACGCGTCTTTGCCGAATGATGAAAAAATCTTCTCTCAAGATATTTTCCGCCTTAGGTTCGTAGTACCAAAGCCGGCTGAGTTTCCCCGCACGACGATAGATTATTGGGTTAAGCAGCCGAATCGACTTGGGCTGCTGAGCTTGTTCGCCATGCGCCGAACGCCTGCGTGGCGCCTAAATCTTCTGCGACTTGACACCTATGTCGCAGTACGGAAAAACCGTATTTGAGGTTTCGGTTCCCTTCGGGGAATCTTCTGCGGCTGACTTCCCTATGGTCAGTGAGGAACGTGTGCGGGGGTCTAAAAGTTTGGTCGTTCTGAAAAAACCTCTGAAAAAACCTCTGAAAGAAAAGGGCAGTATAGCCGATCTCATTTATCAACAATTCTGACTGTGGCGCCCGGCGTAACTACAGTCGCGCCGCCTATATCGGTCTGCGATATACTGTGCTAGCCGAGAGTTCGCTCGCCTGCTGAGGGCTTGTCCTGCCATCGTACTTCCACGAGGGTTCGGTAATCTGCCGGTCGCGGCGTACGCGATGGAGCGCGACCGTGATCCCGCCCATACGGTGGTCCCTGGCGAATGTACTCCTGGGTCTTCTTTGTCCGGTCGCTCGTGGCAAGCCAAACCGACAAGAAAGAGAGCCCTTTTCGTTGCCATCCCGGCTCGGCTGCGGCTATGCTGGAACGCGAAGCAACCGTCCTATTTCTCTCCCTCTTCGTGCTCACGAAGGCCGGCATTTAGGCACTGGATCTGCGCCGTGAGCTCTTGCTGGGTGAGTACCGCGCCAAAGCTCATGTACGGCGCTACTGCGGTTTCAATCGCTATGTTGTAGCGCCGTCCGGCAAGGGCGGATGGCTCACAGCGAAAATCCGTACGGCCGACTTTTCTGCTAGCCATAATTTCAACGTCGTTGGATCGACCTCAGTTATGCTGTCGATAATTTAACGTCGTGTACACTGATGGCTATAACTTTTCTCCACCATCAGTAGCAGTTCGATGCGAAATTGCGTAATCTCGGAGTTAGACGCTCAGGTTACAAGGTCGTTAAAGATGAGCGCTCCTTCAACGACCCGGCCACGATAGGCATTGCTGGGAATCTTGTCATGGACGAGAAAAGTACCGCACGGGCGCCCAATCGGCTTCTTGGCGAGGCTAGCGCTCAACTTTCCACAGCGTCGAGATGTCCCCGTTCCTTACTCGTCCGTGGCCGCGACGCGTTGCGCGAGCATTGAACTCAGAGCCTTGCGTCTATCCATCGCCCTCTGGTTATGCAGCTTCGCTATATACGACACCACCCGCGCCATCATCCGATCCCGTTGAGCCGTCGCACCCATAAACGCTGTCATCTGTTCTGAATCCATTTCACCCTCGGCAAGGATTCTGAGCGACGCATGCAGCTCGTAGTCCAGCACCTGGATTTGTTGTCTGGCTTGGCTGAGCCAGTTCAGTGCCCCAACGCCATTACACTCCAGTATTCGCCCGGCGCCGTTCGAATAAGCCATTGGTGATATTACCCCCTGCGAGCTGGCTTCAATTTCGGCCCGCTTATAATTTGCCTCGCTTGCATAGTTGTCTGTTTGTTGCCTAATCTCAACCAGAAGACAGCATTGATGGACTTTTCCGGGCAAATCTGGGAAGTTTTTTCCGCATCACCTTGGTAGCCGTTCACTTTCAGTGTCGAAGGGCGCATTTGAGACATTTTGGCCAGCTCGAAGCCCGGTGCTCTTCGAACAGCTGGGTGTGGAGGCGATGGGGGCTGTGCGAGCTGCTGTACTGCGCCCGCTTGAGCGCCGCGCCGGGTCCGGTGCTGAGAATTCAACTGTGGCGCCCGCACCAGGTCATCTCGCAGCCAGCTCGTGATTTTAGTCGGCCGCCGCGGCTGAGTAGCTCCGGCCGCAGGTGGCGTATCCGCATGCGACTAATCTGCAACGAAGTCCCGGCGGATCCGGGGCCCCTTTTAATAGCGCAGGAGTTTTGCGTTGACCTTCTAAACCGGCCTGGCAGTGAGTACGATGCGGAAGTTGAGTGCAGCATCTGTGCCACAAGCCAGCCTCCGTGCCGGCTTTCCTTGACCGCTCATCGGCGAGGCGATGATGTGGTGGAACCGCAGACGCAAACCTGGGACGTTAGATAGTTTCGTTTTGTTTCACCGTTGATTATCGCCGGGCCCGATTCGGGCGAACCGCTCGTTTTGCTCTTTCTGGGCGCTGTTCCTGAAACTGATAACGTCGGCTTGCCTAATCTTCGCGGCTCGCGCCGGCTACCGGCACAATCCAGTAATATATCCGCACACAATAGGATCGTAGCAGGCATGCGCGAGTCCCTTGTCACCAGTCCGCCGCCGAGCAGAAAGTTGTGCATAATGGCATCGAGGGCCGCTTCGCTTCGAACATCTTCTGATGGGCGATTTCGCGCGTCATGAGGACGTTCAGAGTGTCGCGGCAACTCGCATCGTTGCAGAGTTTGATCAGACGCTCGTATACGAGCTTGGCGCGCGCTTCAGCCGCAATATCTGATCGAAGATCGGCTGTCGGCTCGCCGATCGTATCGATATTGCCAGCGGACCAGGGATTGCCCCATGCAGTCGACTCTGACAGCAGACATCATCTTTTATTTATGTAAGAAGACTAAAAAAACCTCCGGCGCGAAGACATTCGCCCGGACCTGACTGAATTGCACGCTGAACTGCAACCGTCGATTCGGCTAGAGTGCCGACTGACAATGCCGATCGGACACACAATCGATATTCCCTTGAGCACCAGTGACTATTCAGTTCTCAACGCAACTATCTCAACGAAGGCCGGCGGAATATGAGTACTTCGCTTCGAGCTGGAGACCCGGCCGCTCATCGAAGTTCTGTTCCTGGCGGTACAGTCTGGGGTAGGAGTTGGGAGACCATCTTTGGCTACTCTGGACCGCAAGCACCGGACAAGACGTCAGCATCGGAATGCCTAACGAAAGGGGCGGGTGAAACACGGAGCGGCTGCAGCGCTCAGAATTGTGGAGAATGGATGGGTTAACAATGTGAAAGCGGCATCATGCGCGACACCGGTGACTGGATCTTGATGGAAGGGCAGGGCCTCTCGCCCCTCGCCCTCGAACGGCACGATTGCCTAGTCGTTTTAGAGTAAATGGGTGAAAAGGAACCATAGTACGAGAACGGATACGGGTACACCGAGCAGCCAAGCTATTCCATATTTCATAAAACCTCCTTGTCCACTGCGAAGATATGCTGAATCGATTATTTGAAGTCCAACTCGGACGCAGGAGCGGCACGGGTCAGCAACCGGGCCTGATCGGAGTCGCTCCTGCGGCACTATAGTTCAATTTACGGCTTCTTTACGGTATCGCGAATTTTGTCGACGGCATGTTCCGCGCCTTGTTTTACCTTGCCTGCGGCCTTGTCCGCTTTGCCGGAGTCTTTGAGCTTCTGGTTGTCGGTCAGATCACCGACTGCCTCTTTAACGCGTCCTTTAATTTCGTCTAATTTTCCGCTCATGTAACTTACTCTTTGCAAAATTAGAGGATTCGGTTGATTTGCACTTTGGATGTTGAGTCACTTCCAAGATGCATTCTGTGCAGAACGCCGGCCACGCACCCTATCCCATGCGTGCCTGACGGCATCTTTGAACTCCTCCCACGTCCCTCGACCGTGCTCGCTCCAACCGCGCCGAGCCTCGGGTTCGATTACGTCCCATTCGCGGTCCCGGTAACGCGGATCGGTAGCGAGTACATAGCCATACCGATACGCAGGTTCATAATCGGTGTACTGGCGCCCAGTTCGGCCATATATTGAGGTGAAATCCTCATGGAAAACCGGCTCGTACGTGGTGTACGGTTCGGCCTCATAGGGCTGCATCGTGGAAGTCCGTGCTGAACTTTCGTATGTTTCGCCTCGCGACTTGCCGTTCACACTCTCCTCACCCGAATAGGCGACGTCGTCCGCGCCGGCATTCTGAAAGATGTCCTTTGCGCGTGAGACTTCGTCCGAGTTCTCGGTGTGAACGGATATCAGGATGTTGCCTTCCCGGATTTTGCCTTCATAGCGTTTGGCCTCATATTCGGGAATACCCATCCCGATCAGGCCGCCTGCGATTCCACCGACGGTGCCGCCAGCGGCTACGCCACTCAACGCCGCCAGGATCGGGCCGGCCGCGATCAATGGTCCCACGCCGGGTATGGCCAGGCTGCCGATGCCCACGAGCCAGCCAAGTGCGCCGCCGATCACTCCGCCCGTCACAGCGCCAGAAACAGCGCCCTCAGGCGCCTTGGTGTGCTGCTCGTGAGCGAAGTCACGCGTTCCCTGCTTATCGGGAAGAAGCACCGAGACGTCATTGGCGCTGAAACCCGCTAATTTGAGATCATTAGCAATGCGGATTGCCTGATCTTCACTTTTGGCAATTCCAAAAACTGCCTTTGCCATTAGTCCACTCCTTATTTGGTGCTGGTTGTTTAGCGACCGGCTATTTCAAGCTGGTCATTCACATGGCCCACGCCCGCAATGTGCAGGGCCTTATGTGCGATCACGGCTTTCTCGTGTTCTGATTTCACCGGACCCCGCAAGATCACGGTTCCGCCGACGGTGACGACTTTAACGTTCCGGGCCGTGGTCGAGAGCGACTTGTCTTCCATCAATGCGCGCCGGATCTTTCTCGTCATTTCGAGATCCGAGCGGTCGTTAGATTGAGAGAAAGGGGTAATCGCATCCCGGCTCCTGTCCCGCACATTCTTGCCGGAGTTATCCGCCGGTATCGAGGGGACATCGGAAGAAGCTTGGCTGGATGATGACGAATCGTAGCCCGCACTAGTTTTTGCGAGAAGTAGTATTCCGGGCGCAGTGAGTAGTGCAAGCGTTACTACAAGCGGACGCATTTTTGAGCGTTTCGCGTGCATACTAAAGTTCCTCGTTTTAGCAATCGAACATTTCACTGAGGCAGCAGCAATAGCCGTGCCTGAGTAGTGGATCTCCCAGTTATGATCCGATGGTCGTCAAGGATGATGGTCTCGAATATGTCTCCATGGATGAAGGGCCAAGCACCCATAGGCTCCCGCCGCGCCGCATCGTGAAGGCCCTGCCGGTTTTGTAATTTAAGTTACACCAATTGAACCACCGGGTGCTCAGCCGGATTACTGAATGTCAGCACCAGACTGCCCTTCAGGTTCCGCCGCCAAGCCGCGAAGACCTCGGCGCCATAATCCAACTCGGCTGCGCGCTTCGAGGGAACGGGTGGTTGATCAAACCACACGCGGTAAAGCCGAGGTTCTCCGCTTTCGTGAACGCGACTATGACTGCGCGTTAGGCCTGACACATCGAACCGATTTCCGCGTCGCAGAAGTCGAGCGCAACGACTACCGTGGGCGGCGCAGCGGTCGAGGTAGAGAGGACTCGACCGCGCGCATTCACGAATCGCCCATCAGATGCATTAGGCGCGTGCTTATGAATTATTGTTCAGAATAGATGTAAATTCTTCCGGCATCAGCGAAGCATCCCAGCCTACGCGTCGAATCTTGCGATTCGTAATCGCCCTATTGCTTCCGTCTGCGGCATTTCGCCCTCTGGCACGATAGTCGCTCAGACCTTGTGCTGAGATGGCCAACGGCGTTCATATTGGGCCGACATTGCCTGCTTCCGAGTACGGCTTAGGAAATTTGACTTGAAGTTGCGTTCAGCGCGTCTGATGCGGCGCCGATGGACACATGCTGGTGTCCTCGTCGCAGCGCAACCGGCGGTGAACGCCGAGGATTGTCTGCGAGGTGTGGGAGAAAAGTGGGGACCCAAAACGTACCGAGATCGGCACGCGGCCTGGGGCCGCTGCGAATCGCGCAAATAGCACCTTTGTTTGAGAGCGTACCGGCCCGCCTTTATGGCGGCACCGAACGGGTGGTCGCGTACCTCTGCCAGGAATTAAAACAACGCGGACATCATGTCACCTTGTTTGCCTCAGGTGATTCGACCATGGGCGTGCCGCTCAAACCAGGCTGCTCAAATTCATTGCGAACCTCCGGTCTTGATCGATTCGGAACAGCCTATCACGCAGTGGAAGTTCAATCCCAGACGGGGCAAGTACCTCGCATTTCTTGGACGGTTCTCACCGGAGAAGCGCCCGGACCTGGCGATAGAAGTAGCTCGACGGGCAGGCATCCCGCTCAAGATGGCTGCAAAGATCGACCGCGTCGATCAACAGTACTTTGAGACAGTCGTGAAACCTCTGCTGTCAACACCCGGCGTAGAATATGTCGGCGAAATCAGTGAGCGTGAGAAAGCACAGTTTCTAGGCCAGGCACTTGCGCTACTGTTCCCGATTGATTGGGCCGAGCCATTCGGCCTGGTTATGATCGAGGCGTTGGCGTGTGGAACGCCGGTAATCGCAAGACCCTGCGGCTCGGTTCCGGAAGTGCTGAAGGATGGCATTACAGGATTTATCGCGTCGGATGTGGATGGTTAGTCGAGGGCGTGTGTAAAGCTGGTGACTTGTCGCGCCTAATCGTTCGAGAAGAGTTCGAAACCCGTTTCAGTGCTGCAATAATGGCGGCACATTACGAAGAACTGTATTACGATTTGATCGAAGACGTTCACAAGCCCACTCATCCATTGACAACCGGCGTTGGAGGTACCGATCCGGTTGCTTCCGACGAAGGCTTGATCGCGGATAATGAAAGTGCGGTGGACGACGATTTTGCCCCCGTCGTACCAGTCGCTGTGAACAGCGACCCCATCAGCTGAGCACGAAACGTGGTGATCGCGCTCAACCCCAATTCCAGTGGCGTTAAGATTGGCAGCTTCACCGGGTACGCCGGCTACAACATTCCCGACTTGTACGTGGGCCAGCACGTCTCGATCATCGGCTATCCGTGCAACCTGGACAATTGTACAAAGGACCATCGAAACGATGCTCAGGTCTTTGGAGGCAACAACAACACCGACGTTGCCGGTTCCGACATGAGCGGCGGCGCCAGTGGCGGTGGTTGGCTGATAAACTACGGACAATACGCGACCGGAGAACCGCCGTCAGGGGCATCCGACTCCAATCTGGTCTCTCTCGTCGCAGCCACTTCGTACGCTCCTGTGGCCGGTGGGGTCTTGTATCTTGGCGTTTCTATTCTGGACGGCCGCTATGTCCAGTGCTCGCCCCTGAACACTTGTGCGCCATCGCCTACCGCCATCCTTAACTACATCTGCGTACACAATCCCGGTTACTGCTAACCGTGATGGCGTGAGGGGGAGACAAGACCCGACCGCGCGTAATCGGGGTCAGACATTGTGCCTGGCCCCGTGCGTCTCCGAGCACCGCATCAGACCTTGAACTGCTCGACCACCCCGTCAACCTCCAGTGTATAAAGTCCCGGAGCAAAATCGCCATCCAGCCGGATCGTCTCATCTATTAGGCGCGCCATCATCGTGCAAACGCGGGAGCGAACATGGGTCGGAATCGTCAGCGTGACCGCATAACCGTTCTTATGCTGGGCGACGGCACCGAAGACTGTACAGCCGTTCAGCACCACTCCATGCACACGGGCGAAGACTTGGGGAGGAACCGACCTCACGACCTTAACTTCAATCCGCTGGACTGTCAGCCGTCCCTCTACGTCACCGCCGCCTTTTCGACCAGTGTCAGCACACGCATTCGCGCCAAGCGGCAATATGGTTGACAAGAGCATGAAAGTGCCGAGTACCAGCTGACGCATATTTGCTACCCAGTCACCGTGATATCGCAACATCGAGACCTTCGACAGTCAAGCCGACGTCGGACTTCGTGCCTCCCGCGAGCGTCGGTCGAGGCCGCGTGCAAATTAGTATATCGGTGAGATTGAACCTAACGACACCGGCCCACGTTTCCCAGGAGCCCGCAGGCTTAGACCTGAGAGCCTGACCTTATCAGAAGTCGATTTGATCAAGCATTCCCCGGCTGACAATTGCGGACAAATAGGGAATTAATCGGGGCAGTTGGCGCATCTGTGCAATCGCAATCCATTGGGCCGCGTCATGTTCCTGGGGCTGGAGCCTGAGATCGCGAATCGGTCGTTTTGGCCGGCATCCAAAAATCATCTGAACGTAAGGACCATCGTTCGCCTTATTTAAGCCGAGCAGAGGACCGAGCTCGACCTCCAGCCCGGTTTCTTCGCGGATTTCCCGGTGCAGGCATTCATGAATGTCCTCATCCAGTGCCAGGTGACCCCCTGGCAAGTCCCAGTGACGTGGACGATAGAGCATGGTTGGCGCTCGCCGCAGCAGCAGGATGCGGCGGTCCTCACCAATAATCGCGCCATGTACACCAATCCAGAACTGCGCTTCGATGACTCTCATACCAATCGTTCAAAGCTTACTGCCGCTCTCCTTCTGCCGCTACAGCGGCTCCGCGTTTGTCATTGTGCGCTTCGTGGAAGTAGATTTTCGCGTGTACATCCCCGTGTGGAGAGTGGAAATAGTCGATGCAGAAAACGGAGTTCTTCAAAGATGCGCGCAACGATCTGACTGGTCCGCTGCATGGCATCCGCGTGCTCGAGGCAACCACCAGTTGGGCAGGGCCGATGTGTGGATGCCTGCTGGCGGATTTGGGCGCTGACGTGATCAAGGTGGAAGCGATTGACGGCGAAGTCGGCCGCAAACTGCCGCCGTACTTGACCGGCGAGCGCGGGCGGATCAGTTTCCTGCATGCCACCGTCAACCGCAACAAGCGCAGTCTCACGCTGGACTTGCGGAGCGGCGAGGGCCGCCGGATTTTTCTCAAGCTCGCCGCGCGCGCAGATGTCATCGTGCAGAATTTCCGTCCGGGCACCTTCGACAAGTGGGGCATCGGATACGATCATTGTCGCCAGGTCAAAGCCGACATCGTCTATGTGTCGATCAGCGGTTTCGGTCAGTTCGGCCCGAATTACGACCGCGTCGGTTACGATCCGTTGGCTGAAGCGGAATCCGGCTTCATGTCACTCAACGGAGCGCCCGATGGTGCGCCCACACGATGCGCAACTTACTTGTGCGACGACTTGGC
This sequence comes from Binataceae bacterium (SeqCode), assembly GCA_963752805.1. Taxonomy (GTDB): domain Bacteria; phylum Desulfobacterota; class Binatia; order Binatales; family Binataceae; genus JAMXLL01. The sequence continues at coordinate 50,624 of CAVWAA010000002.1, forward strand.
GGGGTTGCATGGTGCACTAAGCGCAGTCGCCGCGCTGCGCCATCGCGACCTCACCGGAGAGGGACAACACATAGATGTAGCGCTGCTTGATGCCGTGTTATTCCAATCAAACGGCTTTCCGTCGCTCGCTGCTTTGGGTCATCCATTACCGCGGCTCGGAAATCAATCGATGCTGTCAGCGCCAGTGGATGTCTACGATTGCCGCGACGGGCAAATCTATGTTGCCGTGCTGCTGGATTCGCATTGGCGGGTTTTGTCCAAGATGCTGGGACGCGCGGAACTTGCGGACGATTCCCGCTTCGCGACGCCTACCGCGCGGCTGCAGCACCGCGACGAATGCAACCTCCTGCTTCGGTCCTGGCTGCAGGCGCAGACAGTTGCCGAGGCGATTGAGCGGTTCAATCAGTCAAGTATCCCGGCTGCGCCCGTCCGCACCTACCATCAAGCGGCATTGGATCCGCACATGCGCGAACGTGAGATGCTGCAAGAGACCGAGCAGGAGGACGGTCAAATCGCTCCCATCACTGGTCCGGCCGCAAAATTCTCCCGCACGCCTATCAGGGTACGTCAGCGCGCTGCCGCGCTTGGCGAGCATACCGATCAAATTCTGGCCGAGCTGGGTTTCGATGCCGGCGCATGCAAACGCCTGCGCTCAATGAAGGTGATTTGAACGGGGAACCGCTTCTTCGATTCGCGGCGACGGGAGAGCGGCGGAATGGGACGCTGATTTGCACAGCCTAAAATGCAAGAAGGCTCACCGCCGATTTCCACTCGGTGAATGGACGGTGAGCCAATTCCCTGTTGGCACGGCGCGGTTCAGATGACCGCGCCCTTTTCGGCATATCTAGCCGATTGTCTGCCGGAGATATTTGCCATCAATGCGGAGGCGAGCGCTCCGTAAGTGGCGGGAGGAACCACCAAGCCGGGAACAGGACCTTCTTCCTCATGATGTCCTGACCTCCCTTTTGGGAAGTCGGCGCCCATTTTGCGATGAGCACCCTCGACCGCGCCCTTATCTCAAGGGCAAGCCGCAAGAGAAACGCGCATTCCTCAATTACAGCATTTAGCAATTCCGCGTAGAAAGTAAAGACCCCGAGTAATACCCAAATTTCATTATGGGCGTGACCCCATTTTTGCCGGTCTCCCTTGCCGCCTATTTAGAGCCGAACTTCTTGACTGATAATTTCGACCCGAGGGACGAGAAAAAGTACGAGACAGTCGGTATCACGCGGAGGCGTCGACCGCCTCGGCGGGAACGTCGCCGTAATCAAACACCAGCTTCTCGTCGGCGACGTCGACTTTGACCTTGCCGCCTTTCGTGAGCTTGCCGAACAACACGTCATCGGCCAGGACTCGCGCGATTTCGTTTTCGATGAGTCGCCCGAGCGGACGAGCGCCGAAACGGGTATCGTACCCACGTTCGGCGAGCCACTTCTTCGCCGCCGGGGAGACCTCCAAGGTTACCTTGCTGGCATTGAGCCGTTGCTGCAATTCGCCCAGGAACTTCTCAACCACCTGTTCGATTACCGGTGGCGGCAGTGGCGCAAATTCTATTGTTGCGGAGAGGCGGTTGCGGAATTCCGGCGAGAACATCCGCTCGATCACGGCCTTGGGCGAGCCGGTGCTGATCCCCGCACCGAAACCAATCATCGCGCGCGCCAGCTCCTGGGCGCCCGCGTTGGTGGTCATCACGATAATTACGTTGCGGAAATCAGCCTTGCGCCCATTGTTATCGGTCAACGTAGCATGGTCCATGACCTGCAACAGGATACTGAACAAATCGGGATGGGCCTTCTCAATCTCATCGAGCAGCAGCACGCTATGCGGCGTCTTGTTAATAGCATCGGTCAGCAGGCCACCTTGATCGAAGCCGACGTATCCCGGCGGCGCGCCAATCAGACGCGATACCGTGTGGCGCTCCATGTATTCGGACATGTCGAATCGGATGAATTCGACGCCCATCACTTTGGCAAGCTGGCGCGCAACTTCGGTCTTCCCCACGCCGGTTGGGCCTGCGAAAAGAAACGCGCCCACCGGGCGGTCAGGATGCGCCAGGCCCGAGCGGGCGAGCTTGATCGCGCGGCAGACGGCCTCGATAGCGCTGTCTTGCCCGTAGACCACTTGCTTGAGTTCAGGCTCCAGATTCTGCAGCCGTGCCCGGTCCGACGACGAAACCGACCGTTCCGGAATTTTCGCCATCCGCGCGACCGTACGTTCAGCATCGCGCGCGCCCACAGTGACCGTTTCGCTATTACGGGCGCGCAGATGGCCGGCAACGCCGGCTTCATCCATCACGTCAATCGCTTTGTCTGGAAGATAGCGATCGTTGATATAACGCGCAGACAACTCGACTGCGGCACGCAGCGCGGCGGCGGTGTAGCGTACATTATGATGTTTTTCGTAATGAGACTTGAGGCCGTTCAGAATCTGAATCGCCTCGTCCTGGGTCGGCTCGGCAACTTCGATCCGTTGAAAGCGGCGGCCTAATGCCTTGTCACGATCGAACGAGCGTTTATATTCCTGGTAGGTGGTCGAGCCGATACAACGCAGTTCACCGGAGGCGAGAGCCGGCTTAAGCAGATTGGACGCATCCATCGTCGAGCCCGAGGCCGAGCCGGCGCCGACAATCGTATGAATCTCATCGATAAACAGAATGATACGGCGATTGCCCGTCGCCGCTTTGATCACCGCCTTGAGCCGCTGCTCGAAATCGCCGCGAAAACGCGTGCCCGCCAGCAGTGCGCCCATATCGAGCGCGAAAATCTGGACATCCTTCAATGCGGGCGGCACCCGCCCTTCATGAACCGCCAATGCCAAGCCCTCAGCCAGCGCAGTTTTGCCAACTCCGGCCTCGCCGACGAATACAGGATTATTTTTTCGCCGCCGCAACAGTACGTGAATCGCGCGCTCCATCTCGTTCTTGCGGCCAATCAACGGATCGATCTGGCCCTTGGCGGCGCGCTCTGCGAGATTGATAGCATAGGTCTTGAGCGCCTTGCCGGGTGACAGCTTCGGAGCGCCATCTTCGGCTTCGGGCTCGCCGTCGCCTTCGGCTTCCTCTTCGTCACCAGCGCCATGTACCTCGCGCTCCTGATCGGCCCCTGCCTTCGAGACCCCGTGCGAGATGAAATTGATTACGTCGAAGCGGGTAACGCCTTGCTCCTGCAGGAGAAAAATCGCCTGTGAGTCGGCTTCGTGAAACATTGCGACCAGCACCTGCGAACCGTTGATTTCAGCGCGTCCGGCCGATTGCGCATGGACCGCGGCGCGTTGCAGCGCGCGCTGAACGCCATTCGCATAGTGAGGCTGCAATTGCTCGGTTTTGGGAACTCGCTCAAGGTCCTCATCGAGATACTTGATCAGCTTCTTCTTGAGCAATTCCAGGTCGGCGCCGCAATGCTGAAGGATATTGCTGGTAGTGACGTCATGCAGCATCGCGTAGAGCAGATGTTCGAGGCAGACGTACTCATGGCGGCGGTTGAGCGCTTCAGTCATCGCGAGCTGCAGAGTGATCTGCAATTCACGGCTTATCATCACGCCTGACGATGCCATCGGTCAGAAGCCTCCCCGGTGACAGGCTCGGCACCTGGGCCACCATAATTGAGATGGAATTGAGCAAAGTAGACCCTACTCCTTCTCCAGCACACATTTGAGCGGATACTGACTTTCACGGGCGAGTTCTTCGACGCTGCGCACTTTGGTTTCCGCGATCTCGTATGGATAGATTCCGGCGACACCCATGCCGTTCTGATGAACGTGTAGCATGATCCGGGTCGCTTCGGCATGTGGCTTGTGAAAGATCTGCTTGAGAATTTCGACCACGAATTCCATCGGCGTGTAGTCGTCGTTCAAGAGAATACATTTATAAAGCGGCGGTTTTTTGGTTCGCGTCTGCTCTTTGGTGCGCCGTTCAGTGACGATTTCGCCGTAACGATCGTCACCTTGTCGCCGGCCGCCGTCGCGCTTGCGTGCTTCGATGATTTCCAATTGAAATTGCATCGGCATTGTTGGAACCCGTTGGGCAGTCTCTTAGGCAGAGTTTACCAGAATCGGCGCCAAGCCGCATCGCTGAACGCAATAGTTTTTCCGGCGGCGGGTTCGTGCTTTGAATCCTCCCATGCGCCGATTAAGCTCAAAGCGCGGAGCACTGCTGATGGCAGCGACCAACGAAACCCCAATTCGGTTCGAGCTCGCGGTGGTCGAGCGGATGCGCGATATCGCGCGCGACGAATGGAACGCGTTGCTGGCGCCCGATGATTCGCCGTTCCTTGAATGGGAATGGCTGTGCGCGATGGAGGAGTCGAAGAGTGCCGCGCGCAAGACCGGTTGGGCGCCTTATCATTTTATCGTTCGTACCACGCCGGCCCGCAGAATCATCGCCGCCTGTCCTATGTACCTCAAGTCGCACAGTATGGGCGAGTTCATTTTCGACCATGGCTGGGCCGATGCGGCCGAACGTGCGGGCATTCGTTATTTCCCCAAACTGCTGGTCGGTGTTCCCTTCACACCACATACGGGCCGTCGCTTCCTGGTTGCTTCGGATTTCGACCGCCGCACGATGGTTAAGTTGCTCGCGCGCGCCTTGACCGAGTTATGCAAGGACAACGGGCTTTCATCCGTCCACGTTAATTTCTGTGCGCCCGACGAAGCTGAGGTGCTCAAGGAAAATGGGTTCCTGCAGCGGCTGGGGTACCAGTATCATTGGCATAATGGCGGCTTCCACACGTTTGACGACTACCTCGGCCAGCTCAAGAGCAAGCGGCGGTATGCTGTTCGCCATGAGCGGGCCGCGCTGCTGGCGCAGGAAGTCTCGATCCGAGTACATGCCGGCGACGAGATCAAAGATGCGATGTTCGGCCCGATGTTCAAGATCTATCTGTTGACGATTGAAAAACTATACTGGGGCCGTCAATATCTGACGCGGGAATTTTTCGATCTGCTGCGCGCGAGCTTCAAGCGCCATCTGCGCTTCGTCTGCGCTTATCGGCGAGGCGAGTTAATCGCCGCCACTATCAACTTAGAGAAGGCAGGGGTGTTCTACGGACGCTACTGGGGATGTTTCGCGGATTTGCCTTTTCTCCATTTCAACGTCTGTTACTATGCTGCGATTGAGCACTGCATCCAGCACGGCGTCACCCGCTTCGAGCCTGGCGCCGGAGGCGAGTATAAATGGTTACGCGGGTTCGACCCGGCCTTCACCCACAGTATGCACTTCATTGCCCATTCCGGCCTGCGCAAGGCAATAGCCAGTTTCCTGCTCCGCGAGCGGCGCGAGGTCGAGGCCTGGATTGCCGAGGGACGTGAACGTAGTCAGCTCAAGCCAGTGCCACCGTCAAACCAGGAGAGCGAATAGAATTTTGAAAAAAGCATTCCTCCCGGTAGTTACAGCCCGGTCAGGGCCCCGCGCTCCAGCAAGGCTGAATAATCGCTGAAGGCTCCCTTTTCCAACCGCCGTATTATAATCGGATTTCTTATAATCTATGATCAACTCGGTCGCATGATAATAAGGCGATCGAGGTGAGGAAGCCCTGGCGATGAACGACGCGATTGACCGTCGTGAATTGCTATTCAAAGCGCTGGCGGGCCTGCTCGGTGGCGCCATCGGATGGATCCCGGTCGAAATCGCGACCCACGGTCATTCGATAACCGAACAGCAATCCAGCTGGACCATCATCGCGGGGATAGTCTCGGTGGCACTGGTTGCAGGGATGATTGGGGATGATCCTCGCTGCCGAGGATAACTCGCTCGAAATTACCCGATGGCGAAGCGGCGTTTTCTGCTTGGTTTCATCGTCTGCCTAGTGCTGGCGCTGCCGGAGACTTAC
>CAVWAA010000003.1:0-126240 GCA_963752805.1 Binataceae bacterium (SeqCode)
AGGATTTGAACCCTCGACCTCCGGGTTATGAGCCCGGCGAGCTACCAGACTGCTCCACCCCGCGCGGACATACTAGCGGCCACATTCCCTGCCGGTCAATGGTGACCCGAAGTCGTGCTCGGCGCGGGTCAGCGACCTGATAGATCCGCTGACATTGCTCGCGGGTCGCCGAACCCGGAACGCATTGTTGAATCGATTTTGTGCCGGAAGGAACACCCTTGTTCAAAGAAAGGACGATTTTCGCTTGATTGCCAAACGCCGCGCTTTTAGTTTCTGAATCGGTTCCATAGCCCCATCGGAGGTTTGCCGCCATGTACGCGTACCTCTTGCGACGGCTACTTGCCATAGCGCTTCTTTCACTCGCTTACGGATGCGCGCCCGAAGCCGTAAGTTCCGCCTCAGGCCCGATATCGGATACGCCAGCAGTGTTGCCGGCCAATAGCGTGACCGGTGTCTGGCAGGGCAGAAGCTTCGCGGATTGTCCGATTGTTGCGGGGGAAGGATTTGAACCCTCGACCTCCGGGTTATGAGCCCGGCGAGCTACCAGACTGCTCCACCCCGCGCGGACATACTAGCGGCCCCGTTCCCTGCTGGTCAATGACGACCCGAAGTCGGCTCGGCGCGGTCAGGACCTGATAGATCCGCTGACATTGCTTGCGGGTCGCCGAACCCGGAACGGGATTGTCGAAATCGATTTTGTGCCGGAAGGAACACCTTTGTTTAAAGAAGGACGATTTTCGCTTGATTGCCAAACGCCGCGCTTTTAGTTTCTGAATCGGTTCCATAGCCCCATCGGAGGTTTGCCGCCATGTACGCGTACCTCTTGCGACGGCTACTTGCCATAGCGCTTCTTTCACTCGCTTACGGATGCGCGCCCGAAGCCGTAAGATCCGCCTCAGGCCCGATATTGGATACGCCAGCAGTGTTGCCGGCCAATAGCGTGACCGGTGTCTGGCAGGGTAGAAGCTTCGCCGATTGTCCGATTGTTACAACAACCAATCCGGGCCGCTGCGGGGCGATGCAGCAAATTACCTTAACAATGTTCCAGGACGGGCCGCGTGTCAGCGGGTCTTATAGATGCGCGTTCGGTAATGAGAATTGCCGCGACTTGGCCGAAACTGGTGTAATCCGCAACGGCCAGATGACCGCCAGGTTGCTTCGAATCGCCGTCATGCTCGAAGACGGCTCGATGTGCCGTTTCACCGGAATGCCGCAGAACGGTATCCTTGAAGGGCGCTATCAATGCCATTGGGGCGGACCGATGGAACTGGGCGGCTTCCGCGTCGAGCGCAGCTACTGACTGATTCGCACAACATCATTTTCCACTCGAGTGCCCGCGAGTTGAATACGAAAGGAGCAGTTGAGCGAGGACCATTGGGCCGCAGAGGAGATTGATGCGAAACTGCCAACCATTCTCCAGAATTGCCACTATCATGTTGAGCGCGAGTCTGTCAGCGCTGACTTTCGGATGCGCGTCCGGCAGCTCCGAAACTTATTCAAGCGTGCCCGCCGATCGCTCGGCTGCTCCTGCATCGGGTGAACGGGCCGCATCCAGCGCCGACGCCGAATCCGGCTTCGCCGGTGTATGGCAGGGCACGACCCTGGCCAGTTGCGCTGCGTTTGCCCATCTCCCGAGCCGCTGCAATGCAGAGCAGAACGTTACTATAACCCTGCTGCAAAGCCCTGATGGTAAGCTCACAGGCCGATACACCTGCGCGTATGGCAATATGGACTGCTATCACGCCAACGAGACCGGCAAGGTAATCGACGTTAGTAACGCAGGTGCCCGGATGAGCGTTCGGGTCATCATGCCGGATGCTACGAGCTGCATTTTTACCGGTATCAACGTGAATCAAACTATCAATGGCGGGTATACTTGCTATCAGGGCGGCGGGCTGATCGAGCAGGGTTCGTGGCGGGCGCACCGGTCATATTAGCGGAAGGGGCCGCGCCGGCCTGCGCCGAGAGCCGCGCAACGGCGCAAATTCCCTGAGCTTTGAGAGGACCGCTTCTGCCTCTGCGGCGATGATTGTGGAATCGAACCCACGTTCTTCCGCTCGCCGCATCACTTCTGCGATTGTGCGGCTGTAGTCGTTACGGAAACTCCGGTTCAATTCGTTCCAGGAAATTCCAGCGAGCGCACTGATAGCCTCTGCGCGTACCGGGCACAACCCTCGCGCCAGCATGACTGCGATAGCTGGATAGCCGAGATAGCCCTGCCAATATGAAGCATTATCGTTGGAGGAAATCACTCGGCCCTCTCCAGAAATCTCGACTTGGTACGTTTTTGTGCGATCCGAGGAGAGCACGCTGGCATGCGATTCGTCTTCCAGCCGTACCCGCCCGTCGGCGAGCGCGCCAAAGGCTTCATAGATCTTCAACAGGGGTGGCATCTTCCACGGCTCGCCAGGTTTCGAGGCCATAACGATTCAAACCAGGCTCACGCGCATCTGAATGAGTAGGCTGATAGCAACACTTGACGTTTTATCGCGGCGCTCACTAGATTCTCAATATTGAGCGATCTCATCCACTTTGCAGCGCTTACTTTATAGACCTGAGGAGGATACGGAAATGCTGAAGATGTTCGACTATAAGCCCTGACCGTACGCGCGCAAGACGCGCATAGCCCTTTTGGAAAAAGGGCTCCAATGGGAAACAACATGGCTTGATTTGCCTTCCGGTGAGCACAAGAAGCCGGAGTATCTTGCAATAAACCCGGTCGGGAAGGTGCCAGCATTAATCGACGACGGCATCATCGTTCACGACTCGACGGTTATCAACGAATACCTGGAAGATACCCGCCCGCAACATCCGCTGTTGCCGCGAGACCCGGTCAAACGGGCACGCGCTCGCGCTTTCGAGGATTATGCCGACGCCTACCTGATGCCGTCGCTGTTCAAGATTTTCGGGCAGATGCGTAAGCCGGAGGAGGAACGCGATCGCGAGAAGATTGCTGAAGGGGAACGGGAGGCGCGTGATCATTTCGTCTATCTCGACCGTGAACTCCAGGGGCGAGAGTACTTCGCCGATGAGTATAGCCTGGGCGATATCTCGTTTATCCCGCCGCTGGCGAATCTCGAAGGGGCAGGGTTCTCGATCCCGAATGATCTTCCGAACCTTAAAGCGTGGTGGCAGCGGATGAAGGCGCGTCCCAGCTTCAAGGCCAGTTGGCCGGAATAAGGCGCAGCGCAGCCGAGCAAGCTAGTGGAGCGAATCCGAAACAAGCACGTTAGTGGAGCGCAGCGAAACGAGCACAGTAGTGGAGCGCAGCGAAACGAGCAAACGAGTCGGCGAGGTGCATCACTCAAAACGAGTCTGCCCGATCGGCGCACACCGCCGTTTGCAGGGCGTTACTCAAAAGGAGTCTGCGACGTGCGCATAGGAATAGGACGGCTCAGCCAGGAGTGCGCATAATGGCCGGACGGCCAATCGGCAAGCTCGACCATATCGGTATCGCGGTAAGAAGCGTGGCCGAGGCGCGCAAGTTTTTCGAGGACGCTCTCGGCGCACGCTTCCTCTATGAGCATGCCAATCCAGATGCGGGTTATCGAATTTTCGAATTCGATCTGAACGGTTTTACGCTTGAACTGCTTGAGCCGCTGGGCGAAACCTCATTTCTACATGGGTTTCTGGACAAGCACGGTGAAGGACTTCATCATCTGACGCTCGATGTGCCTGACGCAAAAGAGCAAATAGGGAAACTTAAACGGCAGGGCATCAAGGTCGTTAACGAGCGGGAATATGGTCCCGATTCTTACGAGGGATTCATCTCCCCCCGTTCAAGTCATGGGGTGCTGATCCAGATAGGCTCAGGCTATCCAACGCTCGCCCGCGCAGCCGAATGGTTCGGAAAAAAATAGAAGAGGCCTTTAGAAATCCGATTCTTCCCCGGTACTCAAACTGCCTAAATCCGCGTCAGGGGGACGACGGCCTCGGGCCGACGCGCCCAATACCTGAGCATTCATGAAACTGGTGCTTCGTGGATGCAAAATCTAGACGGACCCTTTCCCACATCCTAAGCGAAGCTGATGGTTCTACCCGGAACGATTTGCATGGCGGTTAGAGCACTTGGCTTAAAATCCAAGACCGCTCGCAATACCAGTTCACTACCTATGTAGACCATATTTCGTCTCACGTCGGGCCGAGCCACCATCGTGCCAATTTTTCGCACAAGCACATCAAGCGGCCCGCGCCATAACGGCAGCTCCCGTGCGCCGACCCCGGGCCGCTCCTTGTAGCCACTGACCAGAAATTCGGGTTTGCTGCAGGCCGGAAATTGCTCTCAATCGCAAGATAAATAATGCGAATTGGTGACCACCGCGCTGACTGGCCGCCCGCCGGATTCCGCGGATGCTTGTGGACCCCATGAAGCTAATGGAGCCGAAACCATCGTACAAGTCTGAACTGGCGAATTTGTCAGGGGATGAAGCTGAAGTATGTACATTGACTGAAGTACAAAGTCCGAATAACTGACAGCACCCCGATGTCATGAGGAGCATCAGAAGCAGGCAAACGAACTTAAGCATCGTAATTTCTCCTCGAGTCGAATAGTCCTTATTTGTTAACTATTACTGGCAAAAGGCGTTTACCCTTCCGCGGGTCGCGAATGACTCTGCATGTGCCGTCAACCTTTAAGGCCCTTTGCTCGGTCAAGCAGGCAACTGCTCTAGTCAGCAGCAAGACAAGTGCCGTGGGTCGGCCGGCATCTCATGGTGTCCGACAGCAGCAGTTATCAAATATGAGAGCGTCGTGCTTCCTTGTCGAGGCTCCATTTCCGTTGCAGGTAAACGCTGGTCGGGTGTATTTTCTGAAGCCGCTCGACCTATGTCTTCTTTGTCCGTTTGGCTCTTTTTGCAGGATAGATGCGGTGAGGGTTGCCGCCGAGATAGAGCCTAGGATGAAGATTCTGCATCCTATCGGGCTATGAGTCGTGGGAAGCTTCTACGACTCGTGGGCCATAAAGGGAGCGTTTGGCGCGAGCCAGGCGATAATCCGTCGTGAAAGTCTCTTTCGGTATCAATTTGGCTCCAGGCGATCCTCTGCTTGGCCGGGAAGATACAGGGCGATTTTCTGACTTGGTCAAAATGGCTGAGGATTACGGCGCCGAAGCCCTCGGCACCTACGACTCGGCGTTCGTCGGCGGGGACGCATTCGTAAGAGCCACGGTCATCGCACTCGCGTCATCCCGGGCTCGCGTGGGCTTGCGGCCCACCAATCCCCTGACTCGCGAACCGCAGATCATGGCCTCTTTTCTGGCCTCGCTGGATAGCCTGACCGGCGGACGGGCGTTTATGGACATCGCCAGCGGCGACAGCGCGGTGCTTAACATCGGCTACAAAATTGCGTCGCGAGGCCGAATCGAGGATTTTGTCGCCTGCGTCCGTAACTTGTTGGCGAGCGGCGAAGCCACATACCAGGGCCGGCCACAACGCGTCCGATGGTCTGCGACCGCCATCCGCGATCGCATCCCGATCTCTATCTGTGCAGAAGGGCCGAAGATGCTTGATCTCGGCGGAAGAATTGGCGACGGCGTTATCGCCGGGACCGGCCTCTTGCCCGAGATTATCCGTGACACGGTCTCGCGGATTCATGCCGGAGCACGAACGGCAGGACGCAACCCGGCTGACGTCGATATCTGGTTTACCACGCGGACTTCATTGCATGAAGACCGCGCTAAGGCGCTCGCTAATGTGAAGGCTTCGGTGTCGTCGATCCTGAACCATTCGATGAGACAAGGGCTCGACGACAAACACGTGCCAAATGATTTGCGCGCTAAAATCCGGCAATACGTCGATGGCTATGTGCTTTATGATCATGTGGTCCATGAGGGCCGGAATCCGAAAAGAATGGACGAACTGGGCTTAACAGATTACGCAATCAGGCGGTTTGCTTTGGCCGGCAACGTGGGCGATTGGATTGCGCGTATCGAAGAACTGGCGAGCGCCGGTGCCTCTAAGCTGTGGGTCGGTCCGGTGGGCGGACGCCTCGACAGCCAGTTGCATTACATGCGCATCCTGGGTGAGCAGATCATGTCGCGCTTCGTGTGACGATCAGCATTGATATCGGCGAGATCGGCACTTCGACATAATCCGCCTTCGCTCACACTATGCTCAAATTGATCGCGGGGCCTCAGTTACGGCTGGAGCAGCCCGCGCCGCCAGTTATTCCCGCGGCGGAAGTAAACTTCACGATCGTGCAGCCGATGTTCGCGATGGGTCCAGAACTCAATCGCGTCAGGACGCAGGCGAAAGCCTAGCCACCCGCGCGGGCGTGGTACTTCGCGGCCTCGCAGTTTGGTGGCGAGTCGAGCCACCTGCGCGAGCAACAATGCGCGTGAGCGGAGTGGCGCACTCTGATATGAGGCGCTCGCAGCAAGCTGGCTCTGCCGCGGCCTGGTCAACCAATACTCGTCAGCGTCGGACGGCGCGATTTCCTCAATGGGCCCTTCGACCCTTACTTGCCGCCCATTCGGCTGCCAGTAGAAGGCGAGCGAGGCACGCGGATTAGCACCCAATTCTCGCCCTTTGCGGCTGCGGCTATCGGTGAAGAAGACAAACCCGCGTTGGTCGATTCCCTTAAGCAGCACGAAACGAACCGATGGCCGTCCATCAGGCTCAGCCGTGGCTAAGGCCATCGCTTCGTAGTTAGGAATCTTCAACGCGCGCGCATCATCGAGCCAACGGATAAACTTCGCAACCGGGTCGCGGCCCCGCGCCATAACTTTGCTCATGTCACGAGCGCGAGCAGCACTACGCTCATGCGGATCAGGGTGGGTGGTGGGCACGACCCGTCTAATTGACCCAACCGGCAGCGCCTTTATTACAACTTCGCCGCCGCTTCGACGAAGTCCCGCGCCATTTGTTCCATCCGCCGAATCGTCTCATCCACCGACTATGGCGCGCCAAGCGTCAGCAGCACCACTTCGTCCGCTCCCGCGTCACGATAGTGCTTGAGGTCGTCGGATTTGACCGGCTTTGCGTAAGGCGAAACCGCCAGGTGAACATCGGAACGCTTGCGGCCGCTTGCCTTCAGAATCTCTTCAATTCGTTTGATTTTCGGTGCGGCCTCGTCAGGTGAAAGATTAAAGCCGATCCAGCCGTTGCCATACTCGCCGACTCGCCGCAACGCGGGCGGCGTCTCTCCGCCGAACCAGACCGGCACTGTTCTGCTGTATGGCTTCGGAAAGCTCTGTACTTCCGGGAAGCTCACGAATTCGCCGCGATGTGAGCTCTTGGGCTCGCTCCATAGCTTCCGCATCACGTCGATATATTCACGGGTGCGCTGAGCGCGGCGTTCGAAAGAAATCCCGAGCGCTTGAAATTCTTCGGCCAGCCATCCGATGCCGACGCCCAGGATTAAGCGGCCGCCGCTCAGCCGGTCGAGCGTCGCGACCGTCTTGGCAAGCACCAATGGATTATGCTCGGGAACCAGACAAATGCCGGTTGCAAGCTTGATCTTACTGGTGCACGCGGCCGCGAACGCCAACGTCGTGAACGGATCCGCAAACGGCGTATCGGTCGGCAATGGGAACTCACCGGCCGAGTATGGATACTTCGAGCTATACTGCTCCAACAGGATGACGTGTTCCGGCGCCCATATGCTTGCAAACCCCAGCCGTTCGGCAGTTGCCGCCACCGGCTTGACCCAGTCAGATGCCGTCAGTGGACCAATTCCTAGTCCGAAATATCCGATATCCATCGTGGCCTTCCTTGGACGATTAATTCTCCGCCGCCCGATCTATGATCGCCTAGCGCGACTGTGCCGCTCGGTCTGCTAGCGCTTGCATCGAACGCCAGTCAAGGATACCCCCGATGCTACCGTCGGGTTTGTGAAACGCGACGGGTCCGTAGACGTTAGCGAGGTAGAGCGTGTCCATCGGATGTGAGGTTGCGTCATGGACCGCGCCCGTCGGTTCATAGACCCAATCGCCTGCGCGGGCCGAGCCGCCGCGATAGTCAAAGCCACCCTCCAAAACGTAGAAATCGGCAGGCCCTAAATGAGTATGCGGCGGATTTACCTGGCCGGCCGGCGCATTGATCAAAATATGGAAATAGCCGGTTTCCTGGTTGATGCGCAAAATCTTGATCTTGTTCCCGATGCCGTCGTCGATCCAATCAAGGTCGTTGGTGCGCACCAGCGCAGCATTAAGCGGATCGAAGTAGCCATCCGGGCGTTTGACCTTTTTCGCGTCCGGATTTTTGGCCCGATCGACCATTGCCTGGGAGGACCGCCAGTCGAGTACCGGCGGCTCTTTACCATCCTTGCCATGCAGAATGACCGGCCCGAACACATTGGCGAGATAGATAGTATCAACTGGATGGCTGGTGGCCGGATGGACTGCGCCGGCCGGTTCCCACACCCAGTCACCAGCATGCGCCGAACCGCCCCGATAATCGAAGCCGCCTTCGATCACGTAAAAGCAGGCAGGGCCGATATGGGTATGCGGCGGATTCACCTGGCCAGCGCGGCCCTTGATCAAAGCCGCGAACCATCCAGTCTCGCTACTGATCCGGAGCAGCTTGATGCCACCATTGATGCCGTCGCCGATCCAGTCGAGGTCATTCGCACGCACCAGCGCCGCGCCCGGCGAATCGAAATACATCTCGGGCCTCGGCGCCACTTCGGAAGTTACGGCTGTAGCTGCCATTGAAGTCTCCTTCTTTCACCGACCTATTTCTATGCGCACCTCGCGGACTCGTTTGCTCGCTTCACCGGGCGGCTTCCGCTGGTGGCATGCGCCGCCGCTCCGTTGTCGCGGCTCGTGGCTCGAAACATGCGCAAAGGCAATGCTTGCCTTCGTCGAACTTACTTCAGAGGGATGCGTATACCGCATCGATCAGCGCGGCGCATCGCGGATCGATCAGCGACGCCGCCGCCCCGCCCATTTGATTCATCACGTAACCAAAGCCGACCTTCGCGTCGAGGTCGGCGAATCCCAACGAACCGCCGGCGCCGGGATGCCCGAATGAACGCTGATTCGGCCCGAGCTGCGCGCCGGGCTGGGAAAGCATGTAGCCTAGACTGAAACGCGTCGGAAACTTCAGCACCTCATCAATTCCCTTGGATTGCTCGGTATAACACCGCGGCAGGCTCGCCGACGAAATGATCTTCACACCGTCGAGTTCACCGCCACAAGCCAGCGCGCCATAAACTCGTGCCAGCGCGCGCGCAGTGCTATGGCCATTGGCGCCGGGGATTTCGGCGCCCCGCCATGCCCGCGAGTTAACCGTCTCAGGTGCGATAGCGTTGGGCGGATTATTGATTGCCTTGGCGCTCACTGATTCCGGATCCTTCATCATTTCCATGAAGGGATTGGGTTCACCGGGCTTGGGCGGAGGCGCCGCCAGAATATCGGCGACGCGCGCGTCAAGCTCCGGACCGAAACCAATATAGGCTTCGGCGCCGAGCGGTCCGGCGACTTCGTCGCGAAAATAGGCGCCGAGGCTTTTCCCGCTGATGCGCCGCACGACCTCGCCGACCAGCCACCCAAACGTTATCGCGTGATAGCCGTGTTTCGTTCCCGGTTGCCACCACGGCTCCTGGCGCGCCAGTTCACCGGTGACTTTTGCCCAGTTGAATTGGTCTTCAAGCTTGAGCGGCGCACGAATCGCGGCGAGTCCGGCTTTATGGCTGAGCAGATATTTGACCGGCACGGTGGATTTGCCGGCGGCGGCGAATTCCGGCCAATATTTCGCCACCGGCGCTTCAAAATCGAGCTTGCCCTGATCGGCCAGCCGATGGGCGCAGAGCGCGCAAAGCCCCTTGGTGGTGGACCAGACGTTGACGATCGTGTCGCGCCGCCATGGACGGGTTCGCGCCGCGTCTCCATGGCCCGCCCACAAATCAACCACCGGCCGTCCGCCGACAGTAACTGCGACCGCTGCCCCGACTTCACTCCGCCGTTCGAAATTTTCAGCAAATGCCCGTTTGACTCGGTCGAAGCGTGACTCGCATTCGCCCTCGATAGTTGGCGCCACGTCGTTACTCCTCGGTTTGATTCAGCCCGTCGCATAGTAGCCAGATTCGCGGCGATGTTCCACAATTCGAGGGTTGCCGGGGGCTCAAGTCGCAAGCTACGCGGGACAAATAAACAAATACCGTCGAAAGAGGGCGAGCGTTGAGACGTTTGGGACTAAAGAATATCAGGATTGCGACTTTTCGCGTTTTTCAAGCGCCAATTCAAGAAGCTCTTCGGGCCTCCCTTCTGAATGCCCGCTTCGCCACTCGCGACCTTCTCATTGCCCAGACGATCCATCCAGTATCGCGAACTCACGACGACTTCCTCGAATGCTCGTCCGATAAACCTTTCGCGCGGCCGGACCGTCGGACACGAATATCGACGAAGAAGGGTGGCAGATAACCCCGCTCGTCGTGCTCCACACGCGCACGTAGCCAAGACTATCGTATCGAGCAGTGTCGCACCCGGACCAGACATTCCTGACCCTCATCTCTCTAACCGCGGAACCATCGCAACGCGGCTCACCGCAGTTAGCCGCACTTGACCGCACTTACCGCAGTACATTGCCTGCAGACGCTCCCTGGTTCGACACAGCAAGTAATTTTTATGCGCTACGCCAAAAGTCGTTGACCGTTTACGCCAGAAGTCGTAGACTTCTACTCTGCCGATAGAGCTGAACAGGTTGTGTTTACCTGGCTGGCTGAGCCGCTATCAGCCGGCCGCAATCTGAAAGGAGCGAGTGATGGAGTTACGACTGCTTGCAACCGATGCCGAGCGGAATACGTATAGGGCCCGAATGATGGAAGCGCGGGCCAGTAAAGGCGGCAAGTTTCGGGAGACCGAGCGCTCGCGCGTGAGCGAGATTCAACTGACCTTCGCGCGATTATACGGAGTCTTTGATGAGGGGAATCCAAACCGTTTGCTCGGCGGCTTCAGTATTCATTGTCTCAACGAGTTCAGCCAAAGTTTCCCCATCCCCAATTTAAATCATCTGCCCCCGAGCGGCGTGTACGAAGCCGGCCAGCTTTGGGCGCTATCGCACGAAGCGGCCCTCGCCTTGCGCAAGGGATCTATGATTCTGCTGGGATTACTGCAGGCGCAGGCGCTCCTAATATATCCGCTCATCATTCCCCGCGACATCTCACAATTCTACAAGGTTTTCAAACGGGTGGGACCGCCGTTCGAGTTGCCTTTTGCGGAGACCGTAACCGGCGACAAAGTATATATGCAAGCGATGCTACTGGAGGGCGATGAGTTACGGCGCCAAGTGGAGCTTGCGTCGCGCGACGGCTTCGAAACGCGCCGAAGCCACACTCTGGTGAGGTTTCTTGCCCCGGCGATTTGCGGCAGCGGAATGCTCGATCGCTCCAAGCGCCCTTCGCTTATCATGGAACAGGAGTTGATGCGGACAGGGACCGACAACTAGCGGCGTGGCTTCGCAACTCTTTCAGGCAGATTTCTCTGGATCTAGAGAGAACTCCCTCCTACTTCAAAGCGGGCGGCCGGGATCGTGGCTGCGATTCAGCTTCCGGCGTCCGGATCGGCCGGGCCGAGTGCGCTGACTGCCGCCATGCTCCCGGTCCGAGCCCGAATTGCGGCCGGCCTGCTCCAGTAGGCGTGCGAGCCGCTCGACCGGCGTGCTGATTCTACTGATCTTCTCGGTGGCCGCCGCTATCCGGTCAATCGGCACACGCAGTTTGGCGGCCTTGTCGATCGCATTCATCAAATGGGCGATCGCATCATGGACCAGAGTAGCCAGCAAAGCTAGATCGTGAGTCGTTACCAGCGAATGAATACCACTTGATGGCGCGGACGCGGCCGCTTGAACGAGCATGTCTGCTGCGCCCGAGACAACCGGGGAACCGTCGAAGCGAGGGGCGCATGGACGATTTGCTGACCCCCGCAGCTCTTCGATGCGGCTGTCCCAACGCGCTCCCAACCCAAGGTGCCGGTAGATCTGGGCGGCGGCGTTCAGGTTGGCTACGCCTTCCTCGGCCTTACCCTGCCGCATCAGCAGCATGCCCCAGATAATCAGCGTTTCAGCGACTTCCCAGGGAAGTTGATATCGAGAAAATACTTTGCCTGCCAATATCCAGAGTTGGCTCGCTTCTTCGAGAAAGCCGTCGTGCGCCAGCACCGCCGCTTCCGCGCGCTCAACGAAAGCTGACAGAGCACGCCAGTCCTCACCCGGATTTAGAAGGGTGCGGCAGCGCCGAACCTCTGAGCGGGCTTCGGCAACTTCTCCCCGCGCCAGGCGTACCAGGGCTAACTCGGAACGCGTCGCGATCTCCTCGGGAATGCGAACCAGCGATTCCGCCATGAGAGGCGTATCGGTCAGGAGGTCGAGTGCTCGCGCATGATCGCCTTGCACCCGCTTTAGTCGTGCCAGCCAGAGGCTCGCCGTCCAGTGCTGTTGCTTGCTTTGCGCCATCTGAGAGCTCTCGATTTGCTGGCTCAACAAGTCTTCGGCTTGAGTCCAGTCACCTTCAAAAAATCGGAGATTGGCTTCAAGAAAACGATGTGGCGCCGCCGTCAGAAGCGACCGTGCGCGGGCCAGCGCACCCGTGAAGATATGGGCAATGCCGAGATGAGCCGTTAGAATTTGTCGGAGGAACTCTACTTGCGCCGTATCGGAGTCAGCAAGACCCGGTTGAATCGTTCGCTCGGCCGCGGTTGGGTCCCACAATAGCAAGTAGGAAAACCCCAGCAGCCACGCGGCTGCGATTCGCGGCTTCAGATCGCCCGTGCGCTCCGCCCGCTCTACGGCCTGCTCCATCAGGCCGAGTCCCTCCTTCATCCTGCCGGTCGCCCACAAAAAGTGTCCATGAAGGGCCGCCGCCTGACACCATATCCCGGCGTTGTCGAGAGCCTGGCCGATCTCCATCGCGCGCCCTGATGCTCTCATACCGTCTTCAGTACGGAATTGAGCATGCGCGACAATTGCCTCGCCGATTAGCAATTCGCCTTCAGCGCTGTGGTCGGCAAGCGTGGCCAGCAGCTTTCCCTCCCGGCGGGAATGCGATATCGCGTGGCCCACGTCTATCGTGGCCGGATTCATGGATAGCAAGGAAGTCACAGTAACCAGGCGGGCTTGAACTCGCGCTGTGACCAGGCGGGCGTGAACTCGTGCTATATCCTGCTCCTGACCGAGTTCGGTATAGAGCTTGAGTGCTGCCTGTAGATGATGGCCGGCCTCCGCCGGCGTCGCCGCACTCAGCAGGCTCGCTTCGCCCAGGCGCTCTAGCAGTTGAGCGCGAAGACCTCTGTCTCCGATGCTCGCCAGTTTCAGTGCGGCGCGCCAATGACGCGCAGCGTCGGCATATGCACATACGGTAAAGGCCGTCTCACCCGCGCGCATCGAATATTCGGCAGCCTTGGCTGAATCACCGGCCGGCCCAGCCTTGGTGTAATGCAGCGCAAGTTGTGACAAATGCGAGTCGAGGTCGGGCTGGTGCACGGCTTCTATCGCGTGTGCTGCACCGGCATGTAACGCGCGTTTGGCAGGGCGGCTCTGCCGCTCATAGAGGCTCTGGCGAATGAGTCCGTGAGCGAAAGCGTAGTCAGCGCTCTCATCACTCCCGGCTTCAACCACTATTCCAGCGCCACTCGCTTCCTCAAGTAGATCCGCAAGTTCCGTAGCAGCGAATGGCAGCATCTGGGCGAGAACCTCGAGCTCGAATTCCTCGCCCAGCACCGCCGCATGACTCAGCGCGACACGGCAGCGTTCCGGCAGCCGCGACAGGCGCGCATCCACCACTTCCCGCATCCGATCTTCAGCCGCGAGTTTGCTCTCCCAGCCCGACGAAGCCACCCATTGACCATTGCGCTTGGAAAGGCGGCCGGTTTCAACCAGATGCTGGACGATCTGATGGATGAACAAAGGGTTACCATTGGTGAGCCGGCCGATATCAGCGGCCAGCCGTTTGGCTTCGCCGGCTAACTCCCGGCCCAGCAACTGTTCGACCAGGCTCGCCGCCTCGGTCTCGGCCAGTCCCCTCAGGCGAATTTGTTGGGAACAGCGATGACGGCCAAACTCAAGAATTGTGCGGCTCAGTTCCAGTCGTTCCAGCGTGCCGTTTCCCCGGCAGGTCACAACCATCAGGAGGCGTGCCATGCCAACCATCCGTATTATGTGCACCAGCAGCGACAGTGAGCCCTCGTCGGCCCATTCAAGGTCTTCCAGTACCAGCATCAGGGGGTGGCTCTGCGACAGATCACGTAGCCAGCACACCACCGACTCGAACAATTCTGTTTGCGCGGCGCTGCTAATCGGAGGCTTTAGTCTGGCGGATCGCGGAGAACGAGGGGCGAGTCGCGCTATTAACTGAGCCGCTTCTTCTGCCTGTTTTGTCTCGCTCCTCCGCTCTTCGGCTAGCACCGGCCGAGACGCCTGCCCTGCTAACTGACGGAGCGCCTGGACGAACGGGAAGTAGCTGAGTCTGCTTTGAGAGTCGAAACAACGCCCGGCGGCGACCTCGAACCCCAATGCCTGCACATAATTGCACGTCTCTTCACTCAGGCGGGTCTTGCCAATTCCGGGCTCGCCGGAGATTAATACAGCCGAAAATCGCCCCGATTTGGCCGCGCCGGCCGCGGCCTTAAGTATCGAGAGTTCCGCGCCGCGCCCTGCGAACGCTGCCGTTTCCAACGCTGTCGTACTTGCCACCATCCAGTCTCCCCCTGCACGCACGCCAATGCTAACTGCTTGTTGGCTATCAGCAAGCTATTCTATGAGCACAATAAGTGTATTGCTACGCTAAAATCTGAAGGCAGGAAGCCGGTTATCAGTGTCGCGATGGTGGTTATAAGCGAAAAGGAAACGGGGCCGACAGTGGGTACCATCCCAGTGTCATAAACATTGGAGATGTCCGGGGCATAAAGATTTAAACACGTCCGCTGGCTGCGGTAGGGCTACTCGATGCAGAACAACGAGCGGCGGGTGTGGCGGGAGGCATGGGCAATGACGGGCGGGAAGTGAACAGGAAGGCGATCACCAAGCAGCTGACGTGGCTGCAGGCGGCCGAGATTCGGGGCATCAGCTCGCGTCACATGCGGCGGATTCGCTGGGTGGTGGAACAACACGGGCTCGTAGCGGTGATGGCCAAGGCGGCGGGCGGCCCCGGCGCAAGCGGATTTTGGCCTGCACCATCGAGCTGCTGTGCCGGCTCAGCCACGATCTTCCCCAGCATCGCTGCACGCAACCGTCGCCAGAGATTGTCGAGGTTGCAGCGAATCACACCGATCGTTCGATCCGCGCTAACCTCTTTTCTCTAAAATCTCAGTTGATCTTGTAACCACCGGTAACTACCATTAACCAATGAAGTCGGTTGGCGTCAAGCAACTGAAGTCAAGGCTGTCAGAATACCTGCGACTCGTGCGGAGCGGTGAGACCGTACTCGTTACCGATCGTGACGAGGTGGTTGCGGAGCTACGACCGCCGCGCAGGCAACCGGGCACTGCGAATTCGCTCGATGAGCTTCTAGATTCGCTGGCCGAGCGCGGAGAAGTAACCCGTGCGAGTCTGCCGAAACGACGATGGAAATGGAAGGCAAAGGGGCTTGGCCTCGCCGCCGGGTCAGCAGGCGTTCTTCTGGAAGAACTTCGAAGCGATCGGTGACATTTGCCATGTCCGTTTGCCTCTATCTGGATACGTCCGCGGTCCTGCGCGCTATTCTGGAAAACGGGACCAGCCCGGAGATCGAAGGGCGGATCGCAGCGGCTCCTGCCTTGGTTACCTCGCGGCTGTCTCTGGTCGAATCTTCGCGCGCACTTCACCGCTTGCGACAACTAGGGCAAGTCAGCGAAGCGAAGCTCGCCGACGCGCAACGTGAGATCAGCGCCGTATGGGCGCGATGCGAGCTTTGGGAGTTGACGCCCTCGGTCTGCGAGAGGGCTCGCCAAGTTGCCCCTGGGAAATCACTGCGAACCCTCGATGCCCTTCATCTCGCGACCTTCGCATTGGCCCGAGAAAAGATTGAGGGTCTCGAACTCGTGACTGTCGACGACCGCCTGCAGGCGGCGCTTGAAGCGGTCTAGACCGAACTTCCCAGTCCTTCTGCCAAAGGCCAGAACGCCGTTGACGCTTCGGGACATCGAAGCCACGGGAATCGAAATATAGATTGCTCCCGGCGCAATGGCCCCGCGAGTATATAGGCCCTGCCCTCTTGCTCAGAACTTTGTAGCACATAATGTTGCAGCGACAGTCCCAGCGCCTGCTCGCCAACAAGGAAAAGCCGGCCAAGGCTAAGCAGAAGAGCGAGCAGCGTCGAAATTGCCTGTGAACTTCGCCGCTCTCGCTCCTCATTCCCGCTCGCCCGTCTTTTATCAGAGCGGGGTGTTGAGAAAAGCTACTGGCACGTGCTGGAAGGCCGGTCTCACCTGCCTGAAAAGCTGCTTCATGCCGTTAGTTCTCGCCCGTGTGCCGGGAGACTAAAGCGGGGCCAGCTAGGATTCCAACCCCACCTGCAGGGCATTCAGATTGCGCGCCATCATGTTCCAAAAAGCGATTGCGCCGGTGAGATCGACCATCTTGTCCTTCCCGACTATCGCCTCGACTTTGCGGAAGAGATCGTCGTCAACTCGCGCCTTGGTGGTCAATTCTTCAGCGTATTGGAGGATGAGCTTATCATTATCGCTGAACCGCTGGCTGGTTCGATAGGAACCAATGTTATCGATCTGCTCCTGGCTGATGCCCTCGCGCTTGGCGATATCGATGTGGCGGACGAAGCCGTACTCGCACTCACAGCGTTTCATCAACATCAGCACCGCCAGTTCACGCACCCGCTTATCGAGCGCAGACTGATTCATGAAATAGTTGGCGAGCGGAAACACCCTGGTTGCCAGCCCCGGGCTGTTGGCCAACGCCTTGGCCACATTTGGCACGCCTCGGACACCGAACTGTGTTTCGAATCCTTCGTAAAGTTTTTTGACTTCCGGCGATGCCGCTTCTTTTTCGACATACGGAATTCGTGGCATGGGATTTCACCTCCATTAAGCTGTCTGATTCGAGGCTTATTAGGACGAATCGCCGGGGTGCCGTCAAACGCCCGGCAGCTTTCAACATTGAGCGCTCAGGCTTGCAGCTTTTATTGCTATATTGATCGCCGGCCGCGGAACGCTGACAGATCAGTGTACAGGAGCGATAAACCCATGGAGTTTCATCTGATTCAGGCCGGCACCGTAGGACGGCGCAAGGAGTTGGAGCTTGGAATGGCCGGCCAGCGTGACGTCCTCTACCAGCGTTATCTGGAGGAAGTAAAAGCCTACGTCCACGCCGCCGATGAACTCGGTTATACAGGGTATGGCCACAACGAGCACCATCTTCAAATCGAGGGCTTCGAAGAGACCAACCACCCGGGGATGACGAGCCTCTTCATTGGACTTAATTCGAAACGAATCAAGGCCAACACGCTCGGGTACGTGCTGCCGACACACAATCCGGTGCGCGTCGCCGAAGAGATCGCGACGCTCGATCACATCCTAAAAGGGCGGCTCAACGTCGGCTTCACCCGCGGTTATCAGGCGCGATGGTTCCAGAACTATGCGGCGGTACCGGGAGCCCACGCGACCACTCCGGATTTGGCCAAGCGGCGCGACGAGCAGGACCAGATTAATCGCGAGATTTTCGAAGAATCTGTCCGTATCATCAAGACCGCATGGACCAACGACGTCTTCAGCTACGAAGGCAAGTACTGGACCTTTCCGCCAAACGACCTGGTGCAGAAGCATTCGGCCTACGTCAAATTCGGCAAGGGAGTAGCGGAGGACGGACGCGTCACCAGGATTGGGATCGCGCCGCGCCCGTATCAGAAGCCGCATCCGAAAATTTATGGGGCCTTCGCCCACAGCATGCGGACCGTTCGTTTCTGGGCGCGTGAAGGCGGCAAGCCAATTGTGCTCGCGAACAACCTGGATTTCTGCGAGGGGCTGTGGCAGGCCTACGCAGAAGAAGCCGATAAAGCCGGCCGTTCGGTCGCACCGGAAGACGTCGCCGCCTGGGGTGGGATTCTTTCGATTGACCGAAGCCGCGAGCGCGCGCTTGCGAAGCTCGAACAGCACTGGTGGATATGGGACCAATGGTTTCTGCCGTTCGATCAGGCACGTCCGATGGCGATCGTCGGCACACCCGACGAGGTCTCGCAGCAGATTGAAACGGCCTACAATCGCCTCCGCTTTAACGAAGTGCATCTCCAGATTGGGCAGGGCTATCTGGAGAAAAACGAAGTCATCGACGAGCTTGAGTTGTTCGCCTCCAAAGTAATGCCGCGCTTCAACCAGCATTAGCCTGGCCGGCGTCCCGAGCCGAGTAGACTTGGCGGCTGAAGACCTTATCGCGGCAGAGCGACAGACTAGAAAGAGCAGCCGATACATTGCGGATATGAGTCTTTAGCGCGTTGCGTCCTGACGCCGCCAAGCTATAAGTATTGCGGTTGAGCAAAATGAGCGCCAATCCGCAACCAGTTCATCCGCATGCCGCCGAGACTTATGAGATATCGCGCTCGCGCAAATGGATTATTGCGGTCTCCGTGATGCTCGGGACGATTCTGGAAGTACTCGATAGCTCGATTGTAAACGTGTCGCTGCCGCACATGCAGGGCAGTTTTTCGGCCAGCGTCAACGAGATCGCGTGGGTAGTGACCAGCTACCTGGTAGCTGCGGGCATCATGATCCCGATGACTGGATGGATTGCGGCCCGCTTCGGCCGCAAACGCTATTTCATCGGCTCGGTCATCATGTTCATCATCGCATCGGCGTTATGCGGCATCGCCCGCACGCTCGATCAGATCGTCATATTCCGCGTGCTGCAGGGCGCTGCGGGTGCGGCGATGATGCCGCTGTCGCAGGCCATTTTGATGGAGACGTTCCCTCCCCAGGAACAGGCGATGTCGATGGCGATCTGGGGGATGGGCATGATGGTCGCGCCGATTATGGGCCCGACTATCGGCGGATGGATAACCAGCACGCTGAGCTGGCGCTGGAATTTCTACATCAATGTTCCGATCGGCACGCT
This sequence comes from Binataceae bacterium (SeqCode), assembly GCA_963752805.1. Taxonomy (GTDB): domain Bacteria; phylum Desulfobacterota; class Binatia; order Binatales; family Binataceae; genus JAMXLL01. The sequence continues at coordinate 18,969 of CAVWAA010000003.1, forward strand.
CGGCGCCTTTATGGTCGCGCGCTTCGTCGAGGACCCGCCTTATCTCCGGCAGTTGAAGAAGGATGCGCCAATTGATTGGCTTGGCATTTTTTGCCTGGTGATCGGGCTGGGGTTGGGTGAAATCATTCTGGACCGGGGCGAGCGCGCCGACTGGTTCGCGACTCCATGGGTGGTCTATTGCTCGATCGCAGCGCTTAGCGCTCTAACCTTGCTGGTTGTGCAGGAACTGCGCACGGCAGATCCGGTGATTGAGCTGCGGATGCTGAGTGACCGCAACTTCACGCTGCCGGTGAGCCTGGTCATCCTGCTGACGTTCACGCTTTATGGCACCGCGATTCTCAATCCGGTGTTCCTGCAGGAATTGCTCGGCTACGATGCTATGAAGGCGGGATTGGTGATGGCGCCGCGTGGCTTCGGCACCATGTTCGCTATGTTGCTGCTGGGCACGCTGTCGCGCCGAGGCTTTGATACTCGCTTTCTGGTGGGGATCGGATTCGGACTGGTGGCGGCCGCGATGTGGGAGATGGCGGGCTTGAATCTCCAGTCCGATACCTTCCGCATCGTATGGCCGACGGTGCTGCAGGGCATCGGCACCGGGCTGGTCTTTCCCGGGCTGTCCGCCGCGGCCTTAAGCGCGATGCCGCGCCAGCGGATGGGCTATGCGGCCAGTCTCTACGCGGTCACGCGCAATCTGGGCGCCGCAATCGGAACCTCTTACCTGACGACCATGCTGATCCGCCAGCAACAGGTGCGGCAGAGCTACCTGGTGGAGCACGTTTCGATCTTCTCACTGGTCAGAATTCCAGCAATGGGCAGTGGGCAGACCGACCTCGCGCAACAACTAGTCGCGGGCCAGCACCAAGGCATGATGGTCCTCTACCATGCAGTCCAGCGGCAGGCGATGATGCTGTCCTTCAACGACATCTATCGGTTGCTGTGCGTAATGATGATGGTGTTGATTCCAACGTTCATGTTCCTGCAACGCGACCTGCGCAACGCTCCCGCCGGCGGCCATTAGAGCTCTGCGAATCGCCCTAAAATTGAAACTTGACCGGCGGGTTAATAGGCGCGTCGGCCGCGACCGGACCATGCTTTTGGCTGACTCCGTCCTGATAAAATCTGCCTCGCGTTGCTCGGTGTAATTTTCCAGCAATGGAGGAACGGCGATGAACCGGCAGTCGCTGACTGAAAAGATCGTGGCCCTGAAGCACCTCAAAGGAATTTCCTGGAAAAAGCTCGCTGAGGTGATCGGTCGCTCACCCGGATTTGCCACCGCAGCCCTTTTGGGTCAGATGTCGTTAAGCAAAGATGAAGCGCAGAAGACCGGGGATCTTCTTGGCCTCAACGAAGATGAGATCGCCCTGCTGCAGCAAGCGCCGTACCGCGGCTCTTTACCCACGGCCATTCCCACCGACCCACTGATTTATCGCTTCTACGAAATCACCCAGGTTTTCGGCACCACGCTCAAAGCGCTTATCGAAGAAGAGTTCGGCGACGGCATTATGAGCGCGATTGATTTCGAGTTGAGCGTCGATCGAGTTCCTGACCCAAAAGGAGACCGCGTGAGAGTGACGTTCAACGGTAAATTTCTTCCTTATCGGAAGTACTAAGCTGGGGAGCGTTCGCGATGCTGGCGGGCAGGATCAACGGCTACTCTGACAGCCCGTCTTTAGCCCGCTCGACCTGCCTCCTGGAGACAATGGAACCATATGCGAGGCTGGCCGCGCCGACTCGATTCTCGAAAAACTCCGGCGCTTATTCAAAGGCTATTAATGGGACCGGACACTCTAGTCTAGTAGTTCGCGCTGTGTAGGACGCCCTCCTGGGTCAGGCGGTTCACATCCTCGTGCGAATAGCCGAGGTATTTCGTCAGGACCGCTTCGTTGTGTTCGCCTAGCAGCGGAGCGTCGAATTCCAACTCGTCGGGGAATTTGGAAAAGCGCAGCGGGAAGCCCGGGATTTGGAATTCGCCGAGAATTCGATCATTGACAGTTCGTACGGTGCCACGCTCGATCAGATGAGGATGACTCATGGCTTCACTGACTGACAGGATCGGCGCGACTGGCACGCGGCGCGCGCGCAGTGCGTCGATTGACGTCTGGTCGTCGGGCATCGCCGCGAGCCAATCTTCAATCAGCTTGATGATCTCGTTGCGATGTTTGCCGCGGCTGGCGCCATCAGCGTAGCGCGGGTCCGAGGCGAGTTCCGGTCTGCCGATAGCGTCGCATACTCTTGCCCAATGCTGATCCAGCCAGGCCAGGATGATGATATGCCACCTGCGGCCCTTGAAGGTTCCGGCGGGCGCAAAGAACGGATGATGCAGCCCCGAGCGTTTGACCTCGTGCTTGCCGCCGCTCGCGCTGTACAATTCCACTCCCACAGTTTGACAATGGAAATACGAATCGAGCAGTGAGATGTCGATGTATTGGCCCTGGCCGGTTTTGTCGCGGTATAGCAATGCGCATGCGATAGCGCCCATCGCATGAACTCCGGTACTCACATCGCCGATTGCGACCATCGGCATGTACGGCGGCCCCTCCGCCTCGCCGATCAGCGAGGTTATTCCCGCGTAAGCCTGTCCGATGAAGTCGAAACCCGGATCGTGTGCGAGCGGACCAGTCTGTCCCAGTGCTGAGATCGAGCACATGATGATGCGCGGATTGATTGCGCTGACGGTCTGATAATCGAGACCCATGCTGCCGATAATGCCAGGCGCGAAATTTTCCACTATCACGTCGAATTTGGGAATTAACTGCTTGATTAGCTCGACCGCGGCGGGCTTTTTCATATCAAAGCAAACACCCTGCTTGCCGCGATTCTGCTGGATGAAATAGGCACTGCGCTTATCGCGAATAAATTGAATCTCACGCGCCTGGTCACCCTTGGGCGCAAGCTCAACTTTAACGACCTCTGCTCCCATCCCGGCCATCAGGCGAGTCGCCGTCGGCCCGGCGATGAAATGGGTAAAATCCAGCACCTTGTAACCGTCGAGTAAGTGCCTGGGAGGACCATCAGCCATTTGTTTTCCTCTCGCAGAAAATCACCTGGAATCCGAATTTCCATAGATTAGTAGGACAGGCGTCCCTGCCTGTCGATTATGCGCCAGCCACTTTCGCTCGCGCGACCGTTTAGTGCTGGCCGCCTCCGGATTTAGGCGGATGACCCGCGCGGTACGCGAGCACTCCCGGAGTAAATGGTGGCGCGCAGCGCGCAACTCGACAGGCAGGGACGCCTGCCCTACTAACTTTTCCAAACACGCCGCAGTTCGATGGGATTCTTCGTCGGCGAATTGCGGTACTCGGATGCGATAGCTCTAATTTGAAATACGCAATAGCCGGCGCTAACACCGCCTATTAGCAGGACGATGACCAGCGGCACTTCAAGCCGTTCCCACCACGCACCGACCGCAAGCGGAAATGCCAGACGGTGACGGCCTTCCGGCTGATCGATGCCTACGAGCACGGTATATCTTCCGGGCGGCAGGTCCGCCCGGAGGTCGGCGACGCCGGAGTGATAACGCCGTGCCGGCACAGACAGATGAAATCGTCCGCCCTCCTCGAACACATCTAGCGAGACTCGAGCGTCAGGCAAATCGGCGCCGATCAAGTCAAAAACGAGCAAGGTCCGGCCGGCCTCCGGAAGCGCCCCGCAGTATTCGGCAAATGGATTGAACTCGGGTTGATACACGGCCAAATGGATGGAATCGTCGGCACCGGCCTGCTCCATACAGGGGTCGTAACCGAGTCCCGGTCCGCCGCCATGGGCCTCGGCGATACCGAGTGCAAAATAAAAAGCGACACTCAAAGCTATCGGCAGCATGAGCATCGAGCGAGCAGCTACGCGAACGCCCGCAACGACCAACGAATCGTTGGTTGGTCTTCCGCCGACGCTCATTCGGCGTCTCGCACTGGCTGTGTAAAAGTAGGAACGATCGGGCTACTAAATTCGACTAGCGAGCGTTCGCCATCGGGAGCGTAGAACATAAACAGGCCGCCTATCCGATTCGTCGGATCGCTCATCAACGCGGTCAGGCGATCGGTTTCCCAAACGGAGCTGGTAGCTTCGATGTAGACTTCTTCGCTAACTCCTGGCGCTATCGGCTCGCCGGGTCGAACGACTAGTCCCGCTGGAGCGATCAAATCCTGCGGGTAATCCGATTCAGCCTTGACTACGGCCCGATTTAGAAAACGCAGGTTGGCGGTAGTGAATTCGCCGAAGCGGATCGGTTTCACGCTCAGGTTGGTGACGCGCAAGCGAAACTGCACTGTGCGGCCGGGGACCAGGTACGTCACCTGTTCTGGCACAAGTGTGATTGCGGCGGGTGCTGCCACAAGCGGAGGGACTTTGGTCTGATTCGACTGCAGCGGTATGGTGACCGGAAACGCGATGTTGGTTAGGACCGTTTCGCCGGTCGCAACAATGAGGGTTATCGCGAGTATAACTGCAGCAGCAATACGATCGGTGCGCGTGATCAGGCGATCGCCATTACCAGCTTGGACGGCTTCGTAGCGCGGCATGAGCAGCGGCTTACGTATCCAGTAGCCTAGCCATAACAGGGCAACTACGACCCAGACCAGATGCCATCCGGCAATCGCGCCGAGACCGTAGCGCGCGAGGTCGAGCCGCTGGCCGGTCAACGTCGTTACCGGATCGGTGAATGCAGCCGCATTGCCCGTGACGGAAACCCATTTTCCAGGCCCGAGAATGGGTCCGGTGTCGCGTACGTCGAGCATCGGATGGACATGGTAACGCCCAGGGATACGGCCTCGGAGGGCGATTCGATATTCATAGTCCTGGCCGAGCGCCAGCGACATCGATGAAGCGCCATTGACTCCGTTTACGACGCTGGCAGTGCGGATGAAAACGGGTCCCGGTACGCCGACGTTCAAGAACGTCAAGCCGGCGGGCGAGGGTATTTCCAGCGGCCAATTCGCCATCACGTGGAAGCGCCCGCTCAACGTGAGTTCCTGGTTTACGCCAATCCGGTCGCTCGACCATTTGGTGTCATACCACTGGATAGTTGATAAGCGCAGGGACGGTTCCTGCGCGCGTTCGCCATGTGCTAACGCATTCGCGCTGAAGCCCAGCGCAATTACCGCGGCGAGCAATGCCGGAAATGTCACCCTGACCCTCTGCCGCCAGTCAATCCTCACCTCGCCTTTCCCGCCCGCGGCCGGGAAAGAGACACGCAGCAACTGGCGAAGGCCCTGCCGTCCCAGGTGGCGAGGCTTTGCGTATCATACAGAGCTGCGCTGCGATTTTCCTTGCGATCACCCGGTACTGCGGCTAGAGCCGCTTGAGCCACTTAAACTGCGTCCTCGTGAAAATCCATCCCAGGCCGAGAAACAACATGTACACCAGCATCGACATAAAGCCCGCGAAGGCTACTGACAAATAGATCGGGTCTTGCCCGAACGTTCGTAACGTGCCGCGATTAATAATCCGAATGTACTCGGGGGTGCCGGTCCTGATGTAGTGAAAGCCCTGCAGATCTGCGAGCGACATCAGTATCCCATTGAGGTTGACCGGCAATAGGAAATGACTAATCAACGGCCAATTGGCCAGGTAGAAAAGTATCGCCCAAAGCATGCCGCCAATAATCGCGGTAAAGAGATAGCTCTCGGTAAGCACCAGGACGGTATCAAGCGCGAGTCCGCCCGGAATCAAGGTCGCGGGCCAGACAAAATTCAGCGGAAAATAAGCCCATCCGTGCATGTTGAAAATGCGGTTGATCCATTCCGCGATGACGAGGCAGAGGGTGAGAAAAGTGGCGGCAAATGGCAACCGGAACTTTGACCAGAAAATGAAAGTGATCGCAGCCGGGAACGCTATCTCCACAATTGGAGTAAAAGAAAGCCACCAGCGGCTGTCCTTCCAATCCGACCAGAAATCCCAATCACCGACTGTCAGGATCGTGATGAGGTGATACAACCCCATGAAGAGGAAGAACAGCAGGACAGCGACGACCAGGTCGAACCATCGATAGGCGCGGCGCAGATCTTCAGCGCTCGTGATTGCTGGCTGGCTTCGAGCCATCCGAGCCGCAGTCATCTTAATCTCCCGCGGTTATTGGAAAATCCAGTCAGCAAAAGACAGACCCCACACCGCCCTCGCGGTCAGCCAACCTCACCCTCGAACTCCAGCGCAGGGTCTACCGCCGGATCATCCTCGGCCGCATAGGTCTGCGCCTCACCGGTCGTGAGTTCGTGCAAGTAATCGCACACTTGCAGCAACAGGCCGCCCAATCCCAACCCCGACCAGGCGAAGATCATGAACCACCAGTGCACCGGCGCCGCAAACCGTTCCTCCAGAATCCAGAAGCTGTGCGCCCATTCGTTGTACGCTACGACCGGCAGCAGCATGAACGGTCCGGCGACGCCAATAATCCACGGCAGCGAGTGGCGTGCAGCGAAGCGCGGCAGGCGCGTCATCCCGTAGAGATAAGCCGTGATGCCAAGGATGATGTAGATGGGAAACGCCCAATAGAACAGGATGATGTGACTGGGCGTGAACGAGGTATCGCGAACCACCGTCTGATGCCAGCTTGCGTCCTCTTCGGCGAAGAAGCTGGCGGCCCAGAAGACGGCGAAAACGTAGGAGAAGATGAGGGCGACAAACACACCGAAGCGCCTAAGCTCTTCTCGAGTTTGCACCCGCCCCAGATCCTTCGGCCGGGAGAACCAAACGTAGCCCCAGATGCTGGCTGCGGCGAGTCCCTCCACCGCAAATTGCGCAAAGAGCAGATTCATCCAGTAGGTACGGAATTCCGGCGAAGTAGCGTCGAGACCGGCGCTCCAGGCATAGACTTGTTGATATAGCCGCGCTGCGATCATCAGGATGCCGACAATCCCGCAGACCAGAACCATAAGCGTGGGACTAATCCAGCGATAATCATCGGAGCGGAGCGCAAGTGGAGGAGCTTGCGCGGGTGCGCCAAGCTTCGCTGTATTCAGGGCGGTCGCCATCGCTGTAGCCTCCTTGAGATCTGGTCAAGCACTAATCAGGCTTATGGACTATGCCCAGCAAGTCCGATCAGATCATTTTGGCGCAGCGTTCGAGCACTGGCATTACCTTGTCGCGCCCTTCGGGAGGCAGGAAGAACACTGAGCGCTCCACGCCAGCCTTTTCGTAAGATTCGATCGCGCGCGGATCCAGCGGCGCCGCGAATGCGGTAATCGAGATGGTCCTGGGGTCGCGGCCTGCCTGCTCAGCGCATCGCCGCAATTCGGTAATCTGGGCCGGCAGATCGCCGCCGCGTCCGCAATTTGGCAGCCAACCATCGCAATATCGCACGACGCGCTCCAGGGCCCGCGGACCGTGGCTGCCGAGCAAAATCGGCGGATGAGGCTTCTGAACCGGTTTGGGCCAGCACCAGGCTGGCTCGAAGCGAACAAGCTCGCCCTGGTAAGAAGCTTCGTCCCTGGTCCAGAGCGCCTTCATCGCCTCGATGCTTTCGCGCAGCCGTTTCCAGCGGGTTTTGAAATTGGTGCCGTGATTCTCCATTTCCTCGGCATTCCAGCCTCCACCAATTCCGAAGATGAAGCGCCCGTTGGACGCCAGATCCACGCTCGCGACCTCTTTGGCCAGCACGATTGGATCGCGCTCAATAACCAGGCATATGCCCGTGGCTAACTTCAGATTCTTGGTTGCTGCGGCTGCCATGGTCAGGGCTACGAACGGATCGATCGTATGGTAATACTCAGGAGGCAAATCGCCTCCCCTGGGATAAGGTGAGCGGCGAGATGTCGGGATGTGGGTGTGTTCGGGAAAGAAAATTGACTCGAAACCGCGTTGCTCGGCCTCGCGTGCGACCTCGTCGGGCCGAATCGCATAGTCGGTCGGGAAAATCGCTAAACCATATTTCATTGGATACCTCGCATCCTCGAACTGAAAGAAGCGTTAACCGAGCGCCTCTATCACCGGCGACCGGTCGGAAAAATCCAACCGCCGACACAGCACTCAGGTAACTCACGGTTGCTCTATCAGATTTTCAGTAAATTGGGCAACGGCTCACGCCGCCGATCGTCAGGCTGGGAAATAGGCGGGCGCGCAGCCGCACCTATGATTGCCCTGCAACCCTGCCGCGCGCCCTCTTTCGCTGGCGTGGGCAAGGGCATTCATTGCCGTTTCGTTCACCATCCGGTTAATAAACGTTGACCCCAAGACGCCGTGCGCATACGATGCTCGCGGCCCGAGTATCGAACAGGTTCAGATGTTTGCGGGTAGGGCCGCGCCCTTCCTGAGTGAGGACTAAGATGACTGGTGTGATTGGATTTATCACTGTTCTGATTTTCGCCGTCTGCCCCATGTCGGCTATCGCACAGGTGTCCGCGAACACCTCGAAGACGATTGCGGACGGGGCGGCGGAGGCGATTCCGCCCGGTACTACCATCAACATGCAAAACTGGCAGCAGTACCGGCAATTCATGCCCGACGGAATGGCGGCACTGTTTGAAGGTAAGTATGCATGGAAGATGCCCCCGGATGTCGCGCTCGAAGTTGGCCCGACTATTATTCACCCGTTGCCGCGCAGCTATCTTGCAGCGACTGAAAAATATGCCGGCCAGGTGCAGCTCCAGGAAATACCCAATGGTGGGCTGACGTTGCGCAACTATCAGGGAGGAGCGCCCTTTCCCAATCCACAGGAACCGCACAAGGGCTGGAAAATTCTTGCCAACTTATGGTACCGCTACACGCCTCATTTGTCGGCAGATACCTATGCCGATGGATGCCTGGTTGACCCTCACGGCAGTATCAGTTGTGACGCGGCCGAAATCGTCGAACGCCAATTGGCATTTAATACTGACCCGGGCATTCCCGCTACTATTCCTGGTGCGGAAGGTAAGTTCTTCACTGAATGGCTAATGGTGCTGGAACCCGAGCAATTGCGTTACAGCGCGAATCTTAATATCTCATACGCGGACTTGTCGCGGCCTGACGATCAGTTCGTGTTCCTCCCGGCGCTGCGGCGTGCCCAGCCGGTATCCACCTTGGCGCGATGCAGCCCGTCGCACGACACCGATGCGACCCCCGAGGAGCTGCGCGAGGGCTTCGATTCGAACCTGACCCAATTGAAAGTCGATCTGGTTGCTGAAAAGAAGATCCTGGCGCTGATCGATATCACATTGCCGCAGGGCAAGTTCCCACAGAATTTCGACATGCCGCTAGGATGGCCGACTCCGGCATGGGGCAAATGGCAACTGCGCGACACGTACGTGATCAGCTTGAGCAAGCTGCCGGCCTACGCCTCAGGTTATTGCTATGGTAAACGAGTAATCTACATCGACAAGCAGTTTTCGGCGCCGGTGTGGGAAGACATGTACGATATGACAATGCAGCCCTGGAAATTTATGGGGCTATTCCTGAAGACTTGTAACGTTCCACAAATCGGGCCGGTCAATTCATGTGGCGCCTTGGTCGAATCTTACTGGGATGTCAAGAATACCCACTCCACGTTCTTTGTCGATCCTGATGCCGCACATCCGTTCTATACAAATGAGGATGCGCCGAAGGAATATGCGGACCTGGTCAGATTTACCACCGCACCCGGTTTGAACCTGATTATGCGATAAGGTTCTGCAGTCGAAAAAAGGGAGCAGCGGCGCAGCGCTGCTCCCTGCACACTATGGAGGCGGCGTCAGCCGACTCTACAATCCGTCAGCCAACCTGGCTGCCAACCACCGAAACGAAACTGACGCAGCGGCCCGGCTGTCCGCCGAGATTGTGGGTCAGGCCGACTTTGGGGTTGTTGATCTGGCGCGGACCGGCTTCGCCACGAAGCTGCAGCCACATTTCGTACATCATTCGCAGACCAGACGCGCCAATCGGATGGCCAAATGACTTCAGACCACCATCCGGATTAACCGGAAGTTTGCCCTCCAGGTCAAAGAAACCCTCGATTACGTCGCTCCACGCGGTGCCGCGCGGACTGAAACCGAGGTCCTCGTAGAGTACGAGTTCGGTCGGGGTGAAGCAGTCATGTACTTCGGCGAGGCTCACCTGTTGGCGCGGATTGGTAATACCCGCTTGCGCGTAGGCATCGCGCGCAGTAGCCACGACTTCCGGAAAAGTTGTGAAGTCGTAATCCTGTGAGAGCGGACCCTCGGCGGGCCCGGCGACGAAGGATAGCGCCTTGATGTAAATCGGATTCTTGCAGTACTTATGAGCGTCTTCCGCACGGACCACGATCGCCGCCGCGGCCCCGTCAGAGACCCCCGAGCAATCCATAATACAGAGCGGATCAGCAATTTTAGGCGAATTTTTGATCGCTTCGATGGAGACTTCTTTCTGGAACTGGGCTTTGGGATTACGTGCGCCGTTCTTATGGTTCTTCCATGCGATGCGGGCGAGAACGTCGCGGCCCTTTTCAGGATCGAGCCCGTATTTTTTGAAGTAGGCCGGCGCGAGCAATGAAAACAGTGCGGGCGGCGTCATGTTAGCTGGCGTTCCGTCGTTGGGCGGATTAGTCACTACCAGTCCCGAAAACCCGGAATCCTTGAGTTTCTCGACGCCAACTGCCATTACGCAATCAAACGCACCGGAAGCCACCGCGTAGCACGCTTGTCGCAATGACTCGGAACCGGTGGCGCACATGTTTTCCACCCGCGTGACGGGCTTGTATTGAATTTTGAGCGGTTCGCTGAGCGTGAGTCCCGAGACCCCGGAGCCCATAGTGCCGAGCCAATAAGCGTCGATATCGTCAGGGTCGACGCCAGCCGATTCATAGGCGTCGTAGGAAGCTTCGACTAACAAATCTTCAGTGCCTTTGTCCCAATGCTCGCCGAATTTCGTGCAGCCCATCCCGATAATTGCGACCCGGTCCTTGATTCCCCTGCTTGCCATGGTGTCCTCCTGGGCAGCTAGCGCTTGGGGCGCGCCTTCCAAAAATAATTGTGAATGCCGTCGGCGGTAAACAGCCGGCGGAAGGTCATCTCGACTTCATCACCGATCGCGACCTTTTCGGGTTCGCAGTCAGTCATCTCGCACAAGAATCGCCCGCCACCGGCGAAATCAGCCACCACGTTAATCACCGGGGGGTTCAGCGAATAAGCCAAACGGTCAAGCGCGTAGGTCGCAATCCTTCCGACTCGATCGGCGAACGGGTACGGCTCCATCTTATCGCGCGCGCGGCACTTTACACATACTCGTTGCGGCGGCAATTGTGGGGTCCCGCACGCGCTGCATCGCGAGCCAATCAGGCCGTACTTCCATTTTTCCGCTCGCATCATCGGCGGCGCCGCGGGACGTTCAGGGTCAGGACGGCGCGGCGGTTCGGTTGGCAGAATTTCGCGCCATTTCAGATAGCTGGCGTAGGAGACATCGCCTTTGGATTCGATCATGCGTCCTACCGAATGCACTGGCCGGAAACCCGTGGCTGCCTCCGTCATTCTGAGCGCCATCGCATCGGCGCCATCGGCAACGCAGACGACCAGGATGCGATCGCCCGGTTTACATGACTGCAAAGCGGCGGTCAGCATCAACCCCGGATGGGCGGCACCGGTCTGGCCGACGGTAAGTGCCAACGTGTCGCCAACTTTAGCCGGATCTAGTCTGAGGGCACGCGCGAACTCATCCGCTGCGCGTGGATTGGGTGCATCAAGAATTACGCGCGCGAAGTCGTTCGGCTGGGCGCCGGCCCGCTCAAGCACCGTGGAAACCGCTTTTTGAAACAAAGGTGCGTACGCCTGCGTCAACGCGAACCGCTCCTCCCAGGAGTGAGCGAACCGTTCGCCGGGTGCGCGCCAGCTGTCGAGAAACTCCCGGGTAAGTGAGGCAGTCGCCTCAATTTCCGCGATCACACCCCTGTTGCCGACGATAAAGGCCGCCGCACCATCGCCAGTCTGTTGCTCGAGGCGGCCCTCCGGCGCGCCCAGCCGTGCATCAGCCATCGTCACCGCAGCGTAACCGTCGGTTCGTGCAGAATCGAGCGCCTGGAGCAGGCCTGATAAGCCGGCACGCGTCGAACCGGTCGTGTCAGCGGCTCGAATTTCAATCGGGAGCCGTGTGGCCGCACCAATGATAGCGGCGTTGAGCTTCTCGCCGTATGGAGCCGTGGTCGTCGCGAAGAAGAGCGCATCAGGCACCGCGTCGGGCACGCTCTTCAGAGCATCGCGCAACGCTTCAACCGCCATTGAGATGCTATCTTCATCGAAACTCGCGACCGCTCGTTCGCCGCGACCAGCAGGGACGCCAAGCACTGCGGAAATCGCGGAGCGCTTGAGGCGACGATAAGGAATGTACGAACCGTACGAAACGATACCGGCCATGCCGCATTAAAGGCCGATTAGAGCGCACCGTCAACTAACGCGAGGTTCCCGTTTTATAAATTTTGAGGATGTCCTGGCTATGGCGCAGTCCGCGAAAGCACGGCCGTTATGACAAATATCGATAGGCGAATTGCTCAATCGCTCGCCGGAGCGGCTCGGGTAGGTGCCTCCAGACATCGGTCAGGACGCGGCGTTTAGGCGAGAGCACCTCGCTACTTGATGGGTAATGCGGCGCGATCGGAAAGAAGGCATATGGCAGGGGGCTCGAGTGGCCTCCAAGGCCACGTTTGAAACGATTGAGGCCAGAGTTCCGGATATCGCTGCGGCCCAGATCCAAGCACCGAAATTTTCCTGCCCAGTGTTCGACTAACGACCAGGTCAGCAGATGACCTGCCCCTGCAGTCTCATCGGAGTCACGCGCACTCCACTTGTAATGCAGCGTGTCTCCCTGGCCGAGCAAGAATACGGCGGCAACGTCGTGTTCCTGATGCGATGCCAACCAAACGTCAATTCTGTCATCGAAAAGTTGCCGTACGATATTAAAAAAGCGAAACGGCTGACATGGCAATCCTAAGCGTCGGCGTGACCGCTTGTGGAGCCGGTAGAATCGCCCAACCATCTCCGGCGAGCTGCCATGGTCGATCCGAAAGGTAGATCTGCGGGCTTTGACTAGGTTGCGGCGGAAATTTGTTTCCAACCCGCGATAGAGTCCTGCTACCGAACCCGAGGTATCCAATTCCCATGAAAGAAAGTGGTCCGCGCTTTGCCATTCAGGCGGTGCACTAATGCCTCGGATCTCAAATCGGTCATGGCCGAAGCACTCACTCAAACGACCGAGCAAGCTGGCCTCGGCATCCGCTTCCACCGCTAGCGGCGGGCAAGCATCTGAAAATGGTAACGATACCCACCACCGTGCAAAAGGCCGCCGCACCCGAGCAAGCAGCACGCCGGCGTCGGCAACCCCGCCCCGCTCGATAATTGCCGCTCGAAAAGCAAAACCGTAGGTGAGGCGCAGCGCTTCAATCCATTGTTCCGAGTGATAGAGAGTGGCCTGCGGGCTCAAACGAGTGAGAGCACGCCATTGCGCGTGAACGTACTCAAGAGGCTCAAACTTGATGGTCGGTGGCTTCGCGCACGCTGAGGAATGGTTCGGCGCACGCTTGTGACGCTGCTCGAGAAAATACTCCTTGCCCCCATGATAACAAACGCTCGTGGCCGTCCTCGACGAACCAGCAACCTTGTGCAACAGCGCCCCTCCGTTCGGGCTGAATGGTCGCGGTAAAACAAATCGGCGACTCGCCGGAGCGTAGCGGCAAACTTTATGCCGTCCATGATTTCTCTGAAATTCCACAAACGCCATGACATTCCGCCCAGCATTCCTAGCCAGCCAGAGTACTGGGCACACAAATTGAGCCAGCGTTAATTACACGTTCCAGCGAGCTTTGCCCGCATCGGCCTCAATCAAAGCCATGTAACCAAAAACTGAATAGCTGCTCGCGAGTGCGGCTCAACCACGTTCTTTCAACGCGGCAAGGACCTCTTGCGCGTGACCATTGACCTTTACTTTAGGAAAGACCCGCCGCACGGTGCCGTCTTGTGCGATTATAAAAGTACTGCGTTCGATGCCCATGAATTCGCGGCCGTAGAGCAACTTCCGCTTGTAGACCCCATAGGCCCTGGTTACCTGGTTGCCAGGATCGCTTAAGAGGGGGAAGGTGAGTCCGTGCTTTTCGATGAACTTTTGATGGGATGCGGGGGTATCGGCGCTCACGCCTACGACCTGAGCCCCCGCGGCTTGTAACTGTTTAAGGTTGTCGCGGAAGCTGCACGCCTCGGTAGTGCATCCAGGCGTCATGTCCTTCGGATAGAAGTAAAGCACTACGTCCCCGCGCTGTCTCAGAGCTCGCAACGAAACGGGTTTGTCATCCTGATCAGGCAGGGTAAAGTCGGGCGCTCTCGCGCCCTCTAAGTCTGATGGGCCAGCTTCGCTGCCGGGCGGCATGCGCGTCTTTGAGCTGGTGGATCTGGGCCTGACGGGCGGTTGCGAGGTTCGAGCCATTACTCTTCTCCCATGCTTGTTGATAGCGAAGCGTCGCATCTGCGGCGATTGGGCGGCATTACCACATTCAACCGGCAAGAGGGTCCCGCGATTCGAGCCTAAAAAGGTTCATCACTGCTGTTTTCGCTGTCTCGCAGTTGACGAAATTACTATCAGGTTCTAGACTTGCGACGGGCAAGGCGCCACCTAGCTTAAATTTCATGGCCGTTTATACCGAGCTCAAAAAAACTTTAATCGACGAGCTCGCAGACGACTATAACCTAGGCCGCATCACCGCTGTTATTCCAATCCCCGAAGGCTCGGTCAACTCCAACTATCTAATCGAAACCGCCAAGGCGCGCCTTCTCCTGCGCATCGATGAAGCCAAAAGCGAAGGCGAGGTGAAGCGTGAAATCGATTTGCTTGCGTTCCTTCGCAAGCATTCGTTCCCTTGTCCTCACCCACTGCAGGATCGCATGGGCCGCGTCTACCGAGAGTATGACGGCAAATGCCTGTCGCTTTTCCGCTATGTTGAAGGGCGTGTGCTGCCAGTTGCGCGCCTGCGCCCGGCGCAATTGGAAAACATAGGCCGTGCCCTCGGCGAACTGCACGTCATCGGAAAAGGCTATAAGAAGGGAATTGACAATCGATTCAGCTTCGAGCGAATCGCCGATCTCTATGTCGCCGTGCGCGGGCGCCTGCCCAATTACTTTCGCAAAGTCACCCGCACCCTGGAAGACGAAATCGAATACCTTACTCGCTATCTCGAGGGCAAGTTACCCAAAGGCATCATTCATGGCGATTTATTCGCCGATAACCTGCTGTTCCGCGGCGAAAAACTGACGGCGATGCTCGATTTCGAGGCCGCTTGCCGTGGCAAGTTCATCTTCGATATCGCCACCTCGGTTAATGCGCTGTGTTTCGTCGAGGGGGGCTACTCACTCGACCGCTTCCGCTATTTGCTGCGGGGCTATGAATCCGTGCGGACGCTGTCGCTCGCCGAATGGGACGCGTTCCCCAACGAACTACGCTACTCCTCGCTTCGCTTTACGGTTACCCGGCTCCACGATTTTTTTCTGCGGCCGATCAACGGTTCGCAACGCGTCAACAAAGACTTTCATGAATTCTTTGACCGCCTGCGCGTGCTGCGCCGCGAACGGGAAGGCGGCATGGAAGCATTGCTGATGGCGATGGCAACCGGCTACGACTATCGCAAATACCAGAAAGTCAAAGCCCGCGAACGGCTCAAGGCGTGAGCATTCGTCTGCACGCTCCTGATGAGTTGACGCGAGCTTCCAGCCATCATGCGCCTCCGCACTATGGTTTGTGGTGCGGGTTTCGCCGAGGGACGCTTATTGAATCCTATCTTGTCAAGTCTTGATAGCCGAACGCCTTCGCTCTGGCTCGAAATCGCGCCGCCGCGCGGTATCGCTGTCGAATCTCTGCTTCAAAAGCTGGCAATCATTCGCAGCCACGCGATTGCAATCAATTTGGCTGACAACGCGCTTGGCAAGGTCAAGATGTCGGGCCTGGTGTTCGCCTCAATGATAAAAGCCCGCCTGGGAATGGCCATTGCTCTTAACGTCTCCTGTCGCGATCGCAATCGCTTCGCTCTCAAGTCGGATTTGCTCGGTGCTGGCGCTCTCGGCATCGAGGCGATAGTGGCCCTGCGCGGCGATAAGCTGGCGAAGGATGGCAGTGCTGGCGCCCGGCCAGTCCATGACGTCGATACTTTCGGCCTGCTCCAAATCATCACAGACCTCAATCGCGGCGATACCGGCGAAGGCAAAAGGATGCTGAAAACCCTGCCGAGGCTGCTGCTCGGCGTGGTGGGCAATCCCAACCGTCAGCCACTTGAGCCCGAGGTTGAGCTGTTACGGCGCAAAGCTGCGGCGGGCGCGCAATTCGTGGTGACACAGCCGGTCTTCGATCGAAAAACCGCC
Organism: Binataceae bacterium (SeqCode); assembly: GCA_963752805.1. GTDB lineage: Bacteria > Desulfobacterota > Binatia > Binatales > Binataceae > JAMXLL01. The sequence continues at coordinate 35,216 of CAVWAA010000003.1, forward strand.
CTGACTTTTGCGGAGCAGGCGAATCGCTTAGGGCTTAGGGTCGTGCTTGGAATTCTGCCTCTCAAGCGCGAATCGATGGCTGATTATATGAGGACGAACATAAAAGATTTGAGCGGCGCCGTTCATCACTTTGCACGCTACACCGGACTTAATGACGATGATGCACGCCGAATGTCGCTTGAATGGAATCTTTCCCTGATGGACGGGCTAGCCCCCGACGTGGCAGGCTTTAACATTATGAGCGGTGGAGGACCCTCACTTGCGATCGAACTCGCGCTCGAATGGAGCCGTCACGCCGGCGGAATCCGTCAGTGATAAGCGACGAACAAACGCTCGAGACCGCAGCTCGGCTGAAAATGCAGTGCGGTGCATCCTTCGCCATATCGGCGAAGATCCCGAGCGGGAAGGGCTGGCGCGGACACCCAGCCGGGTCGTGCAAGCCTACGAATACCTGACCAGCGGGTATAGGCAGAATCCCAAACAGGCCATCAACGGCGCGCTCTTCACCGAAGAGCATTATCAGGAAATCATCCTTTGCCGGGACTTGGACTTCTATTCCCTGTGCGAACACCATCTGCTGCCATTTATCGGTAAGGCACATGTCGCGTATCTGCCGAACCGCCATATCGTCGGATTATCAAAAATTGCCCGGCTGGTCGAAATTTACGCCCGGCGGTTACAAATTCAGGAACGCCTGACCACGCAGATTGCCCAAACTATCATGGACGAAATCAAGCCGCTCGGGGTCGCGGTCGTGCTCGAAGCGGAACATCTCTGCATGCGCATGAGAGGGGTCGAGAAGCAGAATTCGCACGTGACAACGTCGGCGATGCTAGGGCGCTTCCGCACTCATCTTGAGACTCGCCAGGAATTTATGAACCTCTTGCGCAACGGCAAAAATTGACGTGGCTAAACCCCAGTGCCCCGCGATTCTTCCCCCCTTACCGCCGCCACCAATATCAGCCCGGATTGTCTTGGTGGACTTGCCAGGGCCGCGCTGCGATATGTCAAATCTGGCCAGATTATCGGCCTCGGCAGCGGTCGAGCCGCGAGTGCGTTTATTCGCGCCGTGGCCGAAGCCCGCCTTGATATCCGCGGTGTACCAACGTCGTCCGCCAGCGCCGAATTAGCCCGGTCCCTCAAAATCCAGCTTGTGGACCTGGATGCGGTTCGCCGACTCGATGCGGATTTCGACGGCGCCGATGAAGTCGATCCACACCTTGACATGGTGAAGGGCCGGGGAGGAGCGATGGTGAGGGAAAAGGTGGTCGCGGTCGCCTCACGCCGGCGAATTTTCCTGGTTGACGATGAAAAAATCGTCAAACGACTTGGCGAACACGGCAATCTGCCGATCGAGGTCGTCCCCTTCGCCGCACCGCTGGTTTTGCGGGAAATCACCAAGTTGGGACTCAAACCTAAGGTGCGACTCGATGACGGGGGCCATCAATTTATCAGCGACAACGGCAACATGATCTTCGACTGCCGGGTATCGCCGATTCGGAGCCCCGCGCGCCTGGAAACCGATCTGCTCACCGTTCCGGGTGTGGTGGGCACAGGCCTTTTCCTGGGAATTGCCGATGTAGTACTGGTCATGTCTGGCGATGGAAAAATTACCACCCTGCGCCGCTCTCATTGAATGTCCCAATCAACCATGGCAAGCAAATGCCGCACGCACGGGGATCCTTGATGTGGAGCCGACGCGCACTGAATGAGAGGCTGGCTCATGAAACTGGTTAGATATGCTGATAACGGCGGAACCTCGCTCGGGGTCGTGAAAAACGACGGGGTGATCGAGTTGGGCAAGCACTGGCCGGCGGTGCGCGACGACATGATCGCGCTAATCAAAATGTGGCCCGACATCGCATCCGCCTTGCCCATGCTGGTCGCCGATTCGGCTCCGGATGCGGCGCTCGCTGACGTCCGCCTGCTTGCTCCGGTGGACCGTCCCGGAAAAATACTCGCGATTGGGCTCAATTATGCAGATCACATCAGGGAAACTGGCCAGCAAACTCCACCTCATCAGATCTGGTTCACCAAAGCAGTAACCTCCATCAACGCACCCTTCGATCCTGTCCAGCTGCCGGCTGCATCAGAGCAAGTCGATTATGAAGCTGAACTGGTCGTAATTATCGGCCAGCGCTGCAAGCACATCGCCAAGGAGCGTGCGCCGGAAGTGATTTTTGGCTATTGCGCAGGTAATGACGTATCGGTTCGCGACTGGCAGTTGCGGACCAGTCAATGGGTACTTGGTAAATCATTCGACACTCATGCTCCAATCGGTCCCTGGATAGTGACGCCGGACGAGATCGTCGATCCACATGCGTTAAACATCCGATGTCTTGTAAATGGAGAACAGCGGCAAAACTCTAACACCAGGCATCTAATCTTCAACGTGTTTGATCAGATCGCGCATCTCAGCAACGCGATGACCCTGGAGCCGGGCGACGCGATTTTCACCGGCACGCCGGGTGGTGTCGGACTGGCGATGAATCCACCGCGATGGCTCAAAGCGGGCGACAAGGTCCGGGTTGAAATTGATCGAATCGGCGCAATCGAAGCGGTGATGCGCGCCGAGGCCCTCTGAAGCTGTGACGACGCGGACTCAAACGCACGTTCGCTGACCGCCAGATGGTGGACAGCCTCGCCAGGCACCCCGCCAGAGCGAGTTCAAGATAGGTCCGACTCCAATTGCTTTTAATGCGGCTCGCGACGAAGCTGGAGGATTCTAGAACCGATGTTAGTCCCAGCCGCGGGCTCCGAACTGCGCGGAGAGGCAATTTAGCGCGATGAAACAAGACTTAGACACGGTTTTCTTTGACTCACCGCGCCCCCGCGTGATGGCGCATCGTGGCGCCAGCGGTGAATACCCCGAGAATACGATGCCGGCGTTCCGCGCCGCGGTGGAGGCGGGGGCTGATTATATTGAGCTCGACGTCCATTGCACTTGCGACGGCGAAGTCGTGGTTGTTCATGACGACCGGTTGTCGCGAATCGCCTCTGACAATCGCCTCGTCGGGGAGATGACGATGGCGGAGCTTGAGGCGGTCGATGCTGCCTTTAATTTTTCTCCCGATGGCGCCGGTTGGCCTTTCCGCAGCCTGGGAATTCGCGTGCCTAGACTCGCTGAGGTGCTAGAGTTATGTGCCGGGCTGCGATTCGTAATCGAGTTTAAACCGCACGATTCGGTAATTGCCGACGCCACGCTTGAAGTCGTCCGACGGGCTGGAATGGGCCGGCGGGTGCTGTTCGCGAGTGAACATCTTCCGCCGATCGCACGTGTCAGGACGCTGGCGCCACAAATCCCGACCAATCTCACGGCCACCGAAATCTTCGCATTCATGCAATCTTTACAGCCAGGAGCCCCGCCCTATGCGGCGGCCGGTGATGCGTTGCAAATTCCGCCTGAGCATCGCGGAATGCCGCTCGCGACACCGGAAGTGGTCGCCGCTGCGCATCGGAATGGGCTCGAAGTTCACGTCTGGACGATCAACGACCAGGCAAAAATGGAAGAAATGCTATCGCTGGGCGTCAACGGCATCATTACCGACTATCCCACCCGGCTGCTGACCCTGCTCCATTCACGGCAGCAGGGAGAATAAAGGCAGGAGGGGGAAGGAAGCAGAGGGAGAGTATTCGAATGAAACTCGATATCGGCATCTCAACCCGGGATTTGAGTGAAGTGCCGGCCGAAGCCAAACGGGCTGAACAACTTGGCTTCGACGCGCTGTGGTCGATGGAAGCAGGCAACGACGCCTTGCTGCCTCTTGCACTCGCCGCAGAGCATACCCGGCGAATCAAGCTCGGGCCTTCGGTCGCGATTGCCTTTCCCCGCAGCCCGATGGCGATGGCGTACACGGCGTGGGATTTGGCCGCACTTTCCAAGGGACGTTTCATTCTGGGACTCGGCACTCAGGTCAAAGGCCATATTGAGCGGCGCTACGGGGTCAAATGGGAAGCGCCGGTGGCGAAGTTGCGCGAATACGTGTTGGCATTGAAGGCAATATTCAAGTGCTGGGTGGAAGGGGGCAAGAAGCTCGCGTTTCAAGGCAAATACTACAATTTTTCGCTGATGACCCCGTTCTTCGCGCCGCGGCCCCATAATCATCCGATTCCGATTTACATTGCAGGCGTCAATGAGCACATTTTGCGGCTCGCTGGTGAGCATTGCGACGGACTCCATGCGCATCCTTTCACCTCGGCGAAATACCTGCGCGAATTCCTGATCCCTCATGTGGAGGAAGGTCTCGTCAAATCCGGCCGCACACGCAAAGACTTCACAGTCTTTACTACCGCCTTCGTAATTCTCGGGCGCAACCAGGAGGAAATCGAACGAGCCAAGGCCGGGGTACGTCAGCAGATCTCGTTCTATGCCTCGACCCGCACATACAAGGTGGTGCTCGATACGCACGGATGGGGCGACATCGCTTACAAACTCAACGAGCTGGCGGCCAAGGGTGATTGGGGCTCAATGCCGAAGCTGATTACCGACGAAATGCTTGATGTGTACGCAGTCAGCGGCACCTATGATAACATTGCGGAAAAGATGCAGGAGCGTTTTGACGGCCTGCTCGACCGTGTAGCTTTTTATGTGCCGTACAAAGCGGCGTTCGACGACGATGGCTGGAGCAAGCTCTGCAGGCGCTTCAACGGCTAATCGGGTGAACCGTCGCTGTTCTGGTCAGACCCATTCTCGATGCGGCGCGGATTCTCAAATCAACCCTGGGCAGCTTTTCGCTTGATAACGACCGGCGCCCAAGGTGCCTGAGGCCGCGCTATCGGCTAGGCTAACCGCAGATGGCCAGCCGTGTTCTATACGCAAGTTCACCGGATTGGGGCGTTAGGGGAGGGCGGCTGGATGAATTGGTCGCCAATCCGGATTTCCGAGTACTGAAAAAGACTTCGCGTACTTTGGCAGGAATCGCGCAAGTTGACGGCGTCGAAGTCTTCGTCAAGCGCGTCGCGAGTGTCTCATGGGTAAAAGGTATTGTTGCTCGAGTTTGCGGTTCGAGAGCCAGAAGGACAGTCCAGGGCGCGGAAATCTTGCAGCGCACTGGTTTTTCGCATCCGAGGTTGATTGCGGCGTTTGAGCGATGTCAGTGCGGCTCGGTTCGGACCAGCTACGTTGTCGTCGAGTGTCTTCATCGACCGAAAATTCTAAGCCGCTTCGCGCTCGCCGACGGCCGCGATTTCCGCTGGCGCCGATGGCTTTCCGAACGCCTGGCACAGACGATTCGCAGCCTACATGATGCCGGTTGCTACACGCGCGATTTGCAGGAAACCAACCTGATGCTGGAAGCGCAGGGCGGCAGGCTGAAAATTTATTTCACTGACCTTGAAGATTTCCGTCAGGTGCCTCGGGTTTCGCGGCGGCTCAGGATGCTTAACCTGATTCATCTCGATCGCAGTATTGGCCGCTTCGTCTCGCGCGCTCATCGGTTGCGGTTTCTTTACAATTACCTGGGCAGCAGACCGGGGAAAGTCGAAGCGCGGGCGCTGGTTGCACACCTGCAATCGGATCCGTGAGCGAATCGAGCGGCGCAAACGACGGCAGCAGCGTACAAACGCGATCATCACACCGCCGCCGCACCGATCGCAAACCGTGAGGACTTCCGGGATTCCTCTTCTCCCAAGTCGCTGACCGGAAAATAGAATTAAGGAATACGCATGGCGCTTCAGGCATTTAGGCGCGAATACACTCATCATACGGAGCGTATTCATTCTGTCGGTGGTGGCAGCAGCCTCCGCGACGCGATGCTCGGGCTCAATGATGGGCTGGTGGCGGCATTTGCAGTCACCTCGGGGGTGGCGGGCGCCTTTAGCGCGAGCAAAATTGTTGTGATGGCGGGATTGGCAGAGATGCTGGGAGGAGCAGTGTCAATGGGACTGGCGGCGTTTGCGTCGACCCGCGCCCATCGGGAATTCTATCGCAGCGAAGAACAGCGCGAGCGCGACGAAATTAGAAGGTGGCCCGAGCACGAACGTGACGAAATTCGCAGTATCTATCGCGACAAGGGCTTCAGCGGACCGTTGCTCGACCAAATCGTTTTGCACATAACCGCCGACCCGACTCGATGGCGCAGCGTGATGATGCGAGAGGAACTGGGCTTCGGCGCCGAAGTGATGGAACCGCCGCTACGCTCGGCGTTGACGGTGGGCGGGACATATCTTATTGGCGCGGCTGTGCCGCTTCTGCCCTACTTGGCCGTCGAGCCGTCTTTCGGGATATTGATTTCGGCACTCGCCACCATCGTCGCACTGTTTGTGGTGGGTGCGGCCAAGACAGTGCTGACAGCGCGGCCCTGGTGGCGCAGCGGTCTTGAAAGCATGATGGTCGGCGCGGTTGCCGCGCTGGTCACCTACAGTGTCGGCCGAGCATTCGGGACGAGATGACTAAGCCGGAGGGACCGTCCCGCGCAGGTGGACCAATTAGCGGAACGGGTCCGGCCTGTATAATCCCATCTTATCCGTGCATGCCGTAAGCGAAGCGCGAAAGGGGCCAAGCACCACGATCAGGTTATAGCAAAGCACCGCGAAAGGGATCGTCGCGCTGAGGTGGATGCTGCAGCAAGTTGGCGGCCCATTTACGCGCCATCGTGAGTGCTTCTTCGGCTCGCTTGAACAGCCGTTCGCGATGCATCGTGCCCCAGACATAGACATCGACTGACGGTTCGTCAGCGAGGGTGACGTTGACCATCCAATCTTCGAGCTGCGGTCCACAGATCAGCAGCCTGAGCAAACGCCCATGATCGAGTACTACGCCGCGCGCATTCTGTGGCAGCCGAAACTCTTCCTTGACGCGTTTCACTAACCGCGCAGGATAGTGCTCCTCGGTCATTGGCACGTAAACCCAATCGCCGGGAGGAGGATTCGCCGCGCGCGCGATGCGCAGGTTGTTGTCCGTAAGATCTTCCTTGGCGCGCTCCTGCTCGTAGTCCTTGGCCACCGAGTAGAAAGTCATTGCAACCGGCAGTTGCGGCAGATCGCTTTCTGCTTTCGTCTGCTTGGGTTTTTTGATGTTGGTTTCCACCCACCAGCGATTATCAACATTGGGCTTCTGCGCCATTTTTGCCAATTGCAGCTATGCGCACCTCTTCTGCCGTCCGGCGTTTCGATGAGCGTGAGGACTATATCGTGATGGGCACCGGCGGCGACGCGCACGAATTCGCGTCGAGCGCCGGCCTCGTAAACTTACCCTCTGCGCTCCCTGACGACAATTAGAAGAAGGTCTGGTACGCCGCAGAGAGCGCCTGAGACCTCGCACCATCCTTAAAGTAAAAGCCTCCGCTTTGCGTTCAGCGTCAGACCAGAACACGTAATGGCCGAGTTCATGGTAAACCGTCTGCACCCACATCCGCTCGCTATTGTAAACGCGGCACCGTTTCCAGTTTTCGGGATGTACCAGGTGGATACGGCCGTCCTCGAAGGTCCTCCCCGCAGTTCGGCCCCAATCGATGTATTCGAACCACTGAATGTGTGGGCGTTTAACCCCATAAAAGCGGCAAAAATCCGAAATTGCTCGCCTGAACATCGATGGGCGATGTCCTTGAAAATATGACGCCAGTTGGCGGTCTATTTCACGACGCTGCGCGATCGGGGGAACCAGCATTCGCACCGGTCAAGTCTCCAAGCTTCAGATAATAGAAATTGTCTCGAACCGTCGTCGAAATCAATCACTCAAGAGACTTGTCCGGAAAGGAATTTCAATCGAAAATGCGGTTCGACGCCGCTGCGCTTTCAGCCAACCTTAATGACGTTGGGTAGAGAAGGTTGCATTAGAAGAGCTCAACGTATCATAAGCGCCGATTGGCGAGATTATTCGCATGAGTTTGAACAAGTTGATTAGCTGCCCGCCGACACAGCCCTTGGGCGTGCCCGCGATCGCAACCGGTTGGCGCTCATATGATGTGTGCGGCTGAGTTCCTTGAGGCGTAATCGTCCCATCGGACGGCGGACCGAATTTGCCAGGCCCATTGTCAGACCATGCAGTCGTGAGCGCAGCACGTCCTGATCGATCTCCAGTGCGTCGCAAACGCTGTCGAAAGAAAAGGGGTAGTTAGTCCCCCGTGTGTTGATCCATTGCGCCGCTTCGGCAAAGACCCGGCGCTTACGTGCGCTCCCAACCCGCCGCCATCCCTGCAGGACATTAATCGCATCGACCAGCACAGCTAGCATCAAGCGCTGCTCGCTGGACAGGCCGACGCTGCCAAGCGCACCGAAATACTGGGAAGGCAGAATCACATCCATTTGGGAAAGAGTATCCGTGGCATCGGATATCGCTCGCGCCTCCATTTATGTTGCCCCCTTTTCCTGGTTCAGATTCGAGCCAGGTCCGGCACCCGAGAATTTCGCCTTAAGCGTGCCTGATTGATTTAAACCATAATAAAGCGCCTATAGCAAGTTATAAAGAGTCGATCAAAACTTGCATAAGAGAATCTAATTATGTCCTCGCTTGCGCTACTATGGCAAAACGCGACCTAGTTAGTCGCCGCTTGAATTTCAGGGGTTTCCATTCCCTGAACTTTAGGACAGCTTATTCGGGCAGGGCTACCCTGCTATAGTAGCTGCACGATCAAGTGCCCGGGCATGAGCCGCAAAGTGTGACAGGTAAAAGCGCCGGCTCGACGCGGGCAGAGAGCATCCCCAATGGAGCAGATTCAGCGCATTACCCGAAAAATCCGAATTGGCAAAGTCGAGGTCGGCGGTGATGCGCCGATTGTAGTCCAGTCAATGTGCGCGACGCGCACGACGGATATCGACGCGACCGTCGCCCAAACGCGTCAATTGGCGCGAGCGGGAGCGGGCGTGGTTCGAATTGCTGTCGACAATGAGAGGGAAGTCGCGGCCTTAAAGGAAATTCGGCGCCAAACCAGCGGAATCACCTTGTCAGTCGATTTGCAGGAGAATTATCGGATTGCCGACAAAGTCGCTCCGTTCGTTGATAAGATTCGTTACAACCCCGGCCATCTGCACCACATCGAAAAGGCCAAGCCGATTCCTCAAAAGGTGAAATGGCTCGTCGACATCGCACGTGAACACGATTTGGCCATTAGGATCGGGGTCAATTGCGGTTCTGTAGCGCCAGCCTTCATCGAGAAATATCCGAACGACCAGTTGGCAGCGCTGGTCGAATCAGCAGCCTATCACTGCGCGCTGATGGATGAGTTCGGGTTCAAGCGCTTCGCCGTCTCTCTAAAAGACTCTGATCCGGCCAAAGTGACAGAAGCGAATCGCCAGTTTGCCCGTCGCCGACCCGACGTGCCGATCCATCTGGGCGTGACCGAGGCAGGCTTACCACCTGATGGCATTGTCAAGACCCGTATTGCCTTTGAAAAACTCCTGGCGCAAGGGATCGGAGACACGATTCGCGTATCACTCACACTGCCCAACGAGCGCAAACACGAGGAGGTGGCGGTCGGCCATCAGATTGTCAACGATATCGAGGCAGGGCGTTTCATCTCAGTGCCAGAGTTCGGTACTGGCCTCAATATCATCTCCTGCCCGTCGTGCTCGAGGGTCGAGAATGAGCGCTTCGTCGAATTGGCGCAGCAGGTGAAGGAAATTACGTCCTATGCGTCACGCCATCGTATTACGATTGCGGTGATGGGTTGCCGGGTAAACGGTCCGGGCGAAACCGACGATGCCGACTTGGGTCTATGGTGCGGGCCAACGACGGTCAATCTAAAAAAGAGGGAGCGTAAACTCGGCAACTTCAAATATGACGAAGTGTTGAGCCGTTTGAAACTCGAAGTTGACCGGTTGATAGCCGCTCGCACTGCCTCAACGGTGTGAACGAAGCGGGTTAGAAATTTCGTCGGCGCAATATCAGAGTAATGCCGCTTCGCTTCGGAAGAGGTCCGGAGCGCTCCAATGTAGAGAAAGGATCCCGCGAAAAAGGCGAGAAACCACGCGTAGCAGTCCATCGCGAAGACCTCAGGCAGCATATCGAAGATAGTCATTATTGCCGCCCCTGAACTGAAACCGAGCGGAAGATTAAGCCGATCGCGAAATCTAAGAGCAGTGATTCCTCCCAGCGCGGTGGATGCGAGCGTAAAAGAGGCGAGGGCCAGCAGCATCATTAATGTGAGGTTAGGTATGATTCTGGCCAGATTGGCCTGGTCGCCCTTTTCGGTTGCCTGGGACTTATCGATAATGATAAATCATCATCGCTAGGTCAATTCGGCACAGGGTAGAGGCCCTCTGCCGATGCGGGACGCACCAATTCGCACGAAGATGGAAGGCAAATGATTGTCGGACCCAAATGTTTTTCCAATCATGCGATCGTGCGTGTTCCCAGTGCTACCAGGGAATCAAGATCTTTTCGCCGCAACACGCAGCAGCGCCGGGAAATCCGAGAGGTCTTCGAGCTTAGCGATCGCCCCCTCGCCGCCGATGAAGTGTTACAGCTTGCTCAGGAGAAAATCGCTAGGCTAGGTATCGCGACGGTCTATCGCACCATAAAGGCGCTGACCGACGAGGGATGGCTGGTGCCGGTCGAGGTGCCGGGAGCGTCGCCCCGTTACGAGTTGCGGGGGAAGGCTCATCACCATCATTTTCATTGCCTGAAGTGCCGGAGGCTATTTGAGCTCGTCGGTTGCGTTGAGCATCTGGGCAAAATGATTCCCCAGACGTTCCAAGTAGTCGAACATGTCGTGCTCATATATGGCTTTTGTGCTGGCTGTCGGCGGGGGCGCAAGGTCCCGTCTCCTGCAGTTCGGTGGCCGTCTTCGAGGCGCAGGCAAGAAAGCGTTGAGCTTGCACGATGGTAGCTCGGTTTGAAAGACGCGGGCCGCTGGAACGGAGGGCGGCAAACGTTTTAGTCGCGATTTTACTGGTCGCACAGTGTCTGGCCGTTGCACACTTTCACCCGAGGCAAAGCACCTCGCTGCTATTCTTCGGACGCGCGCCAGTGTGGACAGCGGCCTGTGCGCGCTTTGCTTGTTCCACCAGTATTCACCTACGCTTTCGGCGGCGGCTCCATTTCCGTTTTCGCCTACCATGATTGACCATATTGATCTTTATGCGGCACAATCATGGCCGCTCTATGCGTTCAATTCCTACCTCTCGGGTAGATCGCCTGCCCGCTTTGGCATAAGTCTCCTGTCTCATTTCCAGCAACGATTCAGTTCGAAACAATTTGTCCAATGCGCCCAGAAGGGCGGGCGCGCTGTTCCGTGCAGTTATCAGCGTGGGACAATTGTCGAATGCAGAGGAACGTCTATGACCCGGAGGTTGATGTCTTTAGGGCTTTGCGCCCTCCAGCTTTTGCTAATCATGCCGGCGAGCGCGGCCCCGGCAAATACCGCTTCGCAGCGGGTGGGCGGGACCATTAACGACGCTCTAGGGCGGCCGGTCGATAGAGCCGAATTGATCATTCAAACTCAAGACGGACATATCATTGCTCGCGCGAGGAGCGACCGCAGCGGTCACTTCGAATTTGCAGCTATTCGGCCGGGAACATATGCCATAGTTGCTAACAAAACAGGCTTTGCTACTGCGACGTCCATCGTGACGGTGACTACCAGCGGCGCCAAACCGGTGGATATCTCGATGGAGGCGCAGGCCGCACTCAATATGCAGGTTGTTGCCAAGCGGCTCGACGTCGCGCGCAACGGGCTGAGTCCTGAAACCGGCAGTAGCGTCTATCGGTTCAGCGAAAAGGCAATCCAGGAGTTGCCGCAGGGCACTAACACGCAGATGAGCAACGTGTTGCTGCAGGCACCCGGGGTTGCTCAGGACTCGTATGGAGGCCTTCACATTCGAGGCGAGCACGCCGAGATCCAGTACCGGGTGAACGGTATAGAGCTGCCCGAAGGGATTAGCGCCGGATTTTCGCAAACCTTGAGCCCTCGCTTCGCCCAGAGTATCTCGCTTCTGGAAGGAGCGCTGCCCGCCCAGTATGGCTATCACACCGCCGGGGTGGTTCAGATCCAAACTAAGAGCGGTGAAAGCCTGAGTGGCGGCAATGTCGAAATGTATGGCGGCCAACGCGGCACCCTGCAGCCGAGCTTCGAGTTGGGTGGGGCGAACGGAAACTTGAGCTATTATACGACTGGCTACTATCTGCAGAATAACCGCGGCCTGGAACCGCCGACGCCCGGCCCCGAAGCGACTCATGACTTCGCCACCATCGGTAATGACTTCGGCTATCTGTCATATTTTTTGAACCCCACGACCCGAATCAGTCTGCTCGGCGGCTTTAATCTTTCCAATTTCGAAATCCCGGCAAATCCAGGTCAAGCCCGGCGTTCAATCTGCGGGAGTGCCTTCTCCCTCGGCAACTGCCGGCGCTCAATCCTGCTGGTGCCTAATTTCCTCGCAGACATCCGCGAGACGCAACTTGAGCAGAATTATTATGGCGTTCTCGCTTTGCAAGGGCTCGTGGGCAAGAACCTCGACTATCAGATTGCCGCCTTTAGCCGATATTCCACTCTGTCATTCCATCCTGATCAGGCTGGCGATTTGATCTACAACGGCGTTGCTTCGCGGGTTTTCCGCGGCGACTGGGCCAACGGGCTTCAGGGCGACTTCGCCGATCGAGCCTTGGCAACACATACGATTCGCGCCGGCTATTATTTCCAGGGCGAGCGCGCCGAGATTGACAATCACGCGTTGGTCTTTCCTGGAGGGCCAGGCGTACAGACCAGTGATGAACCCGAAGCTATAGTGGACAATACCGCTTTAACCGCCTGGCTCTATGGGCTTTACCTGCAGGACGAATGGAAACCGATTTCCAAATTGACCATAAATTATGGTGTGCGCTTCGATCTTTATGACGGCTTAACTCGCGCGGATCAGGCCAGCCCTCGGGTCGGCGCGGTCTATCAGATTTTCGAAAAAACCGCCCTGCATGCGGCCTACGCGCGTTATTTCACCCCGCCGCCGCTGGAGTCGGTATCGGGAGAGAGCGTCTTTAGATTTGTGGGCACGACCAACGAACCCGCCGTGCGGACCAACTCCAACATCGCGCCCGAGCGGGCCCATTATTTCGACGCGGGAATCACGCAGAATTTCCATACGGGCTTAAGGTGGATCTCGACAGTTACTATAAGAAATCGCGCGATCTGATCGACGAGGGTCAGTTCGGGCCAACCCTGATCTTTACTCCTTTTAACTACGACAAAGGCCGTCAGTACGGTGTCGAGTTTACGACTTCGCTCACTCGCGAAAATCTAACTGCCTATACCAACTTCGCTTACTCTGTCGCGCAAGGCATAAACACGTTTCGGATCAATTCCTATTTGCCGCAGATGAGTTGGCCTTTACCAGAACTCACTACATATTCCTTGATCACGATCAGACTTTCACTGCCTCCTGGGGAGTTGCTTACAACTTTGACGGGTTTTTGTTCACACTGGATGGCTTTTATGGCAGCGGCTTGCGTACGGGCTTTGCCAACACCGGCAACCAGCCCTTCTATATTCAGTTTGACGCAGGCGTCGCGAAAAAGTTGATGGTTCCCAAGATAGGACACATCGAGGGACGGGTCGCGGCCGTAAATCTCGGGGATTGGATCTATCAGCTTCGTAGTGGCTCAGGCGTTGGTGTGTTTGCGCCCCAATACGGACCGCGTCGCGCCGTCGAAGGTGGTCTCAAATGGTTTTTCCCGTGGTCTACAGCGAGCGCGCTGACACAATGATCACCATTAGGGGCGGCTCCCGGGCCGTTTTCTTCACGTCAGCACAAGGACTAAGGCGAGGATTTTCGTAGTATGCAGGAATTAGCTGGAGCATGGGCTGCGCTCAGGTTCGGCGGCGCGATGGTCTATCCGCTGCTGCTGCTGGGAGCGCTCGCCCTGATCATCATCGTTGACCGCGCGGTGGTCTACAGAGGGATGCTGCGCTTGCCCCGAAATCTGCTGGATTTGGTTGAAACTTTCGAATTTTCATGGAGCGAATTGGAAGCCGAACTTCTGACACTGTCGGCCGGCAATGCTTATCGGCGCTTCCTGGGAGTGATCGCCGCAAATCGGACGAAGCCGGCCTGGTGGGTGGAATCGCGCGCCGGCGACGAAGCTGGAAATATCGAAAAAACCTTGGGCCGCGGGCTCTGGTTGCTCGAAACGGTGGTAACAGGTGCACCGTTGATGGGACTCCTGGGCACAATTACCGGGATGATGCAGTCGTTCAAGGTGATCGGAGCCTCCAGTCTGGTCGCTCCCACTCAAGTCACCGCCGGCGTAGCCCAGGCGTTGATCGCAACGGCGCTCGGACTGCTGATCGCGATCTTTGCCTTGTTTGGATTCAACTTCTTTGCCCGAATGCAATCGCATGCGGTCGACCAAATGGAGCGGCTCGGCTCGCGTTTGGTAGATCATATCCGGCTGGATCAAGAGACTGTGGCCGAAAGCCCGGCGCGAATCACTGCGGCCGCCGGCGGGACGAGATAACATGAAACTTCGCCGGGGACGAGCTTATCGGCGCGGCCGCATCGAAATCATTCCGATGATTGATGTGATGTTCTTCCTGCTGGTGACTTTCATGCTCGCGTCGCTGTCGATGCAGACTCTAAACTCCATCACGGTCAATCTGCCTCAAGGCGATGCACCCAATCTGGAGCACAAGGAGCCGGTAACCCTGACGATCACCAGGGACAGCAAGATTTTTCTGGACAAAACACCGACCACGTTGGCGACCATGGCGTTCGCGTTGAAGGCGATGCTGACCGAACACGATCCTGGAGTCGTCGTCAACGCCGACAATGCGGCGCCCGAGGGAATCGTCGTCGAGGCGATGTTGCAGGCTCGGCGGGCGGGGGTCAACCATTTCCTGATCGCAGTTAAGCGCGAATGATTCGACGGCGCGGATGACTCCGACGTATCACATCGATGATCCGCGGCTGCGATTAGCCTGGGTCATCCCGTTTTCACTCATCCTATGGGCGGCCTTTCTGACGTTATTTGCATTATTGCTGGAAAGAACCGCGCCGCCACCGCCGGAGCTGGCGCCGGCAGAAGTGCGAATCGTCGAATTGCCTCCAGGTTTACAAGGCGGTGCAAAGGTTCCACATCCTGCGGCCGCGCCTCCAAAACCCAAGGTGGAAGCGCCGAAGCCCAAGCCGCATATCAAAACCAGAAGAGCCGTGAGGGCGCATCCGGCAAAGTCAAAAGCACCCACGGCGCCGCTGCTCCCGCCCTCTGCTTCAGGAACGGCAAAAGAACCAACCGAGGTTGCTCCACCAGCCGGGTCTCCGTCTGCCAGCACTGAAGCTCCAAGTGCCGGAGCCGGGCAAGGTGCGGGAAGCGGCGCCGGAATTGGCAGTGATAGTAGCGGCGCACGAGCAATCTATGCACCGAAACCTGTCATCCCGGACAGTTTGCGTGAAGAAGCGTTCCAGACCGTAGCGGTCGCCAGGTTCAAGGTCACTTACGACGGTCAAGTACGCGTCACGCTGATAACCCCTACCGAGAGCCCTCAACTCAATGAGCTAGTGCTCGAGACGCTCAAGCAGTGGCGTTTCTTCCCGGCGATGAAATCCGGCGTCGCGATTGATTCGCAATTTGACTTGCGAATTCCAATCTCGGTGCAGTAATGCGCTAAAAGCGTACCCTCTTTCAAATCGATCAGCCCAACGCTTTGCGGAGCTGGTCCCGGTCGAAGCCGGCGATTAGTTTGCGTCCGATGACAGTCAATGGCCGCTTGATCAGGTTCGGTTCCTGCGCCATCAGCTTAAGCGCCTGCTCGGGCGTAAGTGTCTTGCCCTTCAAATTCAGCGTCTTAAAGGCGGGACTCTTCGGATTAATGTAATCGCGTGGGTCGGCCGCTTTGAACAGGTCTTTCAGTTCGGCTTCGTTGAGCGGCTGCTTGGCATAGTCCCGCTCGTCCAGTTCAACCGCCAATTCGTTACGCAAGAAACTTCTCGCATTACGGCATGTGGTTCAGGTGGATTTCCAGAGGAAACGCGCCTTCTTCATTTTTTCACCCACCGGTCAAGTGCCAAGACCTTCTGCTGCAGCCAGCCGAACCTGCGCTGAACTTGAATGAGTCGGCACGCCTTCAACGCGAAACTAACGCTGCCTCATTTACTCGATGCTCGTATCCGGTAACGCTGCTCCCTTCGAGGCCGACGGACGGTTATAGCTACCGGGATTGTTGGCCCCAGCGTAGGGAGCCGGTCGCGGGCCACCGGCCGCGCCGACTCCAGGTGTGCGGACCGGACCTGCCCCGTTATCAATTGGATTAGTTGTGGGCGGAGTGTCAGCCCCCTGCCTTATCGTCGATAAAGATGCACCCGGTGTGCTCGGTGTACCGTTTGACGATGGCAAGCTATTTCCGGCGGGTGAAGCCGGTGTTTGTCCGGTCTCACTTGGGCCACTGAAGTATATGGGTTTCTCTCCCGTCATCATCTCAGGAGTCAGTACGTAATCGCCACCCAGCGAACTGCGCCAGATGCTGTCGGCTACCTGCTTGTTGCCGCCGGTGAGAGCATAGCCGGCTCCACCTGCGATGCCGCCCAGGATTCCATAGACGAGTTTGGCAGGAACGTAGACCAGGTTGCCTACGACCGCACCCGCCCCGGTACCGACACCTTTCCAATTGACGCTCCCATCTGACGGCTGGGCAACCTGCGGTGCATCGGGAGACGACGGCTGCGATGAACTGCCGCTGCCCTGAGCCCAGGCGCTGGTTGTCAAACAAAACACCGTAATCGAGAGCGTCCGCACCAGCCAAGTCATCGTTCTCATCATACCTCCTCCATCCTCCACCAAATCGCGCTGACTTCCAGCGCGCTGTTTAGACTTGTTTGTTGCCTCCGAAAACGTACCCAAGAAAGCTGCTATTCGACTTTGACCACAACCTCGCGCGGCAACAGTTCAATCAAATGATCAAACGCACATTCGACATATTTGCGATCCTTCGATTCAAGCGTAAGCTTGACACGATATTCGGGATTGCCAATGCGTGGGTAGGAGCCGAGCAGCACCGCCGGATACGTCCGAAGACAAGCATTGAGATATTCGGCGATGGTGCCTTCACCGGCGCTGGTATAGATCGTCCGGATGTAATATGGGTCGGTAGCAAAGCGGCCCAGCAAGGCCACCAACTTGGCCTCAAAGATTTGCGGAATACCCGGCAGAATGTAGACGTTTTCGAACTGCACCGTGGGGAAGCGCAGATCACCGGCGGCATTCAGCACCGCGCCCTCTGGTACTTCGGCCATCTTCAGCCCGGTTGCCAAGCGCTCATTGAAGTGTAAACGAATCGCGCTCTCCAGTTCGGGATGCATAACGATCGGCCGGCCGAACGCGAGTGCGACCGCCGCCATCGTTATGTCATCATGAGTTGGACCGACTCCGCCCGAAGTGATGACGAATTCGAAGCTGCGAGCGCAGTTAATAACCTCGTCCGCTATTGGCTGAAGTTCATCCGGAACCACGGCGATGCGCTTGAGTGCCACACCAATTTTGCGCAGTTCGCGTGCCGCGAAATAGGAATTGGTGTCATGCACTTTGCCGGACAGGATTTCGTTCCCCACTACCACCATCCCGCAATCGCGCTCCTGCTTGGCGGCGATCTCCATTTTTGCGATTCTACAGCAGCCGCGCTTTGAAGCCCAGCGCTCGAACTCCTAGGCTTCCGCCATCACTCAGGTGTTCAAAAATTAGCTCTCGGCCTGGTCGATATCGGCTGCCTGGTCCTTCAGGAATTCCTTCAAGCGGCGTTTCAGTCGTGATTCGATTTGGCGGACGCGTTCGCGGCTGATGCCGAAACGGGCGCCGACTTCCTGCAAGGTCGGAGGCTCTTCCGCGAGCAGACGAGTGCGAAAGATCTCAAGTTCCTTATCCTTGAGAGTGGCGGCGAACTGCTCGACTTTATCGTGGGCGAAATTGCGCCACTCTTCACGAGCGGCCGTCTCTTCGGGATTCCACTCTGAATCTGGGATGGCGTCGCCTAGTCGGGTGCCGTCCTCAGGACCAGCAGGAGCATCTAGCGACACTTCGCTTTGCGCCATCCGCTCCTGCATCTCGCGCACCTCGCTTTCCTTCACCCCCATCCGCTGGGCCAATAATTTCGGCTGCGCCGTGAACCCTTCAGCTTCGAGCCGCTCGCTCTCTTTGCGAAGGTTGAAGAAGAGCTTACGCTGGGCCTGAGTAGTGCCGATTTTAACCAGCCGCCAGTTGTTAATTAGATAACGGTAGATATAAGCACGCACCCACCAAACCGCATACGATGGAAAGCGAATCCCGCGATAGGGATCGAAGTTCTTCACCGCTTCCATCAGGCCGACATTGCCTTCCTGGATAAGATCCAGCAGATTGCGGGACGCTCGTGCAAACTCATTGGCGATCTTTACCACCAGGCGCAGGTTGGCAGTGACCAGCCGATAAGCGTCTTCCGGATTGCGGTACTTGTGATAACGGCGGGCAATTTCGCTTTCATCTTCCCGGCTGAGAACCGGAAATCGGCGCAGTTCTGCGAGGTAGCGGCTGAGCGGATCAACCGGAACGAGTTGCCCGCCCGCGGCCGCTTCACCGCCCGCCTGCTCGCCGTCTTCAGAGTTGGGCAATGGACTTTCTGCCGCGGCTGCGCTGAAGTCTTTGTTCCGCTCGATCAAGCTATCGGCCGGCTCAACCTCGACGGGTTCTTCCGTCGCCGACGGCTCATTGCCGGCCACGATCTCGACTTCGATTGGCTCGCCTTCAGATAGTTGTGGACCTTGTGCAATGGGACGCCTGGGCTTGCCACCGGGTTTCGGGTGGTTGCTACGCCGAACGCGGCCAGATTTACGAGGCACTGACAAATGATTGCGCGGCCCTAACGTCGTTGTGATCGAGAATAGTTAGCGTGCGACTATGCAGTTTGTTCCATCCGGGCCATTAGCGCTCAACCGATCACGCCCTATACCCGAGAGCTTTCTCGCCGCGGACGAGAACCACTGAGGAACCGGCATCACCAGTCAACACCGGCACCGGCCCGCTCAGTCCTCTCCCGGTTCGACCAGTGTAACTTTGCCGGCGGCGATCTCGCGCAAGGCCGTTACAACTTCCTTGTTATCGGATTCGACCAAAGGACGCGCCCCCTTTAGAAGTTGTTTGGCACGGCGTGCCGCACCCAAAACCAGCTCGAAACGATTCGGAATGACTTCGAGGCAATCTTCGACAGTAATTCGCGCCATTATGATATGATTTTCCGGCTATATTCGGACCGTGTCAACGCGGCGTTCGCGACGCGGCGTGCCAAATGGAGACATCACGTTTGCGCTGGCAGACCGGCTTGCGACCATTGCGCGAACGAGCCGTCGAACAGGCGAACGTCAGCGCCCAATTTGTTCAGCGCCAGGTAGCCCAGAGCGGCGCGCGGTCCGCTGCGGCAGTAGACGACCACTTGGTTACTAAGGTCTACGCCGGCAGCATCTGCTATCAGTGCCAGATCTTCAACCGGCTTGAGCATACGTTCCGGCGGCAATCCGAGGTCACGCCAGGCGATATTTACTGCCCCCGGAATATGGCCCGCTCTGTCCTCGCCTATCGTCGTTGCGCCGGTATATTCTTCGCGGCTGCGGAAATCGACGAATGTAATGCCGTGCGCATCGCGAACATCGTCGAGGGTCGCTCGCACGGAGGGGTTTAACCGTCCAGTGAAAGTCTTCCTCGGCTGCGCCACTGGCTTATATAACACCTCGTGGCCGCTGGCTTTCCACGCCTCGAAGAAGCCGTCCAGAATACAGACATCGGCGCGGCCGAGATATTCCAAAATCCACGCCAGCATTGCCGCGTTCTGTCCCTCCGGCGAATCATAGACAATTGCGATCGAGTCGTCGCCCAGACCTCCGTTTCCGATCAAGTCAGCCAACGATTGCGGCCCGAGCAGCCGTCCCTCGGGACCGAAAGCCTGGTAGGCTGGAATGTTGATAGCGCCAGGCAGATGACCCGACAGATACTTCATCGGTCGGCGTGCATCGACCAGCAGAAACTCGCGCTGCCCCAAATGCTCTACAACCCAATCAATCGACACGAGCTTTGCCATCGGCAATAACGGCAGTGTCCGCGATCACACCTTCTCGAATTCAGTAATTATCTGCGTTGGACGCGCGACGGTCTGCGTTACGGGCGAGCCGTCTACCGCCGCCTGCCAGAT
Source organism: Binataceae bacterium (SeqCode) (assembly GCA_963752805.1). Classification (GTDB taxonomy): domain Bacteria; phylum Desulfobacterota; class Binatia; order Binatales; family Binataceae; genus JAMXLL01. Next base: position 55,291 of record CAVWAA010000003.1, read on the forward strand.
TTCGCGCAGGATTTTTTCGTCCGCATCAGCTCGCACAAAGCATTTGGCCTTAATCGAGGGATAACCGGGATTACCCGAAGGGCTGTGACCCGCCCATTTCAGGATATTTTCAAAATTGCCTTCCAGCGCAATTTCGAGGTCATGGATCTTAACCCCGCGCCTGGTCGCATTGAGAACATAACCGACCGTGAGACAGCTGCCGACTGCCGACAACAACTGCTCGTGGGCGCTGGCCGCGGAATCTGCCGCGTCAAGTCCTTCAGGTTCATCCAATTCAACCGCGTGCTTACGCATGTAGGCCTTGGCTTTAAAGCCACCTTGCCATACCACGCGCGATTTCCACGGTCCGGTGACCGCCCCCAGAAATTCCTTGTCGTCGCGCATCGAGTTCATAATCGAATTAATCTTCTCGACGCGCAGTCCGTTAAGAACTTTTTCTTCCGCCATGGAGGTATCCTCGGTGTGTTCGCTTGATGATGATTAAAGCTGCGAGCGAGAGTAAAAGTCTGAGGCTCTTTCGCCGGTCTTTCATCGCCTCTTCTCAGGCGTAGTCGCGCCGTAAGATCTCTGCCGCCTCCGCGATCGCCTGTAATTTGCGGTAGGCAGTCTCAGCATTGTTTACACATCGTTCGGCGAACGTGCCAAAGCCACAATCAGGGTTAAGATAGATTTTCTCAGGGTCGAAGTACCTGAGCACCTCCCTGACCCGCTCGACAATCTGGACCGGTGTTTCCACCTGGTCGGTGCGCGGATTAGCTACGCCCAGGCCGAGTTCCTTCTCGTTGCGATATTCTCGAAATACGTCAACTTCGCCTGCCCGCGGCGTCGCCATTTCGAGTACAAGTTGGCTGACGTTCATCCGCATCAGCCATGGCAGCAGCGGTCCGTAATTACCGGAGAGAAGCACGTCTTCCTTGCGGCTCCAATTGCCACGACAGACATGCACACCAAATTTGACGCCGCCGATTCCCTCGACGGTTTCGTTGACCAGCCGCACCGCGAATTCGAGTTCGTCGGCCGGGTCAGAGCGGGAGCCGAGCGCCGCGCACATGAAGGTCTGTTCGGCCTCGTCGCCATAGACCACCTGCGAAAGAGAGGGTTCGTCGAGTTGGATAAAATCAACCCCGGCGCGTTTGAGCGCCTCACATTCGCGCCTGAGGATCCGCACAATATCGCGGGCCAGAGCCTCGCGCGTGGGGTAGGCCTGGTCCGAGAGGCCCTCGAACCAGCTTGAGCGTGTGAGCAGATAGGGTCCGGGAATCGGCACCTTGGTCTGATGGGTGGTGTGAGCCTTGAGGAATTTGGCTTCTTCGACCGCTATTCCAGCCTCATTCTCACGGACCTTGCCGACCGCGATCGGACTCTTGATGGCGAAGGCGGGAACGTCGAGCGCGCGGAGGATTTCCTCGAAGCCTGCGCGATCTTTCATGTAGTCCAGCATTTCGCTCAGCTTCATCAGGCGCATCCCGGACAATTTGTCGACCACGAACGAATAGAAATTGTCGCGGCGCATCTCGCCGTCACTGACGATATCGACCCCGGCATCCTCCTGATACTTGATCGCCGTGAGCACCGCGTCGTCAGCAATACGGTTGAACTCCTCGGCGGAGATTTCACCCGCCTGGCGGCGGCGCAACGCGTGCACCAGCCATTCAGGACGTGTCCAGGAGCCAACTACGGTTACCGGAAAAGCTTATCTTGCGGCATCATGAGTGTCCTCGCGGCTTGCGCCGTTCATAGTGTGGCAAGCGGCTAGCCGCTCACGCAAGCAGCGCTTTTGGTCCTGTTTCACCTGCACCGCTTGTGCTCTTTGACCTGGCTTTTACGTTCGGCGGGCCTGGTTCAGCTCGCCGCCGATAATGGTTTTGCGATATGTTCCAGGCTCATCCCTTCGGCTGCAATGCCGAACCACAGTTCAACCCCTGCGGCGCAGAGCATCAGGCCGGCAGCAATAAGATAACCGAGATAGAGCGCCCCTCGCGAGCCGGTATCGATCAGGAAGCCGAAAAACCACGGCGCGAAGATCCCACCGACAGCGGTTCCCGCAGAATAGAAGATCGCGATTGCGAGGGCGCGAATTTCGAGCGGAAAAATCTCGCTCACGGTCAAATAGGCTGAACTCGCGGCTGATGACGCGAAGAAAAACATTAACGACCATAGCGCGGTCTGCGTGGCTGCGCTCAGTGCGTCGCGTTGAAAGAGATAGCCCGTCACGATCAGGATCAACGCCGCGATCGTGAAGGTGGAGGCGATCATCGGGCGCCGGCCGACGGTGTCGAAGAAATGACCCAGGCTGATCGGGCCCAGGAAATTCGCCAACGCAAACGGCATCAGATAAAGTCCCGTGATACCGGCCGGAACCTTGTAGTAGCGATTCAACACCAGTGCATACGTGAAGAAGATGGCGTTGTAGAGAAACGCCTGCGCCGCCATCAGCGTCAGGCCCAGTATGCTGCGGTTGCGATACTCCGCCACCAGCGGCCGTAGGATCACCTCCAGGCCAAAGCGGTGGCGCACGATGATCCTCAGCGGCTCGCCTAAATCGGAATCGGTGAGCGGCTTTCCAGCAGCACCGAGTTCTTCTTCGAATTCACGTACAATCTTTTCGGCCTCATTGCGCCGGCCGTGAGTGAAGAGCCAGCGTGGACTCTCGGGAATAAAGCGGCGAAGATATAGAATCACCATTCCGATAACCGCGCCGACCCCGAAGCCAAGGCGCCATCCGATATTAACTGCGAATATTTTCGGATCCAGAATTACCGCGGTCGAAGCTGCACCGGCGAACGCGCCCAGCCAAAAACTGCCGTTGATCATCAAATCGATGCGCCCGCGAAAGCGCGCCGGGATCAGTTCATCGATCGCAGAGTTCACTGCCGAGTATTCGCCGCCAATCCCGGCGCCCGTCAGAAAGCGAAAGGCGGCGAAGCTTGCGAGATTCCACGAAACGGCGGTAAGTCCGACCCCAATCAGGTAAGTCGAGAGGCTGACAAAGAAAAAAGTACGGCGCCCGAAGCGATCGGTCAGATGCCCGAAGATCAACGCGCCGACCACAGCTCCGGTCAGGTAGGCTGAACTGATCGAGCCGATTTGGGCTGCGCTGAAACCAAGTACGTCGCCGCGTTGCAAGACCGCGCTGATGGCGCCCATCAGTGTGACTTCCAGTCCGTCCAGGATCCAGGTAATGCCGAGGCCGACCACCAGTAACCAGTGGAAGCGGCTCCATGGCAGCCGGTCGAGCCGCGCAGGGATCATCGTTTCGAAAGTTTCGGGAGTGTCGGCGGCTGAAGGCATCAGGGTGATGGGTCGGGATAGCTGTTCTGTCCGGTGCAAATTACGCTGTGCACGGCCGCTGTGTCCACCCGATCAACTCATCGGCTACTTCAACGACAAGGCCTTGGAAACTTTGGCGAGGAGTTCGTTGAGCTTTGCGACGATGTCTTGAGCGGGAGATTTTCCGCGGCCATCAAGCTCCACCTTCAGGCGCAGCCTGAGGTCTAGAGGCCGCGCCGCGTTTCTGAGTTCTGCGAGCTGTTCGGCGAAAGTCTTGAACACATCGGACTGGGGCGGAGGAGGTAGTGGCGGCGATAGTGCCTTGGGAACGCGGCGCGTAATGTTTTGCGCCGCCACATAGGGGTGACCTCAAGAAAGGGGCCATTACATACGCTAAAGGCCGCCGACCGTCAATCAGGCAGTTCATTGGACCCAGAGGCGTCGGTCGCGTCGAGGAATATGCATCGCTTTTATGCCATGCAACGTGGTAACTGGGTGACACACCCCGCCCGGGGCAAGGCTGCCAATCTGGCACGGAGTGTGATTAAAAATGCTGAGCACCGTTGATCGGCCACTCCGCAGCGCGCTCTAAGAGCGCCGAGCTCCTTCCGCCGTCCGCGCAGGGGTTGTGGTTTTAACCGGGGCCACAGGAGACACGATGCGCTGTGCGTCCTGCAACCACGATAACCCCGATGACGCCTCGTTCTGCGAAGAATGCGGAGCGAAGCTGGAGTTGGTTTGTCCAGCGTGCAAAGCATCGGTGAGTCCGGGGGCGCGATTTTGCAAGAAATGTGGGACTGCAATTGGCCCCACAAAAGCCGCTGCCTCCACGACCGTTGCTTCGCCTAAATCGCAAATCCTAGTCGCCGCCGATGGCGCGGGGTCCGGAGCAATCGACGGCGAACGCAAGACGGTGACGGCGCTGTTCGCTGATATCAAGGGCTCGACTGAGTTGATGGAGGACCTCGATCCTGAAGAGGCGCGCGCGATTATCGACCCGGCGCTGAAGCTGATGATCGAGGCGGTGCGCCGCTACGACGGATACGTGGTGCAATCGACCGGTGACGGCATCTTCGCCTTGTTCGTCGCGCCGGTGGCGCACGAGGACCATCCGCAACGGGCGTTATATGCGGCTCTCAGGCTGCAGGAGGAGCTGAAACGATATTCGGCAAAAGTGGTAGCAGACGGCAGCACTCCGATTCAGGGCCGCGTCGGAATCAACACCGGGGAAGTCGTGGTCCGCTCAATTCAGACGGGCGCGGGTCAAGTCGAATACACGCCGATCGGACACACCACCAATCTGGCCTCGCGGATGCAGACCGCGGCGCCGGTCGGTTCAATCGCGGTCAGTGAGAATACCCGCAAGCTGTGCGAGGGCTATTTCATCCTTAAGCCACTCGGTCCCACCAGAGTCAAAGGCGTCGGCGAGCAGGTCAACGTTTACGAGGTGACCGGGCTGGGGCCGCTGCGGACGCGGTTGCAACGCGCGGCCGGGCGTGGCCTGACCAAGTTCGTCGGACGTGAGCGCGAGATGGATGCGCTTAAGCATGCCGCCGATCAGGCAAAGTCGGGGCGCGGGCAAATCGTGGCGGCGATGGCCGAGCCGGGGGTGGGCAAGTCGCGGCTGTACTTCGAGTTCAAGGCCAAGAATCAATCGGGCTGGATAGTGCTGGAGACGGTTTCGGTTTCGCACGGCAAGGCCAGCGCTTATCTGCCGGTGCTCGATCTTTTGCACGGCTATTTCAAAATCGCGAGTGGGGACGATGAACGCACCCGCCGCGAGAAGGTTGCCGGCAGGATCGCGATCCTCGATCGCAGTCTGGAAGATACGCTGCCGTACCTGTTCAGCTTGCTTGGCATTGTCGAGAGCAACGACCCCTTGGCGCAGATGGACGGGCAATTGAAGAAGCGGCGGACGCTGGAGGCGATCAAGCGCATCCTGCTGCGCGAGTCGCTCAATCAGCCGCTGATGGTGCTCTTCGAGGACTTGCACTGGATCGATGAGGCGACCCAGGAATTCCTGAACCTGCTGGCCGACTCGCTTGGCACCGCGAAGCTTTTGCTGCTGGTCAACTATCGTCCGGAATACTCACATAAGTGGAGTAGCAAGACTTACTACACGCAATTGCGGCTCGACCCGCTGGGCAAGGAAAGTGCCGGGGAAATGCTCTTGGCGCTGTTGGGCGACGGCAAGGATTTGATTCCGCTCAAGCAATTGATCATCGACAAGACCGAAGGCAACCCGTTCTTCATGGAAGAGACGGTGCAGGTGCTGTTCGACGAGGGTGCGCTGGTGCGCGACGGGGCGGCGGCGAAGCTGACGAAGCCGGCCAATGCGCTCAAGATTCCGCCGACAGTGCAAGGGATTCTCGCCGCGCGCATCGACCGCCTGCCCGCCGATGCCAAGGAGCTGCTGCAAACGCTGGCCGTCATTGGCCGTGAATTCCCAATCTCGCTGATTGGAGCGGTGGTGACGAAATCCGATGACGAACTCGACCGCCTGCTGAATGACCTGCAACTGGGCGAGTTCATCTACGAGCAGCCGGCAGTGGCCAACACCGAATATATCTTCAAGCATGCACTGACGCAGGAGGTCGCCTACAACTCGCTGCTGACTGAGCGGCGCAAGCTCGCTGCATGAGGGCGCGGGGATGGCGGCCGAATCGCTGTTCGCTACGAGTCTTGCACGATCACTACGATGACCTCGCGCACCACTACGGCCGCAGCGGCAACACGCCGAAGGCGGTGAACTACCTGCAGCTGGCCGCGCAGCAGGCAATGAATCGTTCAGCCTATGTGGAAGCCGAGGGTCAGCTCGTCGCCGCTCTTGAGTTGCTCCGGACGCTACCTGGTGATCCGGAGCGGGCTCGAACCGAGCTTGCATTGCTGGTTAGTCAGGCCCGCTGCCGGACTTACATTGGCAGTTCTTCGGCAACTGTCGAAAAGATCCTAAAGCGGGCGCTGCGAAGTCTCCGAAAAGGTTGGCGACGACGTCAGCCGTTTCGAAATTGTGCGCTCGCTCGCGTTCGCATATCGGCTCCGAGGAGACAACGAGCAGAAAATCGCGCACGCTCCTTGAGGAACTTCAGGGAATCGCGATACAGGGCAGCCGACCCCGAATTGGTCGCTCGTGCGTGGTGCGAGCTCGCAGTCGCGTCCACGTTCGATGGGAACTTCATCGCGGCCTTAGAGGAGTTCGATTGGGTTTCCAAGCTTCCGGTTGGGACCACGCCGTTTGAGGCAATAAGTTTTTGTACGACTAATAGCTGGGCGTTGTGGTTTTTGGGCTATCCGGAGCGCGCCAAGGCCACTAACAGAAAATTGCTGGCTCTCGGCCGCGAAGTAACGGCCTCCATTTGGTGACCTGGCTTTGTCCCTGACCTTTTCTGCTTTCCTCAACCTGCTGCTCAGAGATGCCGAGACTGCCGCCTGGTACTCCGACGAAGCCGTCAGGCTGGGCCACGAACATGGTTTGATGGGCATTCCGGCCGCCTTCAACCACGGTCGGGCCCTGGCGCAGTTGGGACAGATCGAAGAAGGGCTCTCGGAAATGCTGCGATGGCGGACTTACATGAAGACCACTGGGGCCGACACTGCATGGTTCACGTCTGTCGGGGTCGCGGAAGCTTATTTGGCCGCCGGCCGCCCACGGGAGGGACTCGAGGCGGTGAGTGAGGGACTCGAACTGGTACAGCGCACCGGCACCAGGATATTTGAAGCCGAAATGCGAAGGCTCAAAGGCGAGCTTCTATTGATGGGCGACAAACGTACGGAAGCGGAAGCCGCTCGATGCTTTGGTGATGCAATCGAAGTCGCGCGCCGGCAAAGCGCAAAATCGCTTGAGCTGCGCGCTACGATGAGCCTCGCGCGGCTGCTCGACAAGCAGGGCCGTCGCAACGAAGCGCGCACGATACTCAGCGAAATCTACGGCTGGTTCACCGAAGGCTTCGACACCCCCGACCTCAAAGAGGCGAAGGCGCTCCTGGAACAGTTGTAAGGCAGCGCCTGCTTAGCTCCGTTGTTGTCGATCTTGGGCCGTCCGTCTTCGGCGCAGCGCGTCAGGGCGACCCAGTTGCGCAGCGCGTAGCCGATGGCTGCACCGAGCGGCCTCTTCGGTAACGCCGGCCGCCTGCTGCTCCCCTGCAGATGCGCTTGTAGTTTCGCCAGGATCGGCCGCGCCTGCACCTGCTCCTGCCGCAGCCGCTGTCGTGCGGGAGCCTTTCAAACGGAGGAACTGTCCCAGACCGTTCTGATAAAACCTATCCGGGCTAAAACCAGGCAGGGTTACCTGCCTTAGGGTACTTTATATAACACTGAGCTAAAATGCCCAAATTGGCCTTAAACCTAGCGAAGGCTCAAATTCCGGCTGCCCGGGCACGGATGTAATTGTCGGCTATTAATCCCGCAATTGAATAATCTCCGTTCTTTCTTCGCTTAGATGAACGATTGCACTCAGATTTATTAACACCAACATATGATTGCATGCATTTAAATTCCCGTGTAATAGTGAATGTCATCGTCGAATAGGAGTCAACAGCGTGGAAGCTCCCCAAGAGATCGTCGATAACAGAGTTTCGATTAGGTACTATCTTTCAGTATTACGCAAAAAAGCCGGACTGACTCAGGCCCAGGTCGCCGAACGGATGACGGTCAGTCCCGCGCGTGTATCTCGCCTCGAGGCGGACGATCAGGAAGTTGGCTCTGAGGAGCTTCAGGCTTTCTTAACAGCACTTCGGTCTCCCGATGCAGATGCTTTCAAAGGATACCTGAACGAGACTTGGCGGGAGCTGGAGCGCCCGGCCTTTGATCATCCCGATCTTTCGGTTCTGCGTCTCGCGGAACAGACCCTTCGGGAACTCGTGGATTTTTACAATGACCCAACTCTGAAACACGTTTTCAAGAAGCAGGTAGAAGCCTACGAAAAAGAACTCCGAAGATACGCTAGATACCTCACGCCTCGAGAGCATCTCGTCGCGATGATCGGCAGTATTGGAGTCGGGAAGACAACGGCGATCTGCAGCATGACCGGACTTCAGCTGCGCGCGAAAGATCCTAAGTCGGCGGAACCGGCTTTAGAAGTGGGCGGCGGGGGGATAACCATTTGCGAAATGCACCTTAAACGCGGCCCTCAGTACGGGCTAATAGTCGAACCGCTGAGAGACGACCACGTAAGAGCATATGTTGCGGATTTCTGTGAATACATAACAAAGCTCACAAACGGGCTGCCGTCTGACGATGAGAGGGACACTCTCGACTCATTGGGGCTGTCTAAGGAAATCGTCCGCGCCATTCGAAACATGGCTAAATTAACAACAAAGAGGAAGAGCGATCCTGATCCTGCAAAAGAGCTGGCGACACGTGTTGGCAACATAAAGGAGATGATTGTTGAAGTCCTCGCCAGGATGGAACTGCACCGTCGAGATCGCCACGACACTTGGTATTCGCCTGACCTCGTCAAAGAACCGCTTCAGTGGCTGCATGAAACATTTTTGGCAGTAAACAATGGGCGCCACCCGGAATTTCCACTTCCACGTCGTATCGACATCATTGTTCCGGGGCCAATACTAGGTACCGAACAGTTCAATGTGAGAATTGTCGATACAAAAGGCGTTGATCAGACTGCAGAGCGCGCCGATTTAGAGCAACACTTTGACGATCCGCAAACGGTTGTGATTCTCTGCTCCCGCTTCAATGACGCGCCGGAACATTTGACCCAAGAGCTACTTCGGCGGGCGCGCGAGGCGCGGGTTCCGAATCTTACGCAAAAAGCAGGAATCCTAGTACTCCCGCGACCGGACGAAGCGCTCGCGATGAAGTATGACGATGGAACCCGAATCGATAGCGACGAAGAGGGATACGACCTAAAACGCGATCAGATCGAGATGCGCCTGAGGCAATGGGGAGCAGATTCGATGGGTTCCGCATTCTTCAACGCACTTCTAGACGATCCTTTCAGAGCTCGGTCGTTCATTATCGAACGAATCAGTGGATTGCGCTCTGTCTATAGGACTCGTATCGGCGAGCTCGTGGAAACGGTGCGGGAGTTGATTGAGCATCACGGCGATCTACAAGTCCAAGCGATCATTCAGGATGCAGCTAAGCGACTGAGAACCTGGCTCGCCAACAATCGTCAACTGGATCCGATTCCGATCGATACACACGTTCCATTACTTCTTGCTATTCAGCGCTCTCATCCGAGCACGATACGCGCGACTGTCCGACGCAAAGGTGCGTGGCATAACCTTGACTACTCTCACCACCTGGGCTTTGGTGCTCGAACGGTCGCAGCAAACTCCGTCGGCAAGCGCGTAGAAGGATTTCAAGCAATCGCCAACAACATCGTCCAAGACCCAGAGATGTCGCACGCGCATAACTTCGCCCGCGAAACTGGAAAACTTCTGGAATCCGCCACCGACGCATTCTTAAAAAAAATTCAGATTCTGGGTCAGTCGGCCTACGACACTGATCTACAGGGCGATGCAAACTTCTGGCAGGACTGCATGGATGATTGGGGTTCTGGTTACAGACCACGGATCTCCGACCGCAATCGAAACTGGTTTACCGACGCCACACACCAGCAGCCAGCCAATCTGATCGAACAAGTGATCAGAGACGGATGGGCGGACATCACGTCAGACATTGAAAAGACTCTACCCGTCAGTGCGCGCGACCGAGATAACATCGCGGAGGCGGCATCACCCCCGGCCGGCCCTCGGCTCGTGGGAGCCGCTGCCGACGGGGCCTGCTCTGGTTGACTACTGGCGCGGCCCGTTAGGAAAGGCAGAGCGGCTGATTCTGGACACGCTGGCTGCTTACCGTCAAACCAGGTGCGGTGACTGGGAGGAACATTTGCCGACGAGCTGCATATATACTGCTCCGCCCGGACTCTGTGACGGACGTGCTCGCTTGAACAGGGAGCACCCTCTGCCACGCGGTTTGGGGAATTTTTGCGGTCAGGAGCTACTGAAAGAAAAGATCTGCGTGAACTGCAATAGGTGCAATGGGCTCGACGATCAATTATTGCATCTTGGTCCTGTAGCTCTCCTGCGCAGACTTACGGGGATTGAGGGAGGGCGCAGAGACATTTTCTATAAGTCGTCCTATGGCCATGACCCGCTCGTTGTCACTGGAGCTGCGACGCCCGAAGAAAAGCCCGTCAGACTGGAAGTCCAACAGGGTAACGAGGGTCTCCCTTTGAGGCATATAAACTTTCGGAATAGTAGTGGCGAAACGCGGGTGCTCCCTTTGCCCCGAGAACTCAATTCGATTGAACGTCTGCAAGAGTATCTGTCGCGCTCGGATCTTCGGGATTTTCGACCAGTTGAGTTTTATCCAGATTCAAACGATCCCGACGACTTTCAGAGGATCGCAGACCTCTGTCAACAGTCGTACGGGCGGCGCTTCGACAAAGTACGTGTTGACACCGGTGGTGTTATAAATGCCGCTACGCAGTTTGCTCCTCCTAGTGCGTACAGGAGGGCCATCGCGAAGATCGCTTTCCATTTCTTCTTGAAGGTATTCCCTGAAGCTACTGGATTCGAAATTGAGTTCAATGAGATTAAACGCCTGATCATTCGGGGCGGAAATCCTCTACAATTCGTTCTAGAACGGCGGGGGAAAATACCACACTCGCTACACTCTCTCGGCCCATGGGCTCATATATTGTACGCGGATTGGGGCATGGATTTTTTAGTGACGCGAGTTCAGTTATTCGCTGGCTTCATTCTTCCTACCTCAGGCGTTGGCCTGTCCTGGGATAGTCATCTAGATGGCACGATTGTCACAACTGATACGGCGTGCAATCCATTAACTTGGGTAGTTCACTTGGGCAGGAACCCCATTCCAAAGAGTAGTCTTGGAACACGCGCTACGGCCTTTGTCGCGATGAGGGGCCTTCGGGACTTCGATGGTCGAGCGTTCGACATCTCGGGGTGGCCCGACGTCAGAAATTGTTAATACCGCCCGGCGCCGGGCGCGAGAAATGGTCGTTCTATCGGCGGAAGCGGGATCTTACATATTCCTATGATGGCGGCGTTCACCTATGGCGCTGAAGCACGCAAAAAGTGGGGTAGTAGTCAACACGTATGTAACGAATGAAGAGCTCGTCGGCAGCCGCTCAAGCCTCGAGGAGTTCAGGCGGGAGCTCTCTCAATTCCCAAGCGCCACGCTACTCCGCATTTGCAGTGCTCTGAACATTCTCCTCTTCGGCTGGTCCCGCTATCTCGACAAAAATGTGCATGACAGACTGGTCGCGACCCTATGTCCGACCGCGTTTCGAGCCATAAAAGATGAGCCAACACGGGGGCTCATCCACCGGCAGCAACTGCTGTTAATCGCTAAGGAGGCGGTGAGAATCGGGTCGGATGCGGTGTCTCCACCCGCTGTTACTCCCGATCTGACCCGCCTGTTTACCATGGCAAATGATCAGTTTGCGGGTCCCGAGCCTCACACCGATAAAGAAGCAAAGGATCCAATCAGGCTGGTATCACAGTTCCTGGTCGTGTCGGAATTGCAATTTCCCGGCGGAGCAGCTCAGGTCTTCCGACCGTATATCACGCTGAGCAAACTAAAGGAGTTGGCGCCCAGGGATGGCCGACAATTCGATATTTCCAAGATGTTTGAAGCGACGGTAGGATTACTGCCTGAAATCTACTTTCCTCTTGTCTTCGGCTGTATGACAAAATACCAGCCGCTCAACGCAGAGCACTTCTTTCGCTCGCCGAAGGACTTCGCGCTGCATATCGACTGGTTTAACCAGACGCGTTTGGATGGTGAAACGCTAAATCGATTTTTCAGGGACGTGTCCGCCGACTACGCCGAATTCAAGCAAATCCTCACAAGATTAGATCGAGGGGTCTCCGATTTTTCTGTTTTTCGCGAGCGGCCCATGGTACGACTCGGAGACCTCTTGTATCCCGTAGACTTCGGATTTCTGGCCGCGAAAGCGGAAACCGCGTTCTTTTGGCGGGCTCATAATGCCCTCCTGCCTAAAGAACGCGACCAGTTTCACAGCTTCTGGGGGGAGATCTTCGAACACTACATGCATAGGCTGCTGGAGCGGTCGGTTGATGGGGAGATTAACCGGTACTATAAATCGCCAAAGTATCGCGACCGACAGAACGAAGAAGCTTGGGATGGAGTAATGATCTGCCAGGGCCATGTCGCTGTGGTAATGGAATTTAAGGGGTCAGTGTTTACTGCCAACGCGAAATATGGCGGCGACCTGGAGGCACTCAAAGATGAGATCGACAAAAAGCTAATCGGTCAAAAGGGGCGGCGACCGGAAAGGCGTGAGGCAACTGGCGTATGGGATCTCGAACGTCTTCCGGCAGGGGCACTCTTTGCAGGACATAGACATTTCCTCAATCACCAAGGTGTATCCTCTGATCATTACGCGCGACGAGATCGGCAGCACCTTCTATCTGACCAGTTATTTGAATGAAGCATTCAACGAGGCGCTGGATCGAGGAAAGACCGAGGTGACAGTGACACCGGTCTTCTGCATGTCTATTGATCATTTGGAGGCCTTCGCCGGCGCTTTATCAAAAGTGGCATTGAGCGATATTCTTCACGCACGATATCGGCAGGACCGAAAACTCCAAATGCCCTTCTTGCTGCCAAATAATGAAGCCCTTGCGCGCGTGCAGTACGGCTTTTCTCCGACCGTCGATGAAGCTACGGGGGAATTGACTTCTTATGCGCGTCAGCTCTTTGAGATGCCGTCTGAACCTTCGGATCGTCGCTAGCTCGCTAGGAGTGAAAACTCTGCTTTTCCGGTCTGCGGTATTGGGTCGCTGGCTGACGCATCAACGGTCGTGTGTCGGCTCTGGGGAACAATCGAGCGCAACCGCGAAACGTCGGGCGTTGCCGGATGGCAAGCGCACATTTTCCCCCTTTTCATAGACGATAAGAGTGCATCGTCTATGAAAAATGGGAGGCGGTGGTCAGATGTTGATAGAACGTGTCCAAGGATGAAACGACAACGAATTGGCTGGCGCGACAGTAGGGCGGGGCGGTAGCACAAAATCCGTTTGGTCAGCAGCATTGAGTTCGCCGATCCACTCGCGTAAAAGAACACGGGATCGAAAGAACATCTCGCAGAAAGCAAATAGAGGATGCGAGGGTGCTCCTTCGATCCGAAAGACATGAGTCCGCAGCGTAGCATCCTGAACTCTTCCCCGTTGCAAACTTTGGTCGAATCTGGACTTCCGATCATGCCCGCAATAGACGTTGATTGCCAAGTCGAGGTGCTCGGTATGAACTAGACGGAACGGAGTACCGACGGGATCACGTGTGTGCAGATGGTGCATCGCGCGACCATCATTCCATTTCTGTCGTCAGGGCGGGGCAGTGCCTCTAACATCATGCACAAATTGCCGTCGTTCCGACGCGTCGCGTACACTTCGAGACGACGAATACGGCGCATCCTATAATCCCAATACTAAAGCGGGTCGGCGTTCCAGTCCTTATCTTCTTGCGTGAGCATCGGGACACCAGAGCGACCTCGGCACAAATCCACCGGAATCGGATTTCACGGCGATCCTCGCGCGCTCTTTGGTATCCTCGGAAACGTTCGCATGGCTTCCGTACTTCGATCGGATCTCGACCGCTTCCTCGAGCCACTTTCCGCAATTCGCCCGCCCGTCATGAGACAACCAATCGTATATTTTGCAAACGGCGCTGAGCCGCGTTCCGTTGGGAAGTGTAAAGAGTTCGAAGGGATTTCGCCCGTGGGCATCGGTTTTGCGGTCGTGGTCGAGCATATTGTGGATCCGGATACCGACGAGTCCATTGCCCCGGTTCCAGCTCTCGACGATCTCGTACCGGGCCCATTCGCGGTCCGCCGTTTCCTCTCCGATAAGCACCGCGGTGACGCTCGTGTTTTTGAGCTGGTGGTTAATCCAGCGCTTGATCGCGTCTTCGCCCTGCCTCTTGATCGATTCCCATTCAACGCCATCGATGAATCCGTATTCGTCTTCGCTGGCGATGACGTTGCTGTTGCGGACCTGGCCGGCCAGCCAAGCGTCGCGTTCGTAATGGAGTGACCTCAAGAAAGGGGCCATTACGTACGCTAAAGGCCGCCGACCGTCAATCAGGCAGTTCATTGGACCCAGAGGCGTCGGTCGCGAACGTCCGCTTCAGTGGTCGGCAACGCGACTGATCGACGAATGAAAATGGCCCACTATTCAGAATGGTGAGCCATCCTTGCGGACAACCTGCAGCCGACCATCCGGCACCTGAACAATCTGGACGTCGTCGTCAGGGTAGGTCACAACGTCGCCGGCGGTGCGGTCGCCTATCTCCAGGTACACGACCGTGGTATCGCTTCTATTGCGCAGATGGTGGGCATTGCCGCTTCCCGCCTTAAAGCCAGCGCACATGCCCGGACGCAGCGGGGTCTCACCGGCATTCGTCACTAAGACGGGTGTGCCTTCAAGAATGTAAAGAAATTCATCCTGATGTGAATGGGAATGACGTGGCGCCGAGATGCTCCCTGGTGGAACGCATGTCAAGTTCACGCCAAAGTTCGTCAGACCGAATTCGTTTCCGAGAGGATGCCTGGTCCGACCCTTCATGAGTGAAGCGAGGGGCTCGGGGAATGTCAACATAGGTACCCGTGCGGGAGCGGATACTGCCTCGATGGCCGCAGCTGAGAAATCATTAGGCATCGTTACTCCCAAGCCGATTGGCTGTGCAAAGTCCAAATATTTCCAGACTCACTTCGATCCAGTACGTTTGGCTGTCAGGTTTTGGCCGATTGTATAATTGAATGACCGGTAACAGAGACCATTGCAGACATCGCAGACGCTCGCAGGGCCGGGGTTAGTCCAACCAACCGAGCAATCATCATGGTTAGTCATGCGGCGCGGTCCCGTTTCACAATGTCGAGAACGGTATTCTTGCTGAGTCCGAGTCGGTGGCTGATTTCTCGATACGACTGTCCTTCGCTGACCAGCTTCAGCACTTTGGGCGCGAAACGGTCTGCCTTGATGCGCTGACCGGGACGACGACCGAATACGACGCCACGTTTCCGCGCCGCCGTTATCCCCGATCGCACACGCTCGCGTAAGAGATCTCGCTCAAATTCGGCGAGCGCGGCCATCAGCGAGGCAATTAACTTGCCCTGCGCGCTGCGCAGATCGAACTGCAAGCCGGTTTGGGCAACCAGTGAAACCTCCCACGCCTGCAGGTCCTGCAGAGTGTGGAAAAGATCGAGCATCGAGCGACCCCAGCGCGTGAGCTCTGTCACGAGGATGACATCGATCTTGCGAGCTTGGGCCAGGGCCAGGACTTGCTTCCGTTCAGCCCGATCGTCTTTGGCGCCGGAAGCGGTTTCTTTCCACACGCCGGCGATCTTGTAGCCGGCCTTCTTGGCGAAGGCGCGCAGATCTCGCTCCTGGCGGGCGCAGGTCTGGTCGGCGGTGGATACCCGACAGTAGAGCGCGGCGGACTGTCCCAATTGAACCCTCTCGGAGCGGCGATCGTGAAAGCCGCGGATTCTGCGGTCTTCCTGTGGCAAAGTGTCACTCTGTTCAAAGTGTACTTCAATTGGGACAGCCGAGCCATCCGGGAGGGACTCCGATGCCGCGACGCGAACTGCTGACGCCGACTGAACGAGTGCAACTGTTCGCCTTCCCGGAGGATGAGGGCGAGTTTATTCGGCTCGCGACGCTGGCGCGCGCGGATCTCACTTACATTCGTCAGCACCGCGGCGATCACAACCGGCTCGGTTTGGCCATTCAGATGGTCTACTTGCGCCATCCCAGTCGGGTCCTCCCGCAAAGTGAGGCGCCATACCCTCCGTTGCTCGGGATCGTCGCCGCCCAATTGAAGGTGACACCGGCCGCCTGGTCGCAGTACGCGAAGCGCGATGAGACTCGGCGCGAGCACCTTCAGGAGCTACTCGACCGGTTCGAGCTGCGGCAGTTTGATCGCAGTTATTACCGGGAGATGATCGACTGGCTGATGCCTCTCGCCCTGCAGACGACCCAGGGGATGGTCCTCGCGCACGCGGTGGCGAACGAACTGCGCGCACGCCGTATCTTGTTGCCAACCGTCGCCCTGATCGAAAAGATGTGTGCGATCGCGCTCACCCGCGCCGAGCGGGAAGCATTCCGGCGCTTGACTTTGGGCCTCACCGACAAGCACCGCGCTGCCCTCGATGCCGTTTTGCTGGTGGGTCCTGGCAGAGTAGCAGCACGTTGTCCTGGTTCCGGCAGCCGCCGGGAGCGCCCAGCGCCAATTCCGTGCTCGCCCATTTGGCGCGCCTGCGGGCCGTGGGTGCGCTCGATTTACCGGCCGACCTCGGCCGTGACGTTCACCAAAATCGCCTGCTACGGCTCGCGCGCGAACGCGCCCAAACCGCCGTCTTCCAGTTGCAAGAATACGACCCGCTGCGTCGGTACGCGACACTGGTGGCTATCTTGTTGGACACGACGGCGACGCTCACGGACGAAACCCAGAATTGCACGATCGATTGATTGGCACGTTCTTCAGCAAGGCGCGCAGCAAGTACGAGCGGGAATTTGCGGCCGACGGCCAGGCCTTGAACGATAAGGTGCGGCTCTATGCCAAGATCGGGTCGGCATTGATTGTCTCGAAGGCTGCGCAGACCGATCCCTTTGCCTCGATTGAGGCGATAATTCCCTGGGAGCAGTTCACGGCGTCCGTCGCGCAAGCCGAGAAACTTTCCCGCGATATGAGGCCTTCGATCCGTTGGCCTTGCTGACTGATTACTTCCCGACGCTGCGTAAATACGCGCCAGCGTTCCTCGATGCGTTCCAATTCCGCGGGGCGCCAATCGCGAAACCCTTGCTGAATGCCATAGATTTGCTGCGAACGATGAGTCAGACCAGCGTGCGCAAAGTGCCGGCCGATGCTCCACTGGGGTTCGTGCCGCCGCACTGGGCGCGCAGTGTCGGCGCCGGCGGCGACATCGACCGTCGTTTCTACGAGACTTTGCGCGCTGAGTGAGCTCAAGAATCGTCTACGTGCCGGCGACTTATATGTCGTCGGCAGCCGCCAGTTCCAGGACTTCGAGGATTACCTGCTGCCGACCATGGTATTTCGCTCGATGCGCAGCGCCGATCGCTTAGGCCTCGATGTGCCCACCACCGCCGATGAGTATCTCTGGGATCGCCTCACGCTGTTACGGGAGGCACTTGAGGATACAAATCGGCTGGCCGGTGCTGACGAATTGCCGGATGCCCGCATCAACGACAAGGGCTTGAAGATCTCCCCGCTCGAGGACGACACGCCTCCCGAGGCGAAGCTCTTGAAATCTCAGACCTACGGTTTGTTACCGCCGATCTCTTGCTCGAGCGCGACGCTGCTGTGGAGCGCTGGCTACGCGAGGAAGTCGTGGCGGACCACCAGGAATACCTAGCCGACCCCACTAAAGACGTGCCGGCCGACGCGGTGCTTAAAAGCATTCAAGTCGCGGCGCGGCGCACGCAAACCCGAGTGATCTTTCGTGGAGGTCATCTTCACGCCGCTCGCTGAACGCCACATCGACACCCTCCCACCCAGTACATCATCACCCACGCCAGCGAACCCAAGCTAAATCGGCCCGATGCAGGTCGCCGCAGTAACGCGGATCCAGTCGCCATAGTCGAATCCTCATGGCCTGTTATTATACTCTGGTTTGGGTCACTGGTGGTGGAGGAATCACAACACTTTGATCGCTCCGCTCTGCAAGCCCTCGTTGCGGCCGCTTGGGAGGAGTTCGACGGAGAGATCCTGCTGCTGGTCCGCGATGGCAGCAAGATGAGGCTGGGCGCATCTGAGAGCGGCGGACTCAATGCGCGAGTGATCCTATCAGAATGCCTGAGACGTCTGAATCAATTGGAAGAGCAACCTCTCGATACGACAACTCGAGCATTTGTCCGCGTTGTGTCGGAAGACCTGAAGAATGATCAGGTGGTGTTGTTGATTGTGCGCGGGCAGGGCGACATTCGACTGGCATCCGGTGCCGGAGCCCATGGGAAAGTGCGCGACATGCTAGATGATGCTCTGCAATCCATAGGCGGTGAACGCCAGCGGCGGTAGTTGATCCAAAGCATACTCGAACCGAATTGCGCTGCAGGTTGGCCGAATAAAAGCCGATAGACCCATCAACTCGGCCCCGACCCGCTAGAGAGGCTGGTTAATAACGCAACAACATCTCCCGCCCAGCCCCTTGATTTTTTCGCGGGCGCAATCGTTATCCAGACGGAAAGAAATTTTACCGATGCCCGGCGCTTCCAACTCCTCTTGCGTTCGACGATACGCTCTTCTCCGATCGGATCTGTCCAAAAAGCCTGCCACGAGTCGGAGATGCCATCCGAACAACACTGCGGCGCTGACTCTGGGCGAGCACAACGAAATTGTTCTGCGCGACTATCTGGGATATTTCAGCGGATCGGGTCTCTCAAAAGCGTGGGCGTGCTCCATCACGGTGAGCGGTAAGGCACGATTTGACTCATGTTGTGGGGCAAGTTGGACAGCGGCAGAATACCGGAACCATTTAATTCGATTCCTGGAGATATGATGTTAAGAACAATTCAGGTAGAAAAACTGGCACTTGGCCTGTGCGTGGTTATTGTCTACACGCTGCTTCGGATTCCACAAGCTATGTCTGCTGCAAAAGTCACTACTCCTTCCGGACTGCAATACGTGGATCTCACCGTCGGTAACGGCGATGTTGCCAAAGCCGGCGATCAGGTGTCCGTTCACTACACCGGCTGGCTGCAAAACCCTGACGGAAGCAAGGGGCGGAAATTTGATTCCAGCAAAGACCGCGGCCAACCATTCCAATTTGCGCTTGGACAAGGTCAGGTCATCAAAGGTTGGGATGAAGGGGTACAGGGGATGAAGGTCGGCGGCGTGCGCGAGCTAATCATCCCGCCGGCGCTCGGTTATGGTCAGCGCGGTGCGGGCGGCGTGATTCCGCCGAACGCGACGCTGATTTTCGAAGTGGAGCTGCTCGGCGTCACGCATTAGGTGACAATCATCCTGAGGCACCCAGGTTCCATAGGCACCGATAGACGTAGCGATGCGGCTCATGTGTGTCGTCTTGTTCTTTTCATTCTATGGCTTAGAGTTCCAAAAACTCCTGCATCTGCTCTAATGCCTTGTCCAGCGCCAGACGAAAGGCGCTTCCGCGTGGCCGCGGACCAGCGAAGCCTAGCTCGTGCTGAAGCTGGCCATCAACCACCTTCAGATTGGCCCAACCCAACATTTGTTCGCCCCATAGCACAGGCATGGCGTAGTGGCCCATGAGGCGCTTGTAGGCCGGCACATACGCTTCCAGCTTGTATTCCCAGCCCCAGAACAACTGGAAACGCCGTCGGTCCCAGACCACGGGGTCGAAGGGCGCGAGGAAGCGCAGCCTGTCGGCGACCTGGTGGTGAGAGGCCATGGGGTTCTCGGCTCGCGGCCACAACCAAAGCATGCCGTCGACCTGAGCATGGGCGTAGCGGGATTTGGCGTCCTTCTGGACCTGCCGCACCTCGGCGGCTATGTGCGGCACTCCATAGCACAGCAGTCTGCACAGATAGCCCAGGCTGCCCGCAGGCAGGGGCGAGTAGAGCTGCACCACCGTGTCGAGCAATCGGCCGGCGCGCCCTAGCCGTGCCTCGGGGCTGTCGTCCTGCGGCGGATGCTCGACCGCTCGGTAGACCCGGGTGCCGACCTCGCGCCGCGCCACACGCAGTAACCCACGATAGTGTAGGCCCTCCAGCAGATGGGCGCTGACATTCAGGTTGGCGCCCCAGCGCTTGATGTGGCCATGATCGAAATGGGCCTGCACGTCCTTGGGGCAGGTGAGACCACGCTGGTGCACGAAGGCAAGCACCTCCTGGGCACGTGCCTGCATCTTGGCGTCCCAAGCATCGCATGCGCGCGGCACCCCGCGTGGATGCAACAGGGCCAAGGTCTCGCGAGGCAGGAAACCGTAATTGAAGAAGAATGCCTCCTCGATCGGTAAGCGCGGGTAGAGGCGCTCCAGCTCGCCGGCGCGATAGTCCTTAACGCGGTACGCAAGGACCAAATCTTGGGCGCGAGCGGGTGCGCGCACCGGGTCGGCCTGGACGAAACCTAACCGCGCGATGGCCCGCGATAGGCTGGTCGGCTTGAAAAGGCTGCGTGCGATTGCATAGCGTCGCAGTTGATGGAGACTGGTGGATTTGAGAGGGCTCACTCGTAGCGTCTCGCAGGGACGCAGATCATTATATCCTATTTATAAACCGCTCCAGTCTTACCGCCCTTTTTATCTCTCATAACGAATAGGATTGTATCCGAAATGCTCAGTCTCCTAGCGGGCTAAGTGCACATAGCCAAACGCCACCGCATTAGCCACCGACTGAGCACTTCGGATACAATCCTATTCGTTATCGACTTGCAAATGAGGGGTGGGTCCTCCTCCACTTCGTCGGTTCGCGGATTAGATAACTCGTAGCTTCCTCGTCTACGACGCTGGAACCTCAAGGCTTTAGTTAAATGCGCGGCAGAACTCGATCGCTCTGCCGCGCCGTCAGCCAGCGACATTCAACAACCGCTCTCTGCGGGCCGGCTCATTCAGGCGGCGCCTTTTCGCCGAAGTAACACGCTTCGATATTGTTACCATCGAAGTCGAGCACGAACGCGGCGTAGTAATCGTCGCCGTACTGGCGCCGAAACCCCGGCGGCCCATTATCCTTCGCGCCGGCCTTGAGCGCCGCGGAATGGAACTGATGCACGGCCTCTTTGCTTGAGGCGCGCAGCGCGACATGAATCGGCTGCACCAGCTTCTTCTTTCTCACGATCCAAAAGCTGGTATGTCCGCCCTCGTAAAAGCCCGCCGCGTCGCTCGGGTACTCGCTGTGCAGCACATAGTCGAGCGGCTTCAGCGCTTCGAGATAAAGCTGCTTGGATTTTTTATAATCGCTGATTGGAACCGATACGTGTTCAATCATGCGCCCAACATAACGGTCGGCGGCGCGATTTCAAACTGCCATGCTCAGGCTCTTACCGTGCTGAATTACGGATGAGCCAGCCGCCCCGAGAGTCCAGCCGACTGCGCGCGCGGTCGGCTTGTCGCGCCAAACCGTTTGCATGGTTCTTCGTGCAGCTGCGTGATGCGCCGCGCTCGATGGGCTGGCCCCCATCGGACGCCAGTTAGGCGCAGGCCCTGACTGCCAACATTCCGGCGACAAACACAGCGAGGGCTAAAAGCCAATGCACTCGTCGGGGTTGCGATGCCGTCACGAACGGCTGATTTGTGTGCACTGTCTCGGCGTGATGGCATTGCTTACACAGCGTAATCAAGTCGCCGACCGGAGTTGCCTTTATTTCCTTGTAGGTGTGGTATGACTTGTGGTGCGCCTCAAGCCAATTGCCCCGGCTTGGCGCGGCCCCGCAGCGCCGGCACCTGAAGCCGTCCCGCTTGAACGTGGCCCAGCGAATCCGCTTCCATTGCCGAGTAGTCAGATATCGGGAGTATTCCGGCCAGAATATTTCGTCCGGCACCCACATCAGGGCCTATTTAGTCACGAAGAAATTGGCTGCGCCATCGCCGTTGCTCGGGTGACGCTCAAGACTCCTCCTATCGCGATAATGAATTATAACGTCCCTTGCCATGGGCCAGATTAGCCGGCGCCATCGAACGATTTTCCTCTAAAGCATTGGCATCAATGTGCGGATTGCATCATGACACGCACTGCAAGGCATTGTGCGGAGCCCCGACTTGTTTTTGTCGGAAGAAACTGTGGCTGCGAACGCGGGAAAGTAGAAGCTCGGGCGATATACCGTAACTAAGCGAGCTTGGCAGTATCGAACGCCCCGCATTAGTCGGACCTAGGTCTCGCCGAAGAAGCGCTTGCGCACGTCGTCGTCGCAGGGCAGCTCAGGGCCGCTGAAGAAGTGATCCGGGAAGCGGTCGGGTTCGGCCGCGAGGAGTGGAAGTGCATGCTCGCGCCGCTGATCGGCGCCAGAGCCACGCTGGAACAACAGGTCGAAGGCTCACTGGCCCACAGTTCTTTCTGCACTGAAGTACGCGTCGCGCGCGGAAGCATAGCCGCCTGCAGCGGCAGGCCAATCGTCCATAGAGAGGAGATTCTCGGCGAGCACGCGCACATCGCGCAGTGTCAGGCTCAAGCCCTGTCCCCATGATGGATCACTGGCGCCGGCGGCATCACCGATCAGCACGAAACCGTTGCGATAAGCATGATCGACCCAGGTCTCGGTCATATCAAAACTCGCGAGAGGACCGGCGGGCCGCGTACCCGCGTATATTTCCGCCGGCATTCCTGCCTTGACGCACTCGTCGATGAAGCGAGTGGTGTCACGCTCTCCCTGCAACCGTTCCAGGTCCTTGCCATAGAAGAGGTAAGCGCGAGCACGGCCACCGTCCAGCGGTATCACCAACGCCCAGCGCACATCGAAAGGATTGAGCATGACGTGACTGGCGTCTTCTGCGACCGACAAATGTTCGAGCAGCACGCCTGCCCCCAGCAACTTCTGCGAGCCGCGTTTCGTCGCAAAACCGGCCCACGATCGAGCGGCGGAATTCCGTCCATCAGCGCACACGACGAGTCGTGCGATAAGTTCGATGACCCGCCCGCCCCGTTCGATGAAAACGCCGGGAGGGTCTCCCGCCCGCAGACCGCTCACTGTGGCGCCATGCCAGACTTCCGCTCCAGCATTGCGTGCGCTGCCGAGCACGGTCTCCTGCATCGCGGGATGGTAAAGTGTTAGGGTAGGCAGACACTGTGGCGTTGTCGTCCTGAAGTCGCGCAACGGCTGCATCACGTCATTCCAACAAGGGATCACGTGCGCGTAATGCTCGACGAGCGGTTCGTACAAGCCGAGCTTCTGAGCTTCCGCGACGCCCCATGGCGCGATCCATTCACCACGCATGCGATCCTTGAACGTAGTCTCGCGCTCTACCACAAGCACGTGCACGCCGTTCTCCGCGAGCACCTTTGCGAGCGCCGCACCGCCCAGTCCGCCCCCGACCGTGATCACATCATAGTTGACTTTCATCGCGAGCCCTCCTTTTGGCGGGCGTTGATTTACTTACCGCAGTCCCGAGCGGCAGCGCCAAAGGCTAAAAATCAGATATAGTCACTCGGCTTAATCCTCAGCCCAGAGCTTAAGCACATCATGCCGGCTCAGTGGAATCTCCGAACCTTTAAAACGCTCCGTCCCGCAACTGGGTTTTGACTGAACGTAATTCACCAAGTTACAGTTGAATCGCGGCGAAGGAGGCGCACAGTTATGACAATACTTCACGCAGCGCGTTCCAATTTTGCCATGAGCCTCGGCGCGCGATGATGCAAATGCCGAGATGCTGAGGCAGACATTGCGACAGGCGGGCGCCATCGTCGCAATCGACTGGACCAATAGAACCCGAACGGGGCTGGGAAAATTTTCCCGGCCCCGTCTTTTTATCGGAAGCGGCATCCCGGATAGCCAGACATAAGGAGGTTATGTCCTAGTAAATGCGCCGGAATGTGGTAGGGTCCAGGCGATTTGGTCGTCATTCGATACACGGCGGGGCAGGGGACAGCTTGCGGAAGCTCCGGTCCTGTATTTCGGGGTCGTTCGCTCAGCGCACGCAAAATGAGACGCACCCAATTATCGGAGAGGATGACACCCCGGCCCGGCGCGCCCTTTTTAGTTATGTTGTGCTATTCGTCTAGGTGGTCGTTGCCCGTATTCTGAACGGAAAAATACGGCTATCTATTATAGGAGACGAATATCGCCGTTTCGATCATTCGGCACGTATGGCATGCTCCACCTCAGGGCATTTCTTGAAGCACTCTCGTCGATGCTCATGCCGCCGCTCAGGTAAGCGAGGATGGAGCCCATGGGCATCCCAAGTCCGCGCACGCACGGTTTACCGAAGCACTTCTCGGGGTCCGATCGTGGTGCGAGCGAACTGGTGGTGTCGAATGTCCACAAACTTCGCCCAGTGTTCAAATTAGGCGCTTGGCGCTATCGACGCGGTTCGCAAGTAAACTTAGAAAGGCGATGTAATCGAGGGCAAGCTCCGCCGGTAGGTCTGCAAGCTTGTGCGCGGGCGGATTGCTAAGAGCCAACACTGCGCCTTCAAACAGGTGCATGATCCCCTCTTGTTCGTCTTCATCGGTACGGTCACGAAGAGCGTTAAATGCCAACGAGGGGATTTTCTTGAGAACACCTTCCGCATCAGATCGGCTCCGTCAAGATCGTTTATCCCCAATCTATCCTTAACCAAATTCACCAGAGCTATCGATCCATCCAGTATCGCCTGTCGATAATGACCGTCGCGATACAGTCCAGTGCAAGCATTCGCAATTAGCGGATGTAACCTAAGATTCTCAAAGGCGACGGTGGCTTGAGGCTCGGCGCGCATGATGAATTCCGCGCGCTTCTGGTCAAGCCTGTTGATTAGACCGTTCAGCATTGATTCAGTTTGCCGCAACTCTCTAATGAAGCGGGCTTGATTCACGTTGCGGAATGTTTCTAATCCCGACTGACGGGACACTGCGCGGCCCACGAGAATAGATCGAGTAATCTCTATATTCATCAAACTCCGGAGAATTTGGCCCGAATGTCTCAAGGATAGCAACGCGGAGGTTGAACTGGATGTTGCGAACCCCCTCGTGATCGAACTGAACCGATTCTCTACGTATGGGCTCGTACTCCCAGAAGGCACCGTTGCAATTTTCTAATTGCCAAAGCAATTTCCTAGTTGAAGCAAACTGATTTATCTGCGTGAAGGCTTCAACTTCGGCGCGACTGCTTCGCTTCGGCATTCCGTTAAGCCTCCCGCGTGCGAAACATATCGCGTTGTCGTTCTTCTGCCGAGACGGGTCGGGCGGCGATGTGATTACTGATGCTCCCTAGCCCTAGCAGCGAGCGCTCCTTGGCGGCGGCCGATATTGCTCATCGCCTTGCCGTTCGCGCTCATCGCCATGCGGCTACGTCAAGCTCGATGACGAGCCGTGCATCGGGACAGAAGAAATCCGCGATGTAAGAACCAATCGTGTACCGCCGCCGGAACTTGGCACCATTCAAATGAAGAGCCCGCAGCCGCTGCCATAACCGGTGCTCAACCTCAGTTTGTCGCGCGCAGAGCCCGCGCGGTCGCGGGCGAGCACAGAGGGCTGGGCATCAGACTCAGCAATTCTTCACAGTCGTCCCTCACCCGCGCGCCGAAAAATGCCGCGCGACCTCTCCCGATATCAGGGAGAGGTAAAGAGGCGGGGATTCGTCGGTTCGAAAATTTCATGAGGTCGGCGGTTGAAGACATCCGCGTGATGGGTCGAGACCGACTGTTCTGTCCGGGGCAAATTAAGATGTGCGCAGCCGGCGGTGTCGGCCCGGTCAAACTCAAGTGTGCACGTACCGGCGACTGCCTAGCTCTGCTCGCCAGCGTTTCGTTTGGGTAGAGCTTCCAGCGCGGCCGCGAGGGCGTTGAGCATGCGCACCACGTCGGCTGGTCCGCCGACGCGGTAACGGGCCGCGCTCCGGCGTGGCTCTCCGACCAGCACTGAGATCCCATCCGCGGCCAATTCGCTAAAGGCATCCTCGTCGGTGAGATCGTCGCCGAAGTAGACCGGCTCGAACTCAGGTCCGACCCGCTGCCATAGAGTGCGCACTGCCGTCGCCTTAGTGGCTATTTTGGGGAGCGCCTCGAGCACCATCTTGCCATGGCGCGGCCGAAGCGAGCTCGTGCGTTCCATGATGAATTGTTCGAAGGAGTCGCGCACATAATGCGCAATTGGTCCGGCTGCCTGGCGATAGTGCAACGCCAGCGCGACACCTTTATTCTCGACGATGAAGCCTGCGTTGGCTGGCAGGTTGTGGTCGAGCCACAAACGGGCATTTTCCAGATCCTCCCGACACTCCTTTATCCCACGCGCGACCTCGATCTTACCGGTCGTATCGAGCACTTGAAGACCGTGCACACCGGCCAACGCTATCCCCGGCGGTATCGACATCATCGCACGCAAATCTCTAACGGTGCGGCCGCTTATCAGCGCGGTGGTGACCCGCTCCCGATGCGCGGCAACGGCTCGCAGCGCTTCAACCGCACCGCCGACCGGCCGCGCCAGCCGCGGTTCTCTCGCAATTTCTGAAATTGTGCCGTCGTAATCGAGGCAGAGCAGAATTGGTTTCCGCTGCACTAAGTCGGGGAGTAGATTTTCGGGCAGCGGCGGTGGTCCTGGCTCAGACCCGAACAGCTTCCGTAGCACCTTCGGCAAATCCCGACTCCGGAGTCAGTTCGGTGAGAAAGTTCTCAGACCAACGCTCGAGGTTATTGGCTTGCACCTTATCGCGCATTGTCCGCATCCGCACTGACTTCTCGCCCGGATCCATTTCCACCGCTTGCCGCAGCCGTTCGGCTATTTCATCGGCATTATACGGATTCACCAGCAGCGCTTCAGTCAGCTCCTCGGCCGCGCCTGCGAATTCGCTCAAGATGAGCACTCCGTCGTCACCTACACGCGATGCAACGAATTCCTTGGCCACCAGGTTCATTCCGTCCCGCAACGGAGTCAGTAGCGCAACGTCGGCCGCGCGATAGTATGCGACCAATTCCTCCGCTCCGAACTGGGTGTATAGATAGCGCAGTGGTACCCACCCTTCTGAGGAAAAGCGGCCCACGACATGTCCCACCAATTCGTCGAGCTCACGCTTGAGATTAGCGTAGTCGCTCACTTTGGTGCGCGACGGTACCGCAATTAACACCAGTGTGACCCGCCGATGCCACGAGGGATTTTGTTCCAGGAAACGCTCGAAGCCGAGCAAGCGCTCGAGAATCCCCTTGGTATAATCAAGCCGATCGACTCCCAGCACCATAATCTGGGTGCCCAGACTCCGGCGGATACGCTGGGCGCGTCCGGCAACGCGGGGCGAAGCCGCCAGGTTCGAAAAGAAGTCGGCCGGGATGCCAAGCGGAAACGGCGCCGCATGAACGCGCCGGCCGTCAACGCTGACTTCACCACGCTCATGAGAGACGTCGAGATGCAGGATGCGGGCACAGCAGTTCAGAAAATGCGTGGCATAGGACTGGGTATGGAACCCTATTACGTCCGCGCCCAGCATCCCGTATAGAAACTCCTCGCGCCAGGGCAGAATTCGCATCAACTGCTCCGGAGGAAAAGGCACATGCCAGAAAATTCCGATTGGCAGGTCACGACGATGCTGACGAACCAGGTGAGGTACCAACGCGAGATGGAAATCCTGCACCCACAGCAGGTCACCGGCTGCCGCTTCATCACAGGCAATGCGCGCGAAGGCCTGATTAACGCGCACGTACCGGCTCCATTGTTGCGTTGAGAAATTGCACTTAGGCGTCATGAAGTGCATCAACGGCCATAATCCGCGATTGCACATGCCGTGGTAATAGTCAGAAATATCCTGTTCCCCGAGCGGTGCGAAGACGATTTTAAAACGCGGCTCGCCCGGCGGCATCAGTTTCGGAGCTGGGGTTTTTTGTCCACCCGACCACGCGATCCATAGCCCGCCGTTTCTTTCCAGCAGCCGTAAAAAAGTCGTGCCGACGCCCCCGACAGTCGGCTCCAGGCGCTCCTCGCGTGCTTCACGAATGATGCGAATAGGGGCGCGGTTCGACATTACGATCAGCCGCCGGCCGCGAGTGACGGTCATGCCGTTGCCGTTGCTATGGGGTTGCATTCGCGCCAAAGCTTCAATAGGTCCATTCATGGCAACTAACCCCCGAGGGCTGAAGCTGTGATCCCCGCCGATGGCCTGTTGCCGCTGATCGAGGTCTATTCATGGAGACTCATCTATGCCGCTGAAGATCGCCGCAAGTACTGGACCAACAAGACCGAACAAAGAATAACTCCTTGCGGCCAGTGTCAGCAAGAAAAATAACGTTCCAATTGTTACATACCGGTCACGCAATATTGGCAGAATGCGCAACCCTACGCCGAAGCGGGGGAGATAAAGGTCGTTGTCACCGGTCAGCCACTGCTCACTTAAACTATTTATTTATTGATATGACCGAAGTTGCTCCGCTCCGCTGGCTGCCGGTTGAGCCGTGTACTTTCTCTTTGTTAACAATTTGGATTGGTACTCGAACGCCGCCAGGGTTGCGCTTGACCATTCGCGCATTCAGCCAAGGTTCGGTTTACGTTTCTCCATGAAAGCCGACACATACTCCTTGTGTTCAGGACTGGTGTAGCACTGCTCCAGCGCAAAGGCTTCGAACTCGAGCGCATTCTCCAGTGTTCCCATTATCCCGTTATGTATCGCACGGCGCGTCAGCGCGAGCGAAGTTGGCGAACCCTGGATAATCTCGCCGGCGATTTCGCGTGCGCGGCTTATCAACGTGTCTGCGGCAATGACGTGGGTCACCACACCCATCGCGAGGCATTCCTGCGCGGAGTAATGGCGTCCCGTCAGCAGCATTTCAGTAGCCCGTGCGACGCCCACCAGGCGCGGCAGGAAATACGACGACCCCAGTTCCGTCATCAGGCCAACGCGGGGGAAAATGAAGCCCATCCTGGCGCCCTCGGCCATAATTCTGATATCGCACGGTAGCGTCATCGTCGCGCCGACCCCGAGCGCAAAGCCGTTAATTGCCACCAGCGAGGGCTTGCTCATCGTGCGCATCAAATGCGGATAATCAGCCATCGCCTCGCGGCCTGCTGACGAATGGGGCTGGCCGCCCGTCTCTCGCGTGCGAATGTTGCGGTCGAAGGTGCTGATGTCGGCACCTGCGCAAAAAGCGCGTCCGGCGCCAGTCAGAATGACCACGCGGGCGTTTGGATCAGCATCCGACCGCCGCATCGCTTCAACGATTTCATGGCCCATCTGCGGAGTATAGGCATTTAGCTTGGCTGCACGGTTCAAAGTGATCGTGGCGATTCCGTCCGCGACGTCATAGAGCAGTGTCTCGAATGACATGATCTGTGTTCCTATGCTTGGCAGCGCCGGCTCTATCTACCGCCTTGCTTCTGCGTGAGGCGCAACCGAAGGAGCTGCTGCGGAATTTTCAGGAAACTTGTCGGTCAGGCGCGTCTTTTTTTGCTGCCGCGCGCCTCACGCGTTCGGGCTTTGAGCCGTTTTTCCCGCCGTTTGCGCCGACGTTTGATTTCTTTTTGCCGTTCTGTTGCCATCAGGCCTCTTACTCTCACGATAATGCCGAGTTAATGCCTCACGCCCGCATTTTAGGGGTGTACGCGCATCACCTCCAGCAGTCTGCGGCAATCATGCAACCGCGGCTCGAGGACCGCCCTTACAGGTTTTGCCCTCAGCGATTCATAAGCGATGAGTCCGATGGTATAGAGTTTAGGCTAAGTTGCACAGGCTAACCTGTGTCCATCACCATACTGAGAGGCTCGGTCAATGGGCGCAAAGATAATTATCGAGAAAGATCTCGAAATCCCGATGCGCGACGGATGCGTGCTGCGCGGCGACCTGTTTCGTCCTGACGGTCCCGAGAAGCTCCCCGTGCTGCTCACGCGCACGCCTTACGACAAGAAATTTCCACAAATTTCGTACAACATGCTCGATGCGATCAGAGCGGTGCAACGCGGCTACAATGTGATGATCGTGGATTGCCGCGGCCGCTTCGCCTCCGAGGGCGCCTTCACCTGCTTCGTCGACGAGGCGCGCGATGGCTACGACACCATCGAATGGGCTGCGCGCCAACCATGGGCTGACGGTCAGGTCGGCACCTTCGGCGCTTCGTACGTCGGCGTTACGCAATGGCTTGGCGCGACCCAAACGCCGCCGAGCCTTAAGGTGATGGTGCCATCAATCACGGCGAGCGATTATCACGACGGTTGGACCTACCAGGGTGGAGCATTTTCATTATTTTTTAATGTGAGCTGGGTGATGACCTCGCTCGGTCTCGGGCGGCTAATGCGAGAGCGGGAGCAGAATTCTCAGGCGCGCAAGGAATTGGCTGCCGTGATGAACTCAATCGATACGATGCGCCAAACGACGGAACATCTGCCGCTGCGCGAATTCCCGCTGTTCCAGACTGGCGCGCCTTATTTCTTCGATTGGCTGGCGCATCCATACTATGACGACTACTGGCGCAAGCTCTGTATCGAGGAATCGTACAATAAGATCGACGTGCCGGCGCTGAATGTCGGCGGATGGTACGATATTTTCCAGCGTGGCACGATTCGTAATTATACCGGCATGAAGGCTCACGGCGCCGGCGCCAAGGCGCGCCGGCCGCGACTGGTGATGGGCCCCTGGTATCATACCCTGCCGCTGGCAAGCCTGGTTGGACAGGTCGATATGGGCTTCCGCTCGAGTTACGTCTCGATCGATTACGACGGTATGCAACTCGACTTCTTTGATTCCTGGCTCAAGAGCAAGCGTAGCAGCGCCGCTGACGATCCCGTCCGAATCTACGTCATGGGCGCCAACGACTGGCGCGACGAGAAGGATTGGCCGCTGCCGGGCACCGAGTGGCGCCGTTATTACCTGCACAGCCGCGGGAATGCCAACAGCGCCTATGGCGACGGCGTACTTTCAACCCAGGCACCCGAGCATGAGCCGGCGGATTCGTTTCTCTACAACCCGTTACATCCGGTTCCCACCACCGGCGGCGGATTGTGCTGCTATCCGAACTCGCTGCAGGGCGGTGCCTTCGACCAGGCGATGATCGAGCATCGTGCTGACGTGCTGGTGTACTCAACACCGCCGCTGGCTGAGGAGGTCGAGGTGACCGGCCCGATCACGCTGACGCTTTATGCTTCGTCATCGGCGACGGACACCGATTTCACCGCCAAGCTCGTCGACGTTACCGAATGCGGCTTCGCGCGCAATCTGACCGACGGTATTATCCGCGCGCGGATTCGCGAGTCGCAGTCGGAGCCCAAGCTGATGACGCCGGGTAAAATCTATGAATTCAATATCGACATGTGGTCTACCTCGAATCTATTCAAGGCGGGACACCGGATTCGGCTCGAAGTGAGTTCGAGCAACTTCCCACGCTTCGACCGCAATCTAAATACGGGCCATGAGCTATTTGTTGATTCGGAGATGCGCCCGGCGCTGCAGACCGTGATGCATGAACGGGGCTTCGCTTCTTTTTTAACGCTGCCGCTGATTCCAAAGAATCGATAGCCAAGAGTGCTGGCGTGCAAAAACTGGTGCGCTCGTTAAGTCAGATACATGGCAGGAGAGTAAGCAAAATGGCGCGGGTTCATCCGGAGGTTTATTTCTTTGGCGGCGGCATAGCGGAAGGCCGCGCGAATATGCGCGATTTACTCGGCGGCAAAGGGGCTGGCTTGGCTGAAATGGCTGCGCTGAAACTGCCGGTGCCGCCCGGCTTCACTATTTCAACCCACGTCTGCACTTATTTTTACGAACACAAGCACAAATATCCCAAGGGGCTCGATGCCGGCGTGGCCAAAAGCATCGCGCGAGTCGAGAAGGCACTCGGCCGCCGATTTGGTGACGAGCAAAATCCGCTGCTGGTCTCCGTGCGTTCCGGCGCCCGGGTATCGATGCCCGGGATGATGGACACGGTCCTCAACCTCGGCCTGACCGACGAGACGGTACAAGGGCTGGAAGGAGCCAGCGGCAACCCCCGGTTCGCGTGGGATTCTTACCGCCGCTTCTGTCAGATGTACGGCGATGTGGTACTCAAGCTCAAGCCGGAAAACAAGCAGGAGCGCGATCTGTTCGAGGAAAGAATCGAGCGCAAAAAAACGCAGCGTGGGGTCCGCGATGACGTTGACCTCACTGTCGATGATCTCAAGGAGCTGGTGGCCGAATTTCGCGACCTGATCCGCGAGCGCACCGGCCGGGACTTGCCGCAAGATCCTGAGGAGCAATTGTGGGAAGCGATCGGCGCCGTCTTCGGCTCCTGGAATAATGAACGGGCGGTGACGTATCGCAAGTTGAACAATATTCCTGGCGAATGGGGCACCGCGGTGACAGTGCAGTCGATGGTGTTTGGCAATCTCGGTTCCGACTGCGCCACCGGTGTCGCCTTTACACGCAATCCGGCCACCGGCGAGCGCGGTATTTACGGCGAATTCCTGCCTAATGCTCAGGGTGAAGACGTGGTTGCGGGCATCCGCACACCACGGCAGATAAGTCTGGCCGCGGGCCGGCGGTGGGCCGAGGCGAACAATATCGAAGAAGCCGACCGGGCGTCGCGCTTTTCAACCCTGGAGGAGAGTTTCTCCGCGGTTTACAAAGAACTGCTGAAGATCTCGCAGCGTCTCGAAAAGCATTTCCGGGACATGCAGGACATGGAATTTACCATCGAGCGCGGACGGTTGTTTATGTTGCAAACCCGCACTGGCAAGCGGACGGCAGAAGCCGCCGTGCGCGCGGCGGTCGACATGGCCGAGGAAAAGCTGCTCGACCGGCGCGCGGCGCTGATGCGGGTTGAACCGGCACAGCTCGAACAATTGCTTCATCCGCGGCTCGATCCGCAAGCACCGAAAGAAGTTATGGCTCGCGGGCTGCCGGCTTCGCCGGGAGCAGTCTTCGGCGAGGTCGTTTTCTCACCCGACGAAGCAGTGGTCGTGCACAACGCCGGCCGGCCCGTAATCCTCGTTCGGCATGAGACCTCGCCCGAAGATATTCATGGGATGCATGTGGCGGAGGGAATCCTGACCGCCCGTGGAGGCATGACCAGCCATGCCGCCGTAGTTGCGAGGGGGATGGGCAAGTGCTGTGTAGCTGGCTGCGGCGCCCTGGAGATCGATTATGCGCAGGGTGCGATGAAGATCGGCGACCGCGTCATCCACCGAGGCGAGTATATCACCCTCGATGGCGGAACCGGCGACGTGATTGCCGGGCGTGTTCCAACTGTCCCGCCGGAGGAATCGGACTATTTCCGCAAGTTCATGAAATGGGCTGACCAGGAACGCACGCTGGGTGTGCGCGCCAACGCTGACACGCCGGCCGACGCGAGACTCGCGCGCGAATATGGGGCGGAAGGAATCGGCTTGTGCCGCACTGAACATATGTTCTTCGCTCCAGAGCGGATCGAGGCGATGCGCGAGATGATCCTGGCGGAGAACCCCGAGCAGCGTGCACGGGCTTTGGAGAAAGTCGTGCCGATGCAACGCGCCGACTTCGTTGCCATCTTGCGCGAGATGGCTGGCATGCCGGTTACCATACGGCTGCTCGATCCGCCTTTGCATGAGTTTCTGCCGCAGGATGACGACGAGATTGTGAAATTGGCCGAGAATATGGGTACTGATGCCGCGCGGCTCAGGCAAATCCGCGATCGTCTCGAGGAATTCAATCCAATGCTCGGCCATCGTGGCTCGCGGCTAGGGGTAAGTTTTCCGGAGATCTACCGCGCGCAGGCCCGCGCAATTCTGGAGGCCGCCAGCGAATTGCGGGCGCAAGGAGTGAAGGCGATTCCGGAAATCATGTTGCCGTTAATCGGCGAGCGCAAGGAATTCGAACTGCTTGCTGCGGAAATACGGGAAGTTGCGCGCGAGGTTGCCAGCCGCGACAGCGGCCGGCTGCAGTACCATATTGGCACGATGATCGAAGTGCCGCGCGCCTGTATCGAAGCGGGAGAAATTGCCGCGGTGGCGGATTTCTTTTCATTCGGTACCAACGATTTGACCCAGATGACCTATGGCTTGTCGCGTGATGACTCATCGAAATTCCTCGACGACTACCTGACGCGCGGGATCTACAAGAAAGATCCCTTCCAGGAACTCGACACCGAAGGCGTCGGCGGTCTGATGCGCATCGCGATCGAGCGAGGCCGCAAGGCGAAAAAGAGACTAACAATTGGGATTTGCGGCGAGCATGGCGGCGATCCGGCAAGCGTCAGATTCTGCCATAGTCTTGGACTTGACTACGTGTCATGCTCGCCCTTCCGCCTGCCGATTGCGCGCTTGGCCGCGGCCCAGGCGGCGCTGGAGACTCGCAAATCCAAGCGCGAGTTCAAGGACGTTTAGGCTCGACCAATCCAATTTAACCCGGATTTCCGTTATCTCAGTGAACTACCAATTTGATAAAATGCGCTAAACGCGCTGATGGGCGTGCGTTTGGATGCGATTCGAAGCGGTGCGGAGGTGGAGAGGCGGTGGGTGAGAGACAAAATCGGCCGTTTCAGCTCTCGTTCAGTAGCTCGTTGAAGGTCGATTTCCAAGGCGCTCGGGTTACCTCCGACGGTGGTCTGATTCTGGTGCGCGAGCTGGATGAGCGTCTGGGCTTGAGCGTGCTCACAAAACGACATCTGATCGATTCGCGCCGCGGCAAGAACGTGCAGTTACCATTGTCAGATTTGCTGCGGCAGTCGGTCTACACCCGACTGGCAGGCTATGAGGACGTGAACGACGCTGAGCGGCTGTCCCAGGATCCGACCTTTCGGCTTATCGGCTCCAAGAAAATCCTGGAGCGCGGAGCGGCCTTAACCTCGCGTCTCCAATCATTCGAGACGGAAGTGCTGACACAGGAGGAAAACCTTGCCGGGTTGGCCGCGCTCAATCGGGAGTTAGTCGCAAGGGTCGAAGCTAGCGATTCGCCTCGGCGCATCGTGCTCGATATGGACAGCATTGAAGTCGCGGTCTATGGCCAGCAGGAGGAGAGCGCCTACAACGGCCATTTCGAGTCCACCTGTTACCATCCGCTGCTGCTGTTCAATCGTGAAGGCGACTGCCTCGCCGCCAAACTGCGGCCCGGCAAAGTCCATAGTGCTGGGGGCCTGGGAGGAATTGCTGCTGCCCGAGATTAAAACGCCAACAGGCGATGGGCAAGGAGGTAGTCTTCCGGGCCGATGCGGCCTTTGCCAAGCCGGAGCTCTACGAGGCGTTGGAAGAACGCGACGTGAAGCACGCGATCCGCCTTCCGGCCAACGACATTCTGCAGCGGAATACTACGGAGTTGTGACCCGGCCAGTGGGACGGCCGAGCCACAAGCCGGTGGTCCGGTACAAGAGCTTTCTCTAATAGGCAGCGAGTTGGAAGCAGGGGCGGCGCGTGGTGGCGAAGGTCGAGTTCCATTGCGGGGAGTTGTTTCCCCGCGTCGGATTTATCGTGACCAACTTGGCGCTCGACAACCGGGCGGTGGTGCGCTTCTACAACAAACGCGGGACGGCCGAACAATGGATAAAGGAGAGCAAGCAGACGGTCGCGATGACGCGGTCTTTCCTGTCGTCGCTTTCGCGCTAACGAGGTGCGGCTGTGGCTGAGCCTGATCGCTTATAACCTCGGGAATTTGTGGCGGCGGCTGGCGCTGCCCGCGCGGATCGGGAAGTGGTCGCTTACCAGCTTGCAGCAGCGGTTGGTGAAGACCGGTGGACGGCTCATCCAACATGCGCGCTACTACTGGTTGCTGCTGGCGGAGAGCCATCTCACACGGCGGCTGTTCGCGGACATGCTGGCGAAGATCGCGATGCTGCCGTCGCCGGCGGGATAAAGTGAGCGCGAAGCGGAGCACATTTCGATGACGACGCCGGGGACCCAGGGAGAAGTGTCGCCAGAATCGATGAAGAAAGCAGCATCTTCTGCCGTCGGGAGCCCGCTAGACGCGAAACCGGTCTCTCCCCGCACTACTAGGAACACCGCGGACGAAGATTGGCTACAACCTTGCCCTGGAATACAGTTCGATCTATGGAAGGCCTTGGAATTGGAAAGTCAAAAAGGAAATCCCGGTTTAGCTGACTCGTCGAGGTCCGCGATGCGTATCTTTGTCACTGGCGCCACCGGATTTATCGGTTCTGCGATTGTTGAGCAGCTGGTCGGCGCGGGCCATCAGGTGATTGGACTCGCTCGCTCTGATGCGGCCGCCAAGTCTCTCGTCGCGGCAGGCGTGCAGGTGCATCGCGGGGATGTCGAAAATCTCGAAAGCCTGCGCAGCGGAGCGGCGATGTCGGACAGCGTGATCCACACCGCGTTTATCCACGACTTCTCGCAATACCAGGCGAACTGCGAGACGGATCGGCGCGCTATCGAGGCGCTCGGCTCTGCGCTCGCCGGCTCGGACCGCCCGCTCATCGTCACCGGCGGAACGGGGATGCTCGCGCCGGGCCGCGCCGGCACCGAAGACGACGCGCCGATTCCCAGCTCCGCCGGCGTCCCGCGCAGCGCGTCGGAAGAGGCGGCGATTTCGGTGACGGCCAAAGGCGTGCGCGCATCGGTAATACGCCTGCCGCCGTCGGTCCATGACATGATCAAGATGGGGCTGGTCACGATGCTGATCGCTCTCGCACGCGAGAAACGGATCTCGGCGTTCGTCGGCGATGGCACAAATCGCTGGCCCGCGGTCCATCGCCTCGACGCGGCTCACGTCTTCACGCTGGCGCTGGAGAAGGGTACGGCAGGCGCTCGCTATCATGCGGTAGCCGAAGAGGGCGTGCCGCTCAAAGACATTGCCGAAGTTATCGGCCGTCGCTTGAACGTGCCGGTCGTCGCGCAATCGGCCGAAGAGGCCGCCGCACATTTCGGCTGGCTCGCGTTCTTCATGGGCGTCGATTCTCCCGCTTCAAGCGTGCAAACGCAGCAGCGCCTCGGATGGCGTCCAAGTCAGCCCGGGCTGCTCGCCGATCTGGAGCACGCGCGCGATCTTGAAATTTGAATGAAGCGCGCACTTGCCGCGCAAACACGCCGCAGGTGCGTTGCGATGAAATTCTCAGTGCCCCGCGTTCTGGAGCTTCTCGGGAGTGAAGAACGCGTTATCGACGGTGCTCATGTCGATATACCAGCATTCGCGCTCCTCCGAGTTCGGTCCCGGCAAATACACGACTGAGCTGTAGCCGGTCTGCAGGTCCCGATCGACGAGCCCAAGTTGGAATATCCGCACTAAAAATGAAACCCGTCTTAATTCCGTTCGCGTTGCGCGCCTTGGCTTGTTCGACCATTTCTACGGAGATATCCACGCCTGCGACGTATTCTGCGAAGGCCAACCTGGTCAAAAGCTCGATTCCGATTTAATTATGTCGAAGTGGAGTGTTTCATCTATTGCGGCAAGTCCATCACGGTATGAGTTACAATGCCGCGAAGGAAATGTCTGCGGTTGGTCCTGTATGAATGAATCCCGGCCGCGCTCAGTCGCGCGATCGAGCTCGAGGACCAAGGAATCTGTCACCGTTATAATGTATGAGGTGCTCGGGAATTTCGGCGATCCAAACTTCCGTATCCCAGGCGATTTCGCTGATGTGTCTACGGAATTCTCTCATGTCCGGGAACGCCGAAACGTAGATTAGTCCGGCAGGACATTCCGCAAGGATCTGCTCCAGCTCCAGCGCGCGCTTGTGTGACATCGGGCCATGTGAAGTCACCGCTTCGACAAGAAAAATCCAGTTGCGTTTTTCATCGTAAATGATCACGTCTGGTAATTTGTCATGTTCCGTGACGGGGAAGCGGAGCCCGCTCAAAGTCTCACCGTGAATGTACAGGTTCTTTCGAGCGGTGTCGCCAAGATATAAAAGCTTTGGGTTTTCTGCAAAACGGGGTGCAAATTGCTCCACGATCGCCTTCTGAAGTTTGTTGTGTGCTCCGGGCGAAAGACTGATCAGCTTGCCGTCCGGAAAACGCACCGGGATGAGCCGTTTTGAGCGCGCTCTCGCGAATATCTCGATCAAGGCGGTTCGACGCGACAGGAATCGCGCTAGTTCCGGTTCCCACTCTTCCCTGCCAAAAGCTCTGATTGCATTTAGCGCCGCTTCGGAAACGGCGTAGTGTGTGCGCGGATCGTTGGTGGGTAGGTCTGGATCGAACGGGTTGAGATCGGTGACGCCGGCAAGTACGAGTTGATGAAGCACTTGGCGGCGCACCGTTTCGCGGGTGTTCGGGGCATAGCGGACTCTGTACTCCTTACGCATAAATTCCATCAGGCCCTTGCTTACCGTCCGGCCTTCGCGCGTCGCGTGCGTCCATGGATCCTCAACCCTGAGCCCGCACAAAGCGAGCAGAGTTAGCGCGGAAATGCGATTTTGCTGAGGTATCGGGAGGCCAAGCGCTTTAAGAATTGCTTGGGCTTCTGAGATCCTGGCTCGCGGCTTCACCGCACAATTCCGACGGTCTCGCCGACTATCTGCTCCAATGCGTCGCCGGGGCAATTCACAGTCTTTGCGCGACGCCCTAGAAGTCTGATTTTATCCAGGGGCGGGAGCGGCATGGCTCTTAGCTCGGTTGCGCTAACCTGGGTGTTTCCGCTCGATA
Organism: Binataceae bacterium (SeqCode); assembly: GCA_963752805.1. Classification (GTDB taxonomy): domain Bacteria; phylum Desulfobacterota; class Binatia; order Binatales; family Binataceae; genus JAMXLL01. Next base: position 93,645 of record CAVWAA010000003.1, read on the forward strand.
CTCTGAAATAAGTGTCGAGTATTTTGGCATTGAAAAGCGCCGCCAGTCCGAAGGCCTCTTCTTCGGCCAACTCACCGCCGGTTCGGTAAATATAGTTCAGGTGATTCTCGATCCCGAGCAATGAGCAGCAGACCAAACTCTTAAGCCACGGTGCTGCTACAAGCCGGCGTACCTCTTCTTTCGCGCTGAATCGGCGCAGCAGCACGTAATTCCGGTTGGGCAATAGTAAGGACTTTTTGGCAGCCTCGCGTCCGATGTATTGCGGCTTCCGCGTGCCGTTGGGAAAGGAAATCAGCATCGCGTGAACATGATTCATCCAAATGAGTGGAACGCGACTGCCAATAGGCACATCGGTTTTATGGAGAAACTGGGTCGCACGAAAGGGTACCACGGGACCGGTTGAAATATTCATGCCGTATTGATGAAGAGACCCGGTCCACGAGTTGACGAGGCTCACGGCAGCTTCCCCCTCCTTCAGCGTAGGAAGTCTCAAAACTTTATCAGCCGAGCTCTTCGAGAGAGCCTGCTCGAGCGGCAAGACGCGGCCAGCCGGGGTATGGAGACCGGCACGTCCAGCGCTACTTGATACGTATACTTTGAAGCGACTATCACGAGACTGCCAGCCATCGTCTCTAACTGCTTTGAATATAATGTTTTCCTGCAGTACCTCATCGCGGCCGAAAGCCTCTCTTCGAGAGCCGAACACATGAATCCTTGTGGGACGCATGCGCGCAAAGAATGTCTCGCGAAAAAGGCGGAAGTAAGGACCCGACGCGAAGCTCCGCGGGACTATGAAAAGGAATTCTCCGCGCTCTCGCAGGAGCGCAGCTCCCGCGGCCATGAAGAGAGCGTAGATGTTCGGCTGGCCATGTACCACTGAGGTTGCCGCTTGGGCGCGGGGATCACATTTGGGAATCTTGAAGTATGGTGGATTCGCAATCACAACGTCGAACGCTGACGACGTTAGCGAATCAAACAAGTGGCGCGTCGTCCCGAGCAGGTGCGCATGGGTCAATACAAAATCGTTCTTCTCGACCGTTGCAATCACCCGAATGCGACGCCTTGATGCCCACCGCTTCAAATTGTCAATAACCGCAGCCAGGGGCTCATGTAAATCGGGATCCGTTTCGTAGGCCGTCAACTCCGCGTTTTGAAGGCGGTTGCCGGCACTTGCCAAACGCTCCACAACTGCGCAAAGCAGAGTCCCGGAACCAGCCGCCGGATCGAGAATACGCATCTCGGATTTGCCGCCGTGCACCTGTGCAGCCATAAATTCTGCAACATCGACAGGAGTGAGATAGAGTCCGTTTGCCTTGCGCTCGTCAGCACTCTTACGCAAGACCACCTGGGCCCCGGCCCAGTCGGCGTAATAGGTCGGGCGATCATCCGAGCGAAAATGGCTCGATTCCGTGAACTCCATAATCACCCATTTTTCAATATAGTCTTCATTGAACACCCATAATTTCGCTAGTTGTTCGCCTTTGTCAAGCTTCAATCATACCCGAAGTCGGGCAATTCGTTCGATTTATCCCCAAGCTGTCAAAGTCGGCGTGATGATTCATCGAAATTCCTCGACGACTACCTGACGCGCGGGATCTACAAGAAAGATCCCTTCCAGGAACTCGACACCGAAGGCGTCGGCGGTCTGATGCGCATCACGATCGAGCGCGGCCGCAAGGCGAAAAAGAGACTAACAATTGGGATTTGCGGCGAGCATGGCGGCGATCCGGCGAGCGTCAGATTCTGCCATAGCCTGGGACTTGACTACGTGTCATGCTCGCCCTTCCGCCTGCCGATTGCGCGCTTGGCCGCGGCCCAGGCGGCGCTGGAGACTCGCAAATCCAAGCGCGAGTTCAAGGACGTTTAGTTAGCCCGGCACCAGGAGGACAGACTGATGACAGGCTGATTTTCAGCAGGCGGGGCTTAGCGGTGAAGGACAACCGCGATGTCCACAAACATCGAGACCTGAATTGAGCTAGCCGAGGTAATCGTCCACGACGATAGCTGCGATTTCCAGACTGTAGACCTGGTTCTTGCGCAAGATCCTAAGCTGCACGCGTTCGCCCGGACGATGGCTGTTGATCGCGTCATAGAGGGCGCGGCGTTCGTGGATTTCATTGCCGTCAGCACTGAGCACCAGGTCACCTTGCTGCAAACCGGCCTTTTCACCAGGACTGCCAGGCATCACTCCGGCGATTACCACATGCTCGCGCAAGGTGTACGAAAGTACGCCCAACCAAAGCCGCGGCGGCGTGCTGACGCGATGGCCGTGGCGGACCAGTTCGTCGCGGCCCGACAGAAAACATTCACCGGGAATAGCGAGGATCGGACGCACCAAATCCATGAAATTGAGATATGAGAACGCGATGATCTGCCCTTTTGAGTTGACGATCGGACCGCCGCTCAATCCGATGTTAAGCGCGGGCGCCGTTACGCAGACGCATCGATCGAGTACGAATTCCCACGCCGCATCGAACGGTCCGAGATAAGTAATAATCCCGGTGTCGGCGCATCGCTTTTCCGCACCAAGGCTGGACAGGATCAATACCTCCTGGCCGAGGCTCGCAGTCTCGGACGACGTTACCTCCAGATGCGGATGGTTATTGCCTTCGACCTGCAGCACGCCGAGGCTGGTGGTGAAGTCGCGTGCCACCACTCGTGCTGAAGCTTGCCGGCCATCGGTAAACGTCACCATCACGCTTTCGGCGCCAATGACCATGTAGTTAACAGTGACGATTAAGCCGTCAGCGCTGACCAAGGTGCCGGTGCCGCGGCGATCGGGACCGAGTCCCATCGCGACCGACGGATGCGACTGCGGGATTTGACTGTGAATACTAACGGTCGCGACCCCGACTCTTTCTAGTAATGGTACGGCACCGTTCACGCTTATGCTCCGCGACCTGCTCGCTGCCGGCGGCTTAGCCTCACCTTAACCCATTGAATCACCGCGTCAACGCCATCGACTACGAATAAACAATGCACGGCGCTAGATTCAATGCCGATTCGACGAATACGACCCATGACTTGCCGCGCCTGGCCCAGGCGCTATTCCGTGACGGATTGCATAACGCGTCCACTCGCTACATCGCATATATCGATTTCCACCTTCGCGTGGACGTCATGCGCCGACTTAACATCGCCAATGCCGCTTTTCAGGTCTGAAATGAATTTGGCTGCGGCGAACGGCGGCATCTGGTCCATTGGGAAATTATCCATTAAAACCCGCGCCCTCGTTGCCGATGGCCACTGCACCGAGGCGACCTTGGGTCCGGCAATTGGCAGGTCGCGCAACATTCGCTCCATCGCGCCCTTGAAGCTGCTGGAATCGGCCGACACCGCCGGTGCGGCTTGCCCAAGTTTCGAACCTCCTTGTGTAGCAGGCACTGCAGTGCCGCCCAATTCAGCCAGCATCTGCGTTACGCGATTTCTAGCGTCGGCATTAGGCGCGAGCACCTTCGCCTTTTCGAATGCAGCCCGGGCTGCATTGAGGTCGTTCATCTGCCCATCCGCGATGCCGAGATTAAAGGTTGCTTCGAAAAAGTTTGGATGCGTTTCGAGCACCTTGCGATATTGCAGTACTGCCTGGTCAGCGCTACCCGACGACAACAGCATAGTGCCGAGATCGGTGCGGACTTCAGCGTCCTCAGGTTTCTTGCTCAAGTAATGTTCATATGCCGCGATCGCCTCGTCGTACTTACGCTGATCAAAATCGATATTGCCGATGCCGCGTAGTGCGTCGAGGTCATCGGGATCGAGTTTCAAAACGTGGGCGTAAGCAGTTGCGGCTTTCGGATAATAGGAAGAATCGAACGCCGCAGCGCGTAGGCAGACATCTCCATATTGGTCCCACGCGGCGAGGTCTCGGGGATTTGCCTCTACTTTGCGCGCGACACTTGCGATGAAATCCCGCGCCTCTTTGGGTAGCTGGATTGCGGGGTGGTCGGGTGGGAGTTGCCGCGCATCTTGAACTGGCGAGGTCTGCGAAGCTGGTTGAGACGCCGACGTCAACAGCGCCTCACGCTGTGGAATTTGTCGCATGACGCCATATGCAACGAGAATTCCTACAGCCAGGATCGCACCGAACGTTGCAGCGAACGGCGCGAGAGTCTGCGATCCGAGGGGCAGCGCTCCTCGCTGGCCTGCGCCTGCAGCGCTGGGAGGTGTTGATGCTGAAGCCGCGGACGCGCTCTCCAGCGCGTCAAGACGAACACCGCATTCAACACAGAATCGAGCAGCGGCCATTACGGGCGCGCCGCATTGTGGACAGAAACGCACGTTAAACCCCGCAACCGCGACTGAGCTCCACCAATTTCCCTTTAACTTAAAAAAGCCACGCCTAACTTAAAAAAGCCACGCCCCCTACAATCTACGCTCGCAAATGCGGAGCTGCGCGATCACAGTATTGAAAAAAGCGCGTGGCTGCCAGCGATGCAACGCTCGCTGGCAGCATCATGCGCCGTTTCAATCGGTCAGCCTAATTCGCTATATTCGCGGCGTCGGTTTCATTTTTCCTGAGCGGCGCGATGAGGGCGCACGCACCAGAAATCCGTATAGGAGTATGCCGGAGATGCTGCTTTATGATTCGTTCGGCCCCAATCCGCGGGCGATGCGGATGTTTCTTGCTGAGAAGAGAATCACGATTCCAACCAAAGATGTTGACATTATGAAAGCCGAGAATCGGCAGGCTGCATATAACGAACGTAATCCCGGCGGCCAGCTTCCGGCGCTCGAACTCGATAGCGGCAAATGCATCGGCGAGACCGTCGCTATCTGGGATTACCTCGAGGAAACAAATCCTGCCCCCGCGCTGCTAGGTGAAACACCCGAAGAGCGCGCCGAAACGCATCAATGGCAACGTCGGGTGGAACTCAATATCACGGAGAATATCTACAACGGATTCCGCTTCGCCGAGGGGCTCGAGATGTTCAGGAAGCGGCTGCCATGTGAACCGGAGGCTGCGTCCGGCCTCAAACGCATCGCGCAGGCACGCCTGAAATGGCTGGATGCGCTGATTGCCGGCCGTGATTACATCGTCCCGAACCGCTTCACAATCGCCGACATCATTCTCTATTGCTGTCTCGATTTTGCCGCCGGGGTGGGCCAGACTATCGACCCTTCGCTGAGCAATCTGCTTGACTGGTTCAACCGGGTCGGCAATCGCCCGAGCGCCAGAACCAGCCTTCATCCAGCCGCCGAAAAGCTGAAGATGAAAGGCTAGCGGAGTGAGCATTCATTTACTAACCAAAATGACTATTCGCAACGTGGGCGCTTGAGTGCGGATAGGCCTTTTTCAAACGGTGGATAGACTATTCCGCGCTCAGTGATAATTGCAGTAACCAATTCCGCGGGTGTGATGTCGAAGGCGGGATTGAAAACCTCCACGCCTTTGGGTGCGATTGACCTGCCGAGGAACTCAGTAAATTCCTTCGACGGCCGCCGTTCAATCGGGATATCGTCGCCACTGGCGCATTCCAGATCGATCGACGACAGCGGCGCCGCAACGTAAAACGGAACGCGGTGCCGCTGCGCCATCACCGCCAGCGGATAAGTACCGATCTTGTTGGCGACATCGCCATTGGCCGCGGTCCGATCAGTGCCGACGATTACGCAATTGACCTCGCCGGCGCGCAAAAGGCTCGCGGCCATGCTGTCAGCGATGATCGTGACCGGAATCCGGTCCTTGCGCAGTTCCCATGCGGTCAGGCGCGAGCCCTGGAGAAAAGGGCGCGTTTCATCTGCGAAGACCCTGACCTTTTTGCCCGCGTCGCGAGCTGCCCGGATAACCCCAAGCGCGGTGCCATAGCCCGCAGTCGCCAAGGCTCCTGCATTGCAGTGGGTCAATACGCTGGCGGGCGAATTGAGTAGTGCAGCGCCGTTGCGCCCAAGCATCCGATTTGCCGCAACGTCTTCTTCATAGATAGCAATTGCCTCGTCACGCACACGGCGATAAAGTTGCGCCGGATCGAGCGCGAGACTCGCTTCGAGCACTCCGCCTATTCGGCCGACCGCCCACGCCAGGTTTACCGCAGTTGGACGCGTGGCCTTCAGCAGCGTTGCGGCACGTTGAAAGCGCGCGCGGGCACGCTGCCCACTGGTTCCCCGAATCGCAAGTGCCACGCCCATCGCGGCTGCCACTCCAATTGCAGGCGCGCCGCGAATTACCATGGTCCGGATAGCCCGGGCTACACCTTGATAATCGCGATACGTTCGAATGACTTCGCGGCCCGGCAATAGCCGCTGATCTATCATGCGAACAGTATCCGCACGCCATTCTATGGTTTTGACCGCCACCGCGTTCGCTGTTCTCCGCAAGTTCGACCCAATCGATATCGTCCTTCTGATGATGCGACCTAACCCACTCATATTTGCATAGCAGGAACCGTGTCGCAGACGAAGCCATCCCGAGCGACCTTCATCTGCCACCTGCTACTTACAGCTAAGTGTCCCACTGCTATGTTTGTGCTGCCTGCGGTGCTATAAGGAACTCGCAAGTTGGGGCATGATACGATGGATTTGATGCCGCGAGGTGAAGCTTCTAGTGCAGAGTGAGCGGCGGCGGCCAGCTCGTGGCAGATCGGTATCCGAGGCCCCCGAGGGAGAACCTAATGGGGTGCAGATTGTACGTTGGCAATTTGGCCTGGACGGTGACCGACCAGGACCTGCAAGACGCTTTCTCAGAAGCAGGGCAGGTGGAAAGTTCGCAGGTGATAATGGACCGTGCGACCAATCGGTCCCGCGGCTTCGGTTTTGTCGAAATGGCAACCGATGAGGCCGCTGATGCCGCGATCAAACGCCTTAACGGCAGAGAAATCAAAGGTCGACCTATCCGTGTGAACGAGGCACAGGCCCGTAGCGGTGGTGGCGGCGGTGGGCGCGGCTCAGGTTCCGGACGCGACCGCTGAAGTCCCCGTCCCATCCGTTCGATAAGTGAGTCTTGCCCGACGGCGCAGGCGGGGATAGGTCGCGCTGGCCTTGTGAAGCCGCCAGGTTTCACGCCAGACTCAGACGCAATTCGCTTGGGTTTCGATCCAAATGTGTGCCGAATCAGCCCCAATTTAATCTCGACCGCGGTTTAATGAAAAAATAAAGAGCCGGGCGGTTTTCGCCGCCCAGCCCTCGCCAACCGGGAAAAGGGGGGGCAAACCCCAGCTAGCGAATTGTTATTATAAACAATCTTTAGCGACTTGCAATAGCCAATGAGATGGAATTGCACCAAATCTGGCGCACACATCGCTTTGCAGCTATAGGACTGGATAAGATACTTACATCTGCTAAACCATCCCACACCGTCTGCCCTTTTCCTCAGTCGGCAGCGGCAGCCTGCGTCTCCGACGAATCGCCACGCTTTCGCAATAACGCCTTCAGGAGACGAGGAGGTGAGATTGGTAATTCGGTCATTCGGACTCCCACAGCGCGATAGATAGCATTTGCCACAGCAGCCATGGGTGGAACGATCGACACTTCACCGACGCCGCGCACACCTAGCGGATGATTAGGATTCGGCACTTCGACTACTATTGCGTCGATCAGCGGCAGATCCAGACAGGTCGGCATGCGGTAATCAAGCAGGCCAGCATTGCGCAAAACGCCACGGCTATCATAGACGTATTCCTCGTTCAGAGCCCATCCAATGCCTTGTGCGAAGCCGCCCTGCATCTGCCCTTCTACGTAGCTCGGATGAATTGCGCGGCCGACGTCCTGCGCGATCGTTGCGCGCAGGATCTGGACCTTGCCTGTATCAGGATCAACTTCGACGTCTACACAAACCGTGGCGAAGGCGTTGCCCACTGCACCGACTGCTCCTGCATTGACGGTGGCCCGGCCAGTGACCGGTCCGCCAGTTCTCGCCAGACGCGACGCGAGCAGCTTGAGTGGCATCGGCGCGGTGCCATCGGCACGGGCTTTGAAAAGTCCCTCTTTAAACTCGATTTCGTCAGGCTGCTTTTCCCAAAGCTTCGCAACGCGTTCCTTCAGTTGGCGCACCGCATCATGCGCTGCATCATAGACTGCGAGCCCGGTAGCCAGAGTGATCCGGCTGCCGCCGGTCACGTCAGTGTGGCCGCTCGCGTCGGTGTCGGCGACGAGTGGACGGACATCGCCGGCGTCCAGTCCGAGTACCTCGGCCGCAACCATCGCCATCGCCGCCCGCGAGCCGCCAATGTCGACCGAGCCGGTCACCACACTCACCGTGCCGTCGGTATGGATATTGACGGTTGCGGAAGACTGTAGGCCGCCGTTGAACCAGAAGCCCGAAGCAACGCCACGCCCACGATACTTGCCGGTCAACTGGGAACGGTAGTGCGTGCTGTTCTTAACTGCCTCGACCGTCTCGACGTAGCCGATTTTCTTGAACGGGGGCCCGGCCGGTTGCGGTGTTCCTTCATGCGATGCGTTGCGAAGACGCAGCTCTAATGGATCGATTCCACATTTTTCCGCCAACTCATCGAGAACTGTTTCACAGGCGAAGGCCGAAGCCGGCGAGCCGGGCGCTCGATAGGCGGCCACCTTGGGGCGATTAACGACCACGTCGAACGAATCGATCTTGAGGTTCTCGATATTATAAGAACCAAGTGTAGTCATGGCGCCCGGCGCAAACGGGGAGCCCGGAAACGCACCCGCCTCATACGCCATCCAAACCTCCGCCGCAGTGATTCTGCCATCACGCGAGGCCCCCATCTTGGCCCGCATCTTGGTACCCGAAGTGGGGCCGGTCGCACGCAAGACCTCTCCGCGGGACATGGTGAGTTTGACCGGCCGCCCTGACTTCTTTGACAACATCACCGCCAGGGGTTCGAGATAGATGGTGGTCTTGCCGCCAAAACCACCGCCGATCTCAGCCGGCACCACTCGAATCATGCCCTCGGAAAGTCCCAACATACTGGCAGTCAAGGTGCGCACGTTGAATGAACCCTGGGTCGAACAATAGATGGTGACGTGGTCATCGGCGCTGTACACCGCAAGCGCATTTTGCGGTTCGATGTATCCCTGATGCACGGTGGCAGTGGTGTACTCACGCTCGACCACAATATCGGCTGCTCTGAAACCTGCTCCCAAGTCTCCGCGTTGAAACTGGATATGAGCGGCAATGTTGCTCGGACGGTCGGGGCCTTCAGGCGAACCGGGATCCGTGCGATGCGCGATGAACCTGCTGCGCAGTTCGGGCAGCAGAATAGGCGCGTCCGGCTTCATCGCTTCCTCAGCGGTCATCACCGCCGGCAACTCCTCATACACTACGTCGATCAGCTCGAGTGCTTCCTCAGCCACGTGCTTGCTCGTAGCTGCAACGGCGGCGACTGGATGACCGTCGTAGAGAACTTTGTCACGCGCCATGACGTTGAGCGACAAGTAATGGGTGTTGACGACGAGCTCGCCAACCTGCGCCATCACGCCTTTAACTTCGGGGAAGTCAGCGCCTGTGATGACGGCGTAAACGCCGGGATGCTTGAGCGCTTTGTCGACGTTGATCGATTTGATGAACGCATGGGCATGCGGGCTGCGCAGTACTTTGCCGTGAAGCATCCCGGGCATCGAATAATCCGCGCCATACAACGCGCGGCCGGTTACTTTCTCCAGCCCGTCATGGCGGACAGGACGAGTTCCGATAACTCTGAAAGCGCCATTCCTGGAATCGTTGGAATCTGCCATCAAAGCACCTCTTAAGGGATGAGAGGGTGAGGGGGAACCGAGAGGGAGAAGGGCGCACGAAGGCTCCTCTCCTCACTCGTTTATCTCTGGTCTCCTCTCGTTTTAGCCGCCGCCGAGTGCGGGCAGAAAAAAGACCTCGCTATCTTCGCCGACCGGTTCAAGGACCCCGCCGGTGCCCATCTCCCCATCGATCGATACCGCGATTGACGGTTTTACGTCGCCGTCTTGAAGCAATTGTTCGCGAAAGCCGGGGAATTGGCGATCGAGGTCTTCGATCAAACGTCCGATGTTGCGGCCGCTGGCCTCTACACGGTCTTTGCCGCCGGTCAGTTTGCGAAGTTGAGCCGGGATAACAACAGTAGCCATGATTGGAGACGGGCCGGGCGCTAAGCCCCGGCCCGGTTGGATTACTCGTCGTTGGCGGAGCCGGCCGTTGCAAAAGTCCTTATGCAACGGGTTGAGGCCAAACTTTCAGCAAACACCATTAGCAAGCTTTTTCTCACCAACCTGCTAGCGGCCGGCTGCTGCGGCCTGAGCCTCCACTCCGCCACGTTTGTTCAGCATAGCCTTGAGCAGCCGCGGAGGTGACATCGGCAGTTCAGTCATTCGCACGCCAACCGCATCGGCGATCGCATTGGCAACCGCGGCCGGGGGCGGCACAATCGAAACCTCGCCTACGCCCCGGATGCCGAGCGGATGACCTGGAGTCGGCACTTCAACGATGCAGGTCTCGATTAGCGGGAGGTCAAGACAAGTCGGCATCCGGTAATCAAGCAGGCCGCTGTTGCGCAAAATTCCCTTATCGTCGTAAAAGTACTCCTCGTTTAGGGCCCAGCCGATTCCCTGCGCTGTGCCACCCTGCATCTGACCCTCGACGTAGCTCGGATGAATTGCCTTGCCGACGTCCTGCGCCACGGTGGCGCGCAGGATTTCAACCTTACCAGTCTGGGGATCGACTTCCACGTCGATCAGAGCAGCAGCGAAGGCCGGGCCAACGCCCCGCGCGTTAACCGTGGCGCGGCCTGAGATCGGCCCGCCGGTCCGGGCCAGACGCCCGGCCAATTCCTTGACCGTCATCGGCTTGACACCATCGCCTTGCGCGGTGAACTGCCCGTTGCTGAATGCGACCTCTTCGGGCTTCTTCTCCCACAACCTGGCTGCACGTTCCTTGAGCTGACGCACTGCATCCTGCGCCGCTTCATAGGTCGCCCATCCGGTGGCAAAGGCCGTGCGGCTGCCACCGGTCACGTCGGTGTGTCCGATAGAATCCGTGTCAGCGACAAATGGCCGCACGTCGTTAGCATCGAGCCCTAGCACCTCCGCCGCGATCATCGCCTGAGCGGCGCGCGTGCCGCCGATATCAACCGAACCGATTACCAGGCTGGCCGTTCCGTCGGTATGGATATTGACCATGGCCGACGACTGCAGGCCAACATTAAACCAGAATCCGGAAGCGACACCGCGTCCGCGATTGGGCCCCTCCAGTTTCGACTTGTAATGGGGGCTATTTTTAATGGCCTCGACCGTCTCGATAAAACCGATTCTGCGATACGGAGGACCAGCCGTCTGCGGCGTCCCTTCCTTGGCGCCATTCATGATGCGGAAGTCGCATGGGTCCAAGCCACATTTGTCAGCGAGCTCATCGATGACCGTCTCCGACGCCATCGCTGCGTTACTAGCGCCGGGTGCCCGGTAAGCCGCGGTTTTCGGCCGATTTACCACCACGTCATACGCGTCGACCAGTAGGTGGGGGATGTTATAGGGCGCCACAATCGTCATCGCGCCAGCACCTACTGGTGAGCCGGGAAATCCGCCCGCCTCGTATGCCATCCAGATTTGGGCAGCGACGAGCTTGCCGTCCTTTGTGCAGCCCATCTTGCATCGAATGGTCGAGCCTGAAGTCGGACCACTCGCACGCAGGACTTCGGCGCGTGTCATCGTAAGCTTCACGGGATGGCCGGTCTTTCTGGACAACAACACCGAGAGCGGTTCGAGATAGATCGTGGTTTTGCCACCGAAGCCGCCCCCAATTTCCGCAGGCACCACCTTGATATTACCCTCCGGGATCCCGAGCACGGCGGCCGACAATGAACGCACTACGAAGCTGCCCTGGGTCGAGCAGTAGATCGTCGCGTGGCCGTCGGGATTGTAAATGCCTACGGCGTTATGCGGTTCGATATAACCCTGATGGACCATCGCGGTCTTGAACTCACGCTCGACCACGTGGTCGGCACCTTTAAATCCTTCGCTGATATCGCCGCGCTTGAATTGGAGATGGGTCGCGACATTGGTCTGCTGGTCGGGGCCTTCCTCCTTGTTGCGCAGTCCGGGGAGCAAGATTACCGCACCCGGTTTCATCGCGTCCTCGACCGACATCACCGGCGGCAGGACTTCATAATCGACCTCGATGAGCCGCAGCGCTTCGTCGGCGATATGTGGGCTGGTGGCGGCAACGGCTGCCACGGCGTGGCCATCGTATAGGACCTTGCCGCGTGCAAGGATGTTGGCAGAGAGCTGGCTCATATTGATAGCCATCTCTCCCGCCTGTTCCATCTTGTCCGCCAATGCGGGCAGGTCGCCAGCGGTGACGACCGCCTTGACCCCGGGCAAGGCCGCGGCCTTATCAATCTTGATCGATTTGATATTCGCGTGAGCGTAAGGGCTGCGCAGGACCTTGCCATAGAGCATGCCGGGAAAACTGTAATCCGCGCCGTACTTAGCGCGGCCCGTCACCTTGTTGACGCCATCGTGGCGGACCGGACGCGTGCCGATCACCCGGTAGCCCTGACCATTCGCTGAAGCTGCCATCTACTTGACCTCCTGTTCCTGGAGGAACTGATCAGTCTGTTCCGAGGCCGAGGGACCGCTGCCGAGCCGCCCCTCACGTCCTTTGCGGGTGCCGGAGGCAAGCGTCTGCGCCGCATCTGTCACCGCTCTTACTATTTTGTCATAGCCAGTGCAGCGGCAAAGATTCCCGGCCAGTGCATAGCGAATCTCGCCCTCGGTCGGCTTGGGATTGTGGTCGAGCAAGGCCTTGGCTGACATCAGGAAGCCCGGGGTGCAGATTCCGCATTGGAGACTGGCATGCTCCAGAAACTTCTGTTGCAGAACGTGCAGGCCGTCTGGCTGGGCCAAGCCCTCAATGGTCTGGATGGTCTTGCCCTGTGCCTCGACGCTCAGCATCAGACAGGAGCAAAGCGGGCGGCCGTCAACGATTACAGTGCAAGCGCCGCAGTCCCCGGTCAGGCAACCCTCTTTACTGCCGGTAAGTTCCAGCACGTCGCGCAAAGCTTCAAGCAGGCTCTGGCGCGGTTCGCATAGAAACTCGGTCTGCTCGCCATTGATAGTTGCTTCGACTACTACTTTCTTTGCCATTTTGATCGCCGGTTCAACTCTTTTAAAGCTTCTCGAAAATATTCGTTATTGTCATCCAGCTCAGCGGCTGGTTTGGGTGGAGCGCGCCCGCTCGATCGCTTTTGCCACAGTGCGCCGCGTCAACACGCCAGTGATATGGCGGCGGAACTCAGCAGTGCCGCGCATGTCATCGATCGGGGAGGCCGCGGCGATCGCGAACTGCGCCGCCCGTTCGACGGTCTCGTCACTGATCCGCTTGCCGGCGAGCGCTTGCGAAGCTTCGCGGGCGAAGATTGGGGTGGGCCCGACGGCCGCGAGGCCGATGCGTGCTTCACTGATGCGTTCGTCGCTCAGGTCAAGGGTGACTGAGGCGCCGACACCGACGACCGCGATATCCATCTCGTTGCGCGGGATAAAGCGCAGATAGGCATCGCTCGAATTACGCGCGGGCGACGGAATCTGAAATTCAACCAGCAGTTCGCCCGCTTGGAGTACGGTGCGTCCGGGCGCGGTGCAAAAATCCTCGACCGGAACCAGCCGTTCGCCACCCGGCCCCACTACCCGGCATTTCGCCCCTAGTGCAATCAGGGCCGGAGTGGTATCCGCCGCCGGCGAGCCGTTGCAAAGATTGCCGCCCACCGAAGCACGGCTTTGGATCTGGAGCGAACCGATGAGATGCGCAGCTTCGGTCAAGCCGGGGTAATACTTGCGCATGTCACCATTTTCGTAAATCTCGACACAGGGAACGGCCGCGCCCAGCCGCAAGCCATGCTGCATTGAGAATTCGATGCGGCGCATCTCCCGAATATTCTTAATATCGACTACATATTCGGGGCGGCGCACACCGGCGCGAAGTTGGATAATCAAGTCCGTACCGCCGCACAATGGCCGCGCCTGCTCGCCATGCGCAGCCAGCAATTTCACGGCTTCGTCAACTGTTTTGGGTGACTCGTAATTAATGGCGTGCAAGGCCCACAATCCTCCCGGGGCCGGGCTGTTATCATGCCCGTCCCTCCGTTTCAGTCATTCAATCTAGCGCAAAGATCCGCAAAAAAACCATCCTGCAAGCACCCGGAGCGCGAGACAAGAGCGCGCGTGCCGCTACCTCGGCGCACTCGCGGAGGGCGCTCGTCCACTCAGTTTCTTCTGGTTACTCCACGAAACCCAACTTCGCAACGATATCCGCCGCCGTACGAGCCAGAATCGGCGGCTGCCTGCCCATGCTCTCGAAACGCGGATCGGTGGTCTGTCCGCGCACGAACCGAACGTAAATCTGTTGTACCACGGTCGCAGTTTTCCAGAGCGCCCACGCCCAGTAGAAATCGATGTTACTCACGTCGCGGCCAGTCTGCTGCGCATAGCGCTCAACCAACTGGTCGCGCTTGAAAAATCCGGGGCGCGCAGTATGCGCGTAACCTTCACTCAATTCGATGAGATCGGCGGCGTCGGCCGCCTCCCGCCAGTAATTGAGCGCGATTCCCAGATCGACCATAGGATCGCCGAGCGTCGACATCTCCCAGTCGAACACCCCGGCCACCTGCCCCGAATTGTCGGGCGCGAACATGACGTTGTGAAGGTAGAAATCGTTATGCAGCAGGACCGGTTTTTGTGGCGGTGGTATGTGATCGAGAAACCACGCACCCAGCTTGTTCATCAGCGGCACTTCCGCCGTCTTTGCCTTCTCCCAGCGATCCATCCAACCAGCAATCTGCCGGCGTACAAAACCCTCGGGACGCCCCAGCCCGCCAAGCCCGATGAGCTCGTAATCGACCTTGTGGAGGCCGGCGAGTGCATCCACGAATCCTTCTGACATCCGCTGAAAGGTAGCCGGATCGGTGACGATTCCCTGGGGCAGCGGCCGGCGATTGGGAATAACGAAGCCCCGGCGCCGTTCCATCACAAAAAAAGGCGCTCCAATGATCGCCGGGTCATCGGAGAAGACGATTGCGCGCGGCGCCTCAGGAAAGCTCTCCCATAGCCGCGACAGCACGCGGTATTCGCGCGCCATATCGTGTCCGCCCACCGGCAACGGTCCGAACGGCGGACGTCTGACGACCCATTCCTGCTCATCGCCGAAGCGAAGCAGGTAAGTGAGATTGGAGTGCCCGCCATGAAATTGCTTAACCTTAAGCGAGCGATCGGCACCCGGCACCTCATGTGCCCGCAGAAAGGCGGCGAGTTTCAGCCAGTCGAGCTGCTCCTCGTCGCGAACCTCGCCGTATTCGGGAAGAGGCTGGTCTTTATCTTCAATTTCTTCGTGTACCATTTTCTAACCGACCTGGCATGCGCCGCGTCAGGGCGGGCTGCAAGACGCCGACGGCTTGCTGGCTTACTTCCATTTGCGGCATTCGCGGCGAGCGATCGTCATGCGATGGACTTCGTCGGGACCATCGACAATCCGCATCGAACGATTCTCGCGCCAGAAGCGCGCAATCGGAATGTCGTCGCTCATGCCCATCGCACCATGTAACTGGATTGCGCGATCGAGCACATTCATCACCATGTTCGCCGCCAGCACTTTAATCTCGGCGATTTCCTGGCGTGCCGCGCGCTTGCCGACCGTATCGATCATCCAGGCCGCATTCATCACCAGCAGCCGGGTCGCATCGATCTCGATTCGAGAATCGGCGATCCATTGTTGCACGTTGGCTTTGTCGGCCAGATAGCTGCCGTGGGTGAAACGGCTGTTGGCCCGTTTGCACATCAATTCCAAGGCGCGCTCAGCTACTCCAATATTGCGCATACAATGATGGATGCGGCCGGGTCCGAGGCGTGCCTGTGCAATCGCAAAGCCGTCGCCTTCGCGCCCAAGCATATTGGTCGCAGGGACGCGGCAATCCTTGTAGACGATTTCACAATGGCCGCCGCCGCCCACATGACCCATTACTGGCACCGCTCGAATCAGGTTAAACCCCGGCGTATTCGTCGGCACGATCAACATGCTGGCGCGGCGATGCGGTTCGGCTTGCGCATCGGTAACCACCATTGCAATCGCGAAGCTCGAACCGATTGCATTGGAAGTGAACCATTTATGGCCGTTGATTACGTAATCGTCACCGTCGCGGACGGCGCGGGTGGCGAGCTGTGTTGGATCAGACCCGGCGGTCTCCGGCTCGGTCATCGAAAAGCAGGTACGCATTTCGCCGTCGAGGCAGGGCTGCAGCCATTGACGCTTCAGCTCGGCAGTGGCGAATTCAGCCAGAATTTCCATATTGCCGGTGTCCGGCGCCATGCAATTAAAGGCGCGTGCCCCGATCGGACTACGGCCCATGATCTCGCACAAAGGGGCGTATTCGGCGACCTTAAGGCCTTTACCGTCTTCAGCGTCGGGCAAAAACAAGTTCCACAATCCGCCTGCTTTGGCCTTCTTGCGAACGTCCTTCAAAACCTGCGGCTCGGTATGCTCACGGCCCGGCTGACTCATCTCCTCTTCGACCTTTTTCTCGATCGGGTAGACGTACTCGTTCATAAAGTCAGAGATTTGCCGCTGCAGGTCCTTGACCTTAGGCGAAAGTTCGAAATCCATGGGCTTCCCTGTAGCTCCGTTATAGAGGGGCGTTGCCAACCCCAGCTCACTTCATAGTCCAGCTTGAAGATGCAGGAAAGCCTTCGCGGCCATTATGGGTTTGCGAGCACCGAAGAAGCGCCACCGTCCAGCGTGTCCATGGAGTAGCGCTTGACCGTCAGGCATCCCACCCTTGCCTATCCCTGATAAGCGGTTGTGCGAGTTTCAACATCCGACGGAATGATGCGGTCCACCCGGCAGATGTGCGCGTCCCTTGAAGGCAAACTGTTCATTTTCATGAGCGCAAGATAAGAACCGGGATTACTCGCGCGCAGACACGCGCTGGAATGACAAAACAACGGGCCTATTCTCTTCGGTTTGACATAAATGGGCCCGCCCGCCGCGTGTGGCGGCCACACGAAGGCTTGGCGGGATCCCTTTGGTACCGGCGAGCGCGCGCCCCATTCGCTGTTAGTAGGGTCGGCTATTTGTTAAAGCTGGCGGAGCGCGCGATATTTTGGAACAGCGATAAAAAACGATAGCAGGGAGGCGGTTAAATGGAACTTGCACGACCCCAGGT
The DNA here is from genome assembly GCA_963752805.1 of Binataceae bacterium (SeqCode). Lineage (GTDB taxonomy): Bacteria > Desulfobacterota > Binatia > Binatales > Binataceae > JAMXLL01. Next base: position 110,729 of record CAVWAA010000003.1, read on the forward strand.
GGACGTCGGCATCTTCACGCGCCAGCTCGAAGCGATGCAGGCGTTTTACGGTGAAAAACTCGGGCTTCAGTTCGAATCAGTGCTTCCCGTAGGCGGTGGATTTCGCCAGCACCGTTATCTCTGCAATGGTTCGGTGATCAAACTGATGCATTCACGCGAGCCGCTGCGGCCGCGCCGCCCGGGTGGTTACGAAACCCTGATGATCGCCACGCCGAAGGTGACCAAGGTGGAAGCGCTGCCGGATCCGGACGACAATACAATCGAACTGGTTCCACCGGGCCGCGACGACGTGACCCAGATGGAGATTCGGCTGGGCGTCAGAGATGTCGAAGCCTTCGGCCAGTTCTACACCAGCGCATTCGGTGCGCTTGAGATGGGGCAGAACCGCTACAGAATCGGCGAGACGATTTTCGGCGTGTACCATGAACCTGAAATCCACCCGCCGAAAATGGCGCCCTTTGCCAATCCACTGGAGGTGGTGAACGCGATGGCGGAGCTGGGGATTCAGTACGTGACTTTGCAGGTCCGCAACTGTGATGCGGCGTTCAGTGCGCTGAAGGCAGCGGGTGCGGCGGTCGCGGTCGAGCCGTCCACCTTCGGCACCGTCGCACGGATTAGCTTCGTACGCGACCCCGACGGCAATTTCATCGAACTTTCGCAACGTCCGCCGGCATAGGCAGCGTTATGCCCATCTGAACCGTGGACGCTCGTGCAGGCCGCGGATTGCGCCGGAGCTGAACAAGGTAATTGGCTTTGGCGCGGTAACCTCGGGTTGCTCGAATCCGTCAACGGTTTCTCGCTCGAGTGTGATCCCCAGGGCCCGCTCGATACGGCCGAGCGCTTCTCGCTCCTGCTGGGTGACCAGGCTTATAGCGTGACCTTCACGGCCCATCCGCGCCGTCCGCCCAATACGGTGGATGTAGCCTTCGGGCTCATCAGGCATATCGAAGTTGATAACGTGCGAGACCCCGGGAATATCCAGGCCGCGCGCTGCGACGTCGGTCGCCACCAGCACCCGCCAGGCATGGCGGCGGAACGCTGCCAGCGCCGCGGTGCGCTGCCCTTGCGAGAGGTCGCCATGGATTGCGACGGCCTGGACTCCGCTGCGCTTCAGAATCCGGCTCACACGATCGGCGCCGGACTTCGTGCGCGTAAACACGATGGCGCTCTCAACGCCGCGTTTAAGCAGCGCGATCAGAATCGCTTCCTTGTCGAGATGAGTTGCCGGACACAGCGTCTGGCGAATTGAGGCGGGTGGCGCTGGTTTACCCCCTATAGATATGCGAGCCGGCCGTCTCAAAAACTCCCGCGCCATCATTTCAGCCGCCGAGTCCATCGTTGCGGAGAACATCAGCGTTTGCCGCTGCGCGGGCACCAGCTGCATAATGCGCCGGAGCTGTGGCATAAAACCCATGTCGAGCAACCGGTCGGCTTCATCGATAACTACCGCCGAAACCCCGTCGAGTGCGACATGATGGCGTTCGAGATGGTCCAGCAGGCGGCCTGGGCATGCGATAATCACCTGGGCCCGGCGCAACTCACTAGTTTGCCGCCGCATCGATTCGCCACCGACCACCACTGCTGCACGTAAATTGCAATGACGCGCCAGTAACTGAAACTCACGGCCCACTTGCGCCGCCAACTCTCGCGTCGGCTCTATCACCAGCATCGTAGGTCCGCTCGCGCGGTCACGATGGAATCGGTCGGTCAGCGGAATCAGAAAGGCCGCGGTCTTGCCGCTGCCGGTCTCGGCAGTGGCCACAACATCGCGCCCGCTCAGGATTAGCGGGATGGCCTCGGTTTGAATGGGTGTCGCTTGATGATGCCCGCGATCGCGGATCGAACGATGGATTTCAGGCGAAAAGGTAAAGGCAGAAAAAGACATAGACCTGTGCACGAGGCCAGAAAAAGGATGCCGTCTCGAATGGATTAGCGGTGACTTCGGTCAAAGCGGAAGCGCTGGAGATCTCGGCGGAGGTTTTCCTCATGCGACCTTAAGCTCTAGGATACAGGCCGGAACACGCGGAGGCAACCGCGCTTTGGTGACGCCGACCGCCGGCGATAAGCCTGTAAAGCAGCGCGCAGACTGCCCGAGGATTTGGACTGGGCGGAACACCAAATCCAAATGGTTGTAAATGGCTAAATGATTGTTAAGGTTCTTTTGGCTCGTCGATGGAACCGAGTAAAAATCGAGCGGTAAAGGAAACTGCGCCATGAAAGTCGGAATCTCGATGATCTATAAGAGGGTCGATGAATCAGCGCCCAATCCAGGAGCGTTTGCACTCGAATGTGAAAAGCTCGGCCTCGAATCGGTTTGGGTTGGCGATCACATGCTGTTTCATGCCGAGCCAAAAACGCCTTTTCCCGCCGGCGGGCCAATCCCCGACCACTATGCGCATTTCCCAGAGCCGTTTGTGGTACTCGCGATGGCGGCGGCGACGACCAAAAATCTGCGCATCGGGACATCGGTCCTGCTGGTTCCGGAGCACGAGCCGTTGGCCACAGCGAAGCGCATCGCCACGTTGGATCGGCTGTCAGGCGGGCGCCTGATTCTCGGGGTCGGCGCCGGCTGGCTACGCGAGGCGGCGGAACCCCTGGGTTCTGACTTTCCGCATCGATGGACTCAGGCAGCGGAACATGTTGCTGCAATGCGTGAGCTATGGTCGAAGCCGGCTGCGTCTTTCCATGGCAGATACGTAAATTTCGATAAAATTGTATGCAATCCCAAACCGGCGCAGCAGCCGGGACCGCCTATACTGATTGGCAGCACGGACAAGAATGCCCTCAGGTGGGTGGCGCGATGGGGCGATGGATACAACCCGGTCTGCTTCATCACCGACAAAGCAGTCTCCTTTATGCGGCGAAAACTGGCGGAATTGAAAGAAGAGTGCGCCAAGGCGGGCCGCGATTTCACCAAGCTCGACATCACTCTCATGATTTGCCTTACCGGCGAGCGCGCGCAGACTCAAGCGCTGCTCGTGCAACTGGCGGAGCTGGGAGTGAATCGCGTAGTCCATGTCAGCGCGTCCGAGCCACTGTTCGAAGGGGACTATCGCGCAAAAATCGAACATCTCGCGCGCATCGCACTGCCGTGATTTGCGGAATCATTGTATGAGCGGGTCGAATCGTTGCCCGAACGCAAGCGGCGGCCATAGATGATCAGGTGTGACGGTCGATCCTGAGTTCCGCCATCCAGTCCCGCAGTGCGTCACGGGTGGTGGGGAAGGCGATTTCGTGCCACGGAATCTCCGGCGGGGCAAAGTAACGGACTTCAGTCGCTTCGTCGGTTACACTTGCCTCTTCGATGCCAGGCTTGGCCAGGTACACGACTACGGCCGCAATCGGGTGGGCAGGGTCGGCATATACGCCCAGCACTCGGCCAAGTCCCACCCGCATCCCAACTTCCTCGCGCGTTTCTCGCAGAGCGGCCGCTGCCGGACTCTCACCAAGGTCAACGTATCCTCCCGGAAAGGTCCATTTGCCGATTTGGGGCTCGATGCCGCGCCGCAGCAAAAGGACGCGGCCGGTGTCGATTACGAGGCATCCGGCGACCAACTTCGGGCCGGGAAAATAGACAAACCCGCAGCGACTACAGACTTTAAAGCGCTTATGATCCGGCAGTACGGTTCGAGTCCGCATCTCAAACCCACACAAAGCACAAAAGCGGACGTTCTGCGGGAACTGATACTGAATACGATGGTCAGCATGCACCGGGGAATCGTCATCAGTCATAGCTTTCACCAGCCGACGGGCTTCAAATACGAGTGTTAGAAGGTCAGGCGGCGGACCAGGGCTTCCACAATCACTAATATCATTCCGCACAGCATCAGCCACGGACTCAGCAAGGTGGCGTGTTCGAATTTCGGGCGCGACAGGCCGAGTTGGCTGGATGCGGGATTCAGCTTGCCGCCCGTGGCGGCCGCGAGATGCTCCAGCAGCGCATAGTTTGGTGCAGGCCGCGGCACCTCAGCATAAACCGCAGGACTCACGGTATAGGCCAGGGGCGGGAAGCTGTGGTTAGGCGCGTGCCCAGACGTGAGCTCGATATTGTAAGTTCCGGCGCGGGGAGCCTCGATACTGCCGCTAAGTTCGCCGAGTGCTTCCCGCGACAAGGCGAGCGAGTATTTCGCGCCATCGGGAGCCGTAACCATCGCGTTCACTGGCGCGTTTGAAATTGCGGAATTCGGACTGTAATCGGTGAGGTTGACTTGGATATGGCCAGAGCGATAACCGAGCGCGACGCCGAAATCTTGCGGGACCGCACTGTGCGGCGCCAGCCAGCCCAGCATCCGGTCCCACAGTGGTTCAAACAAGCCGTCCTGCACCCATAACGAGGACCAACGCCCGCTAGCATCGGTAGTTACCGCGAGGGTCTTGCCTGCGCCTGCTTTCCAGCTTGCGATAATCGGATTGCGTTGGCCATTGCTGTTAACAAACACGCTAAGGTCTGCGCCCGGCTTGAGCTCAGTCGAGACAAAGCCCTTCAACGCCGGCAGTTGCCGCCCCGCGAGTTCGCGCAGCACCGGATCAGGCCTGATGCTATACGGAACGAACTCTTTCTCAACCATCGTGGTATCGGCGCTACGTTGCTGGACATCCTCGACGAACAATTCCGGCAGGTTTTCGGGGCTGTCGGTTTGATAAAAACCACCGCCACCGTATTTCGAAATCGCCTGCAGCAGCGGCAGATTGGCCTCGCGGCCGATCGCGATCGTAGATATCGTGGTACCCGCCTGGTGACGCATGGTCGAGACCAGGTCGTAATACATTTCGGGGGTTCCGCCGGTTTCTCCATCGGTCAGAATCACGACGTGTTTGATCGCAGCGCCACTCTGCGCGAGCGTCCGCGCCGCTTCTTCCAATGCGGGCAGCAGAAAAGTCCGGCCTTGCGCTTTCAGCCGATCGACCAGCTGATCGAAATAGGGGCGGGCTTGCTCGAGCGGTTCGAGCGGCACGACCACGAACGGCTGCACGTCGAAGCCGATCACGCTCACCAGGTCATTGTTCTTGAGCGTTTTCAAAACGGTGTGCGCTGCCATTTTGGCATAGGTGAGCTTGTCGCGGCGGCCCATCGAGCCCGATTTGTCGATAATCAGGACCAGCGCGCGGGTGCGCACACGATGCTGTGGCGGTTTCATCACCACCGGCATAATCCTCGCAATCGCGCTGTTCTCGTAACCGCCAAGGCCGAAACTCTGGTCGCCGCCAACCATCGCGAGTGCTCCTCCGCCAGTAACGTATCGTACCAACGCGCTCTGGGCCGCAGGTGAGAGCTGATTGCGTGGGACATTGTTGAGAATTACCGCGTCATAGCCTTGCGGATTTCCCGCGTACTCGCGCCCGTTGAGTATCATCACCGACGGCTGAAACCCTATCCGGCGCACCATGCTCGTGAGATAGCTCGCGTCACGGGCGGAATCGCTCAGGATTAGCATCTTGCGTTGATGGCCGATGCCGATCCAACCCTGGAGCGAATCGTCCTCGTTGTAGATGTTCAACCCGGGGTTAACGGCTTTGAACTCAGCGCGGTATGAGATGAGGCCGGACTCTTCGGCACGGACCGGAAAATCGTAGCGGGACTGACCGGGAGGTAGCGTCACCATACGCCGATCGACTAATCCGCCATTGCGATAGAGGGAAATCGCGCCGGCGGCCGGCGACGGGTTCAGATTGGTCATCGTGACGCTCAGCGAGAACGGCTCGGTCTTCTCCAGCGCGGGCGGCAGATTCAGTTCGCTCATCGATATATTCGCAACGGCTTCAGCGCCGGGAGGGGTGAAGATGTCAAGCTGGATGCCCGCTGCACGCAACTGACCGATGGCATTGGCCGCATTGCCGCGGTTCTCCCATCCATCCGTCACCAGCACTACGTTTCCGCCGCGAGCCGCTGGCTCGCCCGCGATTTTTTCGAGCGCCGCTTCGAGGTTGGTCACTGCAGGCGCACATTGTGCGCATCCTGTGTGTTGCGACAGAATCGACGCGGCATCGCCAAAACTGTGCTCCACCGTGATGCCGCCAAAAATTAGCGCTGGATCATGCGCGTGATAGTTCAGGTGATCGCGGAGGAGTGAGACCGTGTAGTCGCGCATCGCCGGGGTTATGCTGGCCGAGGCGTCGATCAGGGCCGGTCTGGTTGTCCCTTCGGAGCGGATAATCGTCCGGGGTTCGGCCAGTGCCAGAATAAATATTGCGAGCGCAATCGCCCTCAGCATGGGCGCCGCTGCCCGGCGTATGTTGCCCGCACGCCATAGCCAATAGATCAATATCAGCGCTGCCGGCGCGAGCAGGTAGAAGGCTTGCGGCCATGCGAACTGGACTGAGCGCAGCTCATGCCAGGTGAATGGATGGAACACCGATTGAAGGTCCACGTCCCCGTTCTCACCGGCCCGCAAGCGGCATTGCAGGCCGGCCCCGCGAGTAAACCAATAGCGACTCAAGCACGAGCAGCAATATAATCGCCGCCAGCAGGTAGGGCGTCAGTGACATCCTGACGACCGCCTGTTCGCTCGCGGCTGCCGACCCCGCTTCAACCTTGAGCGGCGGCGCATTTTCGAGGTCTGAGGTCGCCAGGTCGGCGAGGTTCACCGCACGCAGCGTCTTGGTGCCGCCGGCGGCTATCAATGTATAAATTCCCTGGCTGCTTGCTGACGAAAACGTCTCACCCCCGTGCACCCTTTCCTTGCGTCCAGAGGGCAAGACGATTTCCTTCACGCCGGCCGGAATGATCCACGACTCGCCCGTACGCAGGTCGGTGCCCTGCGCACCAAAACCGGCGAGATAGCCCAACATGTTGAGCGTTAGGATCGACATCGGCAGATTGGCGCGGCCGAGGTATGGCAATGGATTGAAGCCGGTCGCGATAAAGCGGTGCCCCTGGCGATTACCGGCCAGCATCAGCGCGCCCCCAGCACCATCTATTACGGGCTGCATCCAGGGATGAACGCCAAAGTACTCTCCCGAGCGCAGATTGAATAAATGAAAATTCACTCCATCGGTCAGCGGATCGATCGGCGGCCATCCTGTCAGATCGAGGCGCGGTGACGTCCGCAGGCTGAAGTTGAAAATCGGATCGCCAGGCGGGGGCATCACCAGAAGCGAGTTAACCGCCGGGATTTCTTTGGGGACGGCGTACTCAAAGATCGCCAGATCAGCGGCCGCCAACTCGGTCGGAGAGTAGCTGCCCGGAGGAACCGTGGTCAGGCTTACCCCCGGAATCGAGCGCAGATTGGCGCCATCGGCAGGGGTAGGACTGACAAGTAGAATCGACAGACCGCGGACCGCGGAACCGGTGGCAAAAGCAATATTGTCGAGCGGAAAGCCGTCGCCAGGTTCTAGCTGAGCGCGGTAGAGCGCGGCCGGCACGAGATTCGGGAAATCCACTGCAGTAACTTCGCCGGCTTCCACCCGTGCCTCGGCGCGGCCAGCAGTTTTGCCGTCCGCGACAACTGTGACCGTCAAGGTTTGCGCGGAACGGCTGAAATTCGCCACGGTTGCGCGACCGTGCAAAGTCGCAGCGCCAAAGCTCTCGCGGCTCAGCACGAATGATCCTATCGCGTAGTTAGCAACCGGCTCACCAACAGTTATCGGCTCGATACGCGCAGTCACCGGAGCGGCAATTGGCCGATAGCTGCCGAAGATTATTCTCCCGAGATGGCGATCAGCACTGAGCTGAGCGAGCAGGCCGATGAGCGCCGCAGTATCGTCGGGCGCGTCGGTTAGCGAGACCTGGCCAATCGCCGCTTTGGTGGCGGCGGCGCCGTGGAAAAGGCCCACTTCATGAGGCTGCGGTGCCGTTACATAAAGCACGGTTTCAGAGTCGTTGGAACTGAGCGCAGCAGTGATTTTCTCGCGGACGCTTTCAAAGCGGCTCGGGCCCGAGCTGGTCTGGGCCTGCATCGCAGCGGAATTGTCGATTACGAGCGCGGTTGGATTGCCCTTCCGCAGCACATACGGCGCAGCAACTGCGAGCACCGCGAGACCGAGAATCAACAACTCTAGAAAAAACGTCCACTGGAGGCGAGGCCGGCCGCCAAACCGTTCACCACGCATGGCACGAAGTGCGCGAAAAGCGATGACACTCGACACGACCGCCTGGCGTGGCCGCTCGCGCGCCAGATAGGCGATCACCAGCAACGGAGGAATGGCGAGCAGGTACAGTGCGGCCGGGTAGAGCAGGCCGAAAGCGTCAAACCACCCCATTGCCTCTGTCATCCTGAGCACAGCGCACTAGGCGGAACGAAGTGGAGCCGGTGAGCCGAGGCCCGGCGGAGCCGGCCGGAGTCGAAGGGAAACGAGTCCCCGAGATGCGCAGTAAACAGACGAGCAACGCGGAGCGATTTCTTCTTCCACGCGTCAAGGCAAAATCGCTTCGCGTTGAGCTCTCGTCGCGTCCGCGGCCGCTCCGCTCGTTGGGGATGACAAGACAAGAGCGTCGCGGGTGTGATCGTGGCAGTGCCGCATTCACCATGACCGGCCGCTACTGTTAACGGACCAAACCCAGCCCGGTCGCGGCATGGAGGAAAAAATCGTGAAAACTTCGATCAGTAGTATAGAGCCCATAACGCAAACCGCGGCGGAAGCAGAAGTTGCGAATTTCGCGCGACAGCCGCTGCAATGTTTGCCTGTAACGTTCGCGCTCTCGCGGCCCCAGTGCGACCCGCAGCCGCTCGCCACTTTCCGCGTCGACTACCTCTACATCACCGTGCAAACCCTGACCGTCGAGTTCGCTTCCGCCGAGAATCTGCACTGCGCTCACGTCCATATTGGCGGCTGTGAATATACCGAGCGCCTGCTCCACGGAGTTGACCATCGCCAGGAAATCCGACACCACGAAGACCTTGCCGGCCCGCCGAATCGAAACCATTTCGCGCGCCAGCGCCGGCGCCAAGTCGACCTCTCCTGCGGGTATCAGCGCGCCCAGTTGACGCGCTATCTCGACGATACGATGACGCCCATAAAAGAATGCCGCCTTTGGAGGCGTACCAGTGCCGCCGAGTACACGGATCATCACGCGGTCGCCTGCCGCCAGCGCCACATAGGCAACCGCCAGCGCGGTGGCACGTGCAGCTTCGAACTTGCGATCGTCGGCCGGAAAACCCATTGACCCGCTCGCGTCGAGGAAAATGTAAGTGAGCAGATCCTCTTCTTCTTTGAACAGCTTGATATAGAGCTTGTCGGTGCGGCCGTAGAGACCCCAGTCGATATATCGGAAATCATCACCCAGCTCGTAATGGCGGAAATCGCTGAACTCCAATGAAGAGCCGCGGCGTGGCGAGAGATGGGAGCCCTTGCCCAAGCCGGCATACTCGCGGCGCGTCTTGATTCGCAGGTGCTCCAGCCGGGCAATAAAATCCGGCGTAAATTCTTCCGGCAAGCCAAGCATTTTTTCACCGATCCAGCATATTTTTCACGGAACCGAAGATGCACCGCACTCCGTTGTCGCGGTTGCACGGACACAATCGAGTGCGGTTGGCGCGGTTTGACCACTCGCCCTAGACAGCGCCGAAGCTGGCCGAAGGCTTGCCGCGCCCTGTTTGACGCGGCTCCACGATTATCGGCTGCGGAGGTGTGCGCGAACAAACTGCTAGCTCGACCGTTTAAGGCGTTTCAATGCCTGCTCGAGGATCGATTCCGGAGTCACGTTCTCCGCTTCGGCTTGGAAATTACGCAGCAGCCTATGGCGTAAGGACGGCACGATCGCGTCATTGACGTCGTCATAGCTGACTGATGCGCGCCCATCCAGCAGCGCGTTCACTTTCGCGCACAGAATCAGCGCCTGCGCGCCGCGTGGGCTCGGACCAAAGCGCAGGTATTGAGATACATCGGGCAGTGCACCAGGACCGCCCGGTGTAACGGCGCCGATAATCGAGATGATATAGCGCTCGAGTGGTTCCGCCACCATCACCTCGCGCACCAGCAGCTTGAGTTCTTCGATTTTGGCTGGAGCATGGCGGGGTTCGAATATCGATTGCGGATGGTAAGTCACTGCCCCCGTCGTGCGATTAAGAATCTCGCGCAATTCATCCGGCTTCGGCGCCCCGATCACAACTTTGAATAGAAACCGATCCATCTGGGCTTCTGGCAATGGATAAGTCCCTTCCAGTTCGATCGGATTTTGCGTGGCGAGGACCAGGAACGGAGGCTCGAGCAGGTAAGTAGCACCGAACACTGTGACCTGCCGTTCTTCCATTGCTTCCAGCACGGCCGATTGGGTTTTGGGCGTGGCGCGATTAATTTCATCCCCGAGCACGACGTGCGCGAAAATCGGACCCGCTTTGAAACTGAATTCGCGCCGTCCGTCAGTCTCCGCCAAGACCTGCGTGCCGACGATATCCGATGGCATCAGGTCAGGGGTGAATTGGATCCGTTTAAAACTCAAACCGAGGGCTGCAGCCGCGGTTTTGACCAGCAACGTCTTGCCTAGTCCGGGCACTCCTTCGATCAAAACATGGCCGCCGGCCATTAAAGCGGTAAGCACCTTTCGAATAGCTTCCCGATGACCGACGATGACCTTGGCTACCTCTTCCTCAGCGCGGGCAAAGCTCCGGCGGAATTCCGCCACGCGATCGACCGGTGAAATCTGTTGCTTGGGGGCCGCTCCCATTGTTCCTCCTTGGACCTAGCGTATCAGCTCGCGGTACTGCGGCGGCACGAGTTGCTGTTCGTCGGGCGAAATTTGCAGCCGTTCCTGCTTGAGCGGCGCGTTGGTGTAGGGCGTGGTCGCCCGAGGACGCGTGTTATCCGGCACCGTCGCGCCTGTGCCTGCGGATTGGATTTCAGTCGGTAATTGGAAGGTCACATAGCGCGCGTCGCCAATATTTATCGCAGGGCCATGCTCACCCAATTTATAGAATCGTTGGTAATTGCCGGGCTTGGGGAATTCGCCAAGATGCGTATCGCCCATCGAACCTCGATCATTTCGGTGCGCGCTGGGGCTCTGTCCGGACGGCATGTTGGCCGCGGCCAAGGTCTGTGGTTGAGGGACCTGGCCGCGGCCGTTTGATGAATTTTGACCGCCCGGTTGGTTGGGATTGGTACCCGGCTTGGGCGCGGCGCCGGCGTTCTTTGACGAGTCCTTTTGAGCCATAGTGGCTTTGCTGCCCGAATCCGCCTCCTGCTCGAGTTTCATCTGCATTTTCGCAATATCATTGTGGAGCTCAGCCATCTGCTGGTTCGCTGTGCCGCTTCTACCTGCTCCGCTCCCGGTTTGAGCGTTGCCTGATCCGCTACCCGAGCCCGAGTCCTGGCCTGCGCCCCGGCCCCCGCCGCTGCCGTCACCATTGCCGCCTCCCGAAGAATTTCCCTTGCCTGTATGGGCGATGCGATGCTGGGCTTGAGATTTTTCAAGCTCCTGCTCGAGTGCTCGGAGTTCCGCGATTTTCTCTTGCGGCGATAGCTTCGGACTTATCAGATCCTTGGCAACATCACGCGCCGCAGCCGCCAATTGTTGCTGAGCCTGACTGGGTGCTGATGCGTCAATTGTATTCGCGAGTAGCTGCAGACGATAAGTCACTGAGTTTGCCGGGGTTGGCAGGCTCATCAGGGTGAATCCCACAGTGCTCAGAACGATGGCCGCGAGAGCACCCAGAATGAACGAACGGACGAGCGGCTCGCGGAGCTGAAGCGTAAACGCCGAGCGTGGATCAAACGCGTCCAGGTAAGCGACCACCCGCGCCCAAAGCACCGGAAACAGCGGCGATCGCATATTCCCGACCTCTGGACCGGCGGGCTCGGAAAGGGTGGCGAGCGTGACGATCTCCTGCCGTCCACCGACACGGCGGTCGATTTCCTCCGCGGCCGCCAGGAAATCGCTGGCATGCAACCACGATCGCCATGCGAATAGCGCGGCCACAACAAACTGAACCAGCGCCAAGACCAGCAATGACATCTGAAACAGCCGGGCAGTACCGGCGTCCATCAGATAGCCGAAATGATCGAAAGTGAGCCGATTAAGCATGTCCAGCCCAAGTGCGATCGCCAGCGTCACGATCAAGGGCATCGCGGCGTGCAGCACACTCCGGGTTACCGCGAGGCGCGCAATCCGCCTGCTGGTGCGAAGAACTATTTCAATCGGGTTACTCAAATCGCCGAGACCCGGGAGCCCATGCTAACCCCTTGGGCTGGGAGCGCTCTCCGCGCTTCGCTTCGCCTGCTCGATTGCCCGTTCATGTTCCCTCAACGAGCGAGAAAAAATATGTGTTCCGTCATCGCGTGCAACAAAATACAGGTAAGCGGTATGGGCCGGATAGAGTGCCGCCCGTATAGAGTCCAGGCCGGGATTGGCAATCGGCCCAGGCGGCAGGTCCGGGATGGTATATGTGTTGAAAGCTGATGCGACGCGGATGGCGGCGGCCGCCGGCTCGACCTCTCCCGCATAATTGTATTGAGCCGTCGGATCGGATTGTAACGGCATGCCCAGCGCGAGACGATTGTAGAAAACGCTGGCGATAATCGGCCGCTCACCTGGAACTCTTGCCTCTTTTTCTATAATCGAAGCCATCGTCACCAGTTGCCTGGCATTCATCTCCAGCTCGAACATTCGCTCTTCCACCTGCGGCGTCAAAACCGAATAGAAGCGCTCCAGCATCGCTGCTAAGAGCTGATCGCTGGTCGCTAACGGCGAGAAACGGTAAGTCGCTGGAAACAAAAACCCTTCTACGCCAAGCGCGCCTAAGCCCAGCGCTTGCGATAGCCGACCATCGAAGGCCGCCCGATCAAACATGCTGTCGCACACCAGTCCCGCGGCTTGGAGCCGCTCGCCAATCTGATGAACTGTCATCCCCTCGGGGATGATAACGGTTACCGCCATGAAGTCACCGTTGACGAGATGGCGTAAAACCTCTGGGATGCCTTCGCCACCTTTGAAGCCATAATCACCTGGCTTGACGCGCCTCGCCTGGCCCGTCAGCTCAGCGTACAGGATAAAAGCGAGTGAATTTGCTATTACGCCCGAATGACTCAATCGGCGCGCCGCTGTGGCCATGGACTCGCCTTTATCAATCGAGACAATCCGGGGCGGAACGAACACCGGGGTCGGCCGGACTATGATGTAGTAAAAGATTGCGGCGGCCGAAAGGGCAAGCGCTGCGGCCACGAAGATAACAGAAGCCGTTCTCATCGCCTGCAGACAATTTTAACGAAACCCGCAGACCGGCGCTATTCTCCAACCGAGAACTGGTATGATTCGTCCGCAAGGCAGGAACAATCCAGAGTTCTGCTATTCCCAAAACCCTGTTGCTCCGAAAACTCGGTCATCGCCGATAACGTTGTGCTTCCAGCCAACTCTCGAGGATAACCACGGCGGCGACGGCGTCGACTATCGTGCGGCCGCGAGCACGCTTCGCCAGGGCTTTGAGTCGCTGTTCGGCCTCGAAGGTCGATAGCCGTTCATCATACAACTCGACGTCGAGTCCCGTCACGGTGCGCAGATGTTGAGCAAAATGCTCGGCTGCGCATGCGGCAGGACCGGCAGTGCCGTCCATATTCAACGGCAATCCCACGATTACTCGGCTTGCTTCCAATTCTCTGAGACGAGCATTTAATGTAGCGAGGTCGCGCTCAAGCGAACGCCGCTGAATGACGCCGACCGGATACGCCACGATTCCGGATGGATCGGCAGCGGCGATGCCGAGGCGACGCTTGCCGTAATCAATAGCCGCAATAGTCATAAATTAACACCGGTAATTAAGACATAGCCTTTCATGCGGCGGACGTGTAAGAATAATTTTCACGTGCCTTGACCAGATTGTTGATCAACACCAAACGGTACAATAGTCTATTTTGCGCAATGCGCCGGGGGACAGTCAGCGCAAGCTGGTGCCGGAGGACAGTCCTTGCGATCGCCGTGATGACGCTCGCGACGATCGGCTCGATACGTTTGTTTGTCGAAGGACCGAGCGACAACGATTGGCAAGAGAACACCGCCAGCCACGACACTGAGATTGCCGGGCGTCTGGACAACAATTCCCTGCCCGATCAGCCCGAAGTCGTCAATGTTGCGCCCGAGCCGATCACTCTGTCAGTGACGCTCGATCGCTGGGCACCGGTCTACGCATATTTGGAGGACGCTGGCCTCGCACCAGACGACGCCCGGAGATGGTCCGCGCTAATCCAGCAAACCGGTGGAATCACGGATTTCCAGAGTGGTCACGTTCTGACTCTTTACAAAGACCCCGGTACCGGGGACTTACGCGGCGTCAAATACGGCCTGAACGATCGGGTGGCCATCAGCGAGCTTAGCTACGGGGCGGGGGTAATACGAGCCTCTCCGGAGCTGATTCGATACATCTTCCGGCCGGTAGCTGTGTCCTTCCGCCTGACCGGTGATTTCTGGCGTGAGGCACGCCGCAACGATTTGCCGCCAACCGTGGCAGCAACTGTGGATTATGCCTTTAAGGACAACCACCCGCTGAACTTGCTACCTCGCGGTTCGGACATCAAGCTGATTTACCAGGAAAAGGTCAGTCGCGACGGCAACTCGCGATACGTCACAGGCCTCCAGGCGGCGCAGATTCAATTCGGCCGCAAGACCCTCACTGCCGTTGCGTTCAGCGACGAGAATGGCTATCCGCGTCTGTACGACGTCAATGGGCATGCGTTGGGTGCAGAGGCATTACGTTTTCCCTTAAACTTTGAATACATCTCTTCCGGCTTCAATCTCTATCGCTACCATCCGATTCTGCACCAGTACCGGCCGCACGTTGGCGTAGACCTGGTCGCTCGCTATGGCACGCCCGTGAAGGCAGTCGCTGACGGCCGGATCGAGACCGCAGGATGGTGCGGAGGTTTGGGCCGCTGTGTTCGTATTCTGCACGACGGCAGTATCGTCAGCATTTATGGCCACCTGTCGCAAATTTCACCGGAGCTCTACGGTGGCGCGGATGTTCACGTTGGGCAGGTGATTGGGAGGGTGGGTTCGAGTGGTTTGTCCACCGGTCCGCATCTCCATTATGGTCTGGAAAAGGACGGCCGCTACGTCAATCCGCTCACGGCCAGCATAGGCGCTAACCACCAGGTTTCGCCTCATATGCGCGCGCTGTTCGACCGTTTCAAATCCGAGTATCTGGCAGTCTTCAATCGGCTCCCTGCTCTGGCAAACCGTCGGTTGGTCAGC
Organism: Binataceae bacterium (SeqCode); assembly: GCA_963752805.1. Lineage (GTDB taxonomy): Bacteria > Desulfobacterota > Binatia > Binatales > Binataceae > JAMXLL01. Next base: position 125,841 of record CAVWAA010000003.1, read on the forward strand.
CCCTTGTTACCCTCGATTTCCGGAGGCCTCGCACCTGGTGTAACGGCGATAGTTGACCACACTGGCAAAGCAGCGGCTCACCAGCGATCGAGGGGCCGCGCCAAAGCAATGGTAATCGAGACGACCGCCGAAACTATGGAGATCGATGGCCGAACGTCAGTGATGCGCTAGGGTGCGGTCCCACGGGCCGCCAAAAATCGCCACAATTTGCTAGGGAAGGTTGAGTTTGAGCCTTTGCCTGCGGAGCAGGCTTTTTATTTTATCAGCCGTACGCGTCGTATCAACAAAGCAGAGGTTCCGCGCCCATGACAATACGCGAGGTTTACCGAAACCGCGGACTGTTCGCGGTACGTAAGGCCTTGGCAGCGGGAATCGTTATCGCACTCGCGCCTATGCTTAG
>CAVWAA010000004.1:0-59678 GCA_963752805.1 Binataceae bacterium (SeqCode)
ACGTGGATCAATAGATAGAAATCACGGAACTGCCGCGTGCCTTCCGCACCTCGCCGGGATCAGTACCCAATCGGGGCGCCGCATATATCAATCGAGCGCACCCTCGTCGAGAGTAGCCGAGCATGCGATTGTTTTCGCTAACCAGCACCCCGGGATTTGAATAGTGTCATCGGCGAGCTTGTCAGGATTAGATTAGTTAAGTTGGCCGACATCTGGCTACGCCAATCCTCAGACTGAGTCGCAATTAGTTCACTCAAGCTGGGATCGGTTGGCCGCCCAGGGACCCAGACTGCCGGTGGGACTCCACCACGGATCGTACGAATGCCAGCATGTTGTTTGAGACGACTGGAAATTCGCGACCGCGGCTGAGCCGGGCAAGAAAAAAGGTCCTTCTTTAGCAGTACGTGATGGTCGAATCGCACCAATCGTGGGGATTTTGTTGGGAATATTCCGCGGGAGTAATCACTCAAGCTGCTGAGAACCGAGCGGTCGATGGCCCTAATGAGACTTAGTTCAGGCCGGGCTTGCGCAGCCGGTCCGTCCAGCCCGTGCTGTAAAATTAGATGCAGTGCGCGGCAGCGTTGTCGCCGGCGAACGAAACACTGCAATTGGCGCAGAAGCCGAATTGGAACAACGGGCCCTCCCCGCCTGTTGTCTATTAGGCCATTATGACGGCACCTAAAGTATCAATTGAGTATGTCGATGCTGCACATTCCGAGTGACCAAAGGTGAAGCCATTTCAGTCTTTTAGGTCATTGGCGTGGTACAGATTGAGGCATCGAGATACGCGATGACGTTTTTCATTCTTTGCTGGGGCAATAAAAAAGGTCGCCCACCTGAGGCCTCGATTCTATCTGGCGGAGGTACCCTGCCAGGATGAATCCATGTGGATCGGCTTGCAAATCATACGGGTTTCTGCTTGATTGGCCTTACCTGCCTCGCTTCCTACGGGGCGAGGCTCTACACTCATCTGCTAGAGCAGAGCAAATTCCTCCTTGCGGACGGACACTTGCTCTAGCTGAGTACGAACGATCATTGGTTCAGGTCGTGGGAACTCGGTCCGTTTGACAAACTTCTGGTAGTTCGAGGATTCATCGGCTAGCATCGGCGCAGCGGAATGAACCAACGATGATGCCAAAAAAGACTTCACAAGCGCGATCCGATTCGCCGAAACGCGATGAGCCGAAGTCCGCGGGTGTCGATCTTGATTTTGAAAATCTGCTCGCCGCCGCGGTTGCTTCGGTTATCATCAAACGGCCGAAAGCGAAAATTTACCTCCAGACGTGAGTCGTAAATTGTCTGTCGCGCCCGATATTCCCATTCTCCCGCTTCGCTCAAAGACATAAGCGCCGATTACGACCTGCGCAACTCCGCCAGCGGCAGCGATCCTAGTTACGCTCCGAGCGTTGGCTCTATTATAGGCTGAAAGCTTTTCCGATCGCCTCACGATCACATGCTAAAAATCAAAACTGGAGGAATCCGTCGCTCCGCATACCGCTGCTTATGACAGATAAAAAGGCAATGTGTGCACGTAGACCTGGGTAGTTTCAAAGCTCGCGCGTCCCAAGAAAGGGACCCAGAAGGGAACAATGGCATCGGCCCAGCTCCTAGAGAGGGAGCAAAGGTTGTCCTCTTGATCACGAGTGCCCGGACAGTGGACCGCAGCATAGATCGTCTTTTCCTGATAGCATCGTCGCCAAAGTAGCGAGCTCAGAAGGCGTTGACGCAGTATCGATCACAAAAAGCTAGCTAGAGGAAGATGTCGTCGCGCGCCGGGCACATGATATAGCGCCATGTACCGAACCCCGAGCAGGGCTTCTAAACATCACCCCCATCTCGATCAGCCGACTGTGTAGACTGGCCAGATCAGTCGCGCGAAATTCCTATATAGTGTGCATTACACTTGCTTTTGTCTCGCGGTACTTGGCGGATATAAATGAATCCGACCGGAGCCGATCTTCATGAACACGTTTCGAGATCCGCCGAGGTCGCGGTCATCGCATACTCGCCACCCAACGCGCGCTTGTACCAAGCAATCGCTGCGGACAGATCTTGAGAATAGATGGACGTAGTGTAAATGTATCATCGTGTGAGGCGACGTCGGCTAGGCTAGGCGTGTCTTACCCGCCAAACGTACCGTCCGGGTAATCCTCAAAGCAGGCGATGCCTTCAGGCATTCTAATCCAGGCTTGTCCGGCGGAGCACCAAACGCTGAAGCGCGGATTGATTTTGGTCTTGTCGTCCAGCGTCCCGCCCATCATCGAGCGAATCTCGGGGTACCGGTCGAGGGTGATCGATACCGCCGATCCGCAGGTAGGACAAAAGTGGCGACACAGTCGATTCTTACCGTCAAGTCGAGTCTCGTAGGTGGCAAGCTTTCCCTGAATCGTCACTGCATCTCGGGGAAAAATGACGCCGATCAGAAACGCAGATCCCGACTGTCGCTGGCAGCGATCGCATTGGCAAACCCCGATGGTCACCGGCTCGCCTTCGTACCGATACTGCACTGCACCGCAGAGGGGACCCGTGCCCCCGCTGTTTGTTGATTTGGTCATTGGCGGTTCTCCTATTTTCTTTTATCGCTGGATTTCGCCCGGTGGAGACGCTTGCTGCTGCATAAGCGCTAATTTGGTGTTTCTGAAGGATTTGGAACGCTTATCTACGTGAGCCGATCGGCGGGACACGCGAGCAAAGTCACGTTTTGTCGGCCGTTAGTGCTCGCTGCGACCTGCTGGCACAGAGAACCTACACCTCCCAGTCACACTCCATGCTGGGCGCACAAAAGGACGGGGCGCAGCGTTTCTCTCGCTGCGCCCCGCCGGCGGTCGCGCACTTACCAGCGACTCGGCTAACGTAGAATCTGCATCAGGCCCGATGGGCTGCCGTATTTGACTCCGTCAAAGTATTCCTTCGGCGCGTTGAAATCGATAAGTACTCCTTGTTTCTGTGGGTTCCCATATGACGGACCAGACAGTATCGTGGGTGTTCTGGAGGTCCCATGGCCATCGATCGGCGATACCGTCTCCACTGGTAGGCCTCAGTCCGGGGACTTTGGCCGATATTGATTGAGATAGGCGATGGACTTCCACAACTTGGTGGTTGGAGTCGAACAGGTCGACCCAATTCGCATCCCAGAACTCGTGATCAACGTAGAGGACGCGATGAGAGTAGCAATAGCCCGGAGCTTCGCTCGGGATGCGGTGACGTCATCGATAACCATGCGGCGTAATTCCCATTGGCCCCAGGAAGGCTTGGGGCATCCTAATGGCATGTAGTAGTCAGTCGGGAAATCACCGCCCTTGCTGCCGTATGAAATACAGCCAGGTCAGGATCTTGCGGTCGCCCAGAAATTCCCGGTATAGATCGACGTGCTGCCGTTAAAGCCGTTAGCTTGGCATCATCGTAGGTCCAGTCAAAGCCAAACACCGGCGAACAACGCGCGGTCGTCGGACAGCCGCAATGAACGGCGCAGGGCTGGTACGAAGATGTAGAAATCGGGGAAGGGATTGCTTTCCTGATCTATGAAGACAAACGAGAGTGAAGCAGTGTAGCGCGCCTGCTCCGGCGATTCCTGCATCCCCATTCGGTATACCAGGTTCCGGGCGCATAGTTCTCCGTCGCGGGTAAGCCAGTATCGGTGATAAAGTCGCTCCAGCGATAAACCACGTCAAGACTGGAGGGCGCGATATCGCCGAAACCTGTCCACCGCCCAGACCGTGGCATAACTATTGGGACGTATTGACGTACATGGAAGGAACAAAGGCGTAGAAGACGTTCGGCAGGACCTTCCAGCCTTTATATGGCTCCTGCGGATTCGGAAAGGGCGTGCCGCCATAATAGTTCTTGATCTCGTAATGGCCATTGGGCAGCACCTCGAACTGGTCTGTGGCCATACTTCTCGGTCGCTTCGACCCAGGTCTTGGGCAGATTGCCACCCTCATAGGGCGGGACCACATGCATTTGGATATCAGCCGGCATCTTCCAGCCATACGTCCTTCGAACAGTTTGATCATACCCAGCGGCATGAATGTCTTGTACTGCTGCCAATTCGTCATCGTGATCTTGGTGCCGATCGGGATGTCGCCCTGGTGGGCACTATCCTTTACCCACTGATCCATTTCACTGTATCGGTGCCTGCCTGCGTCCATCCGAGCGAAGGTAGCAGCAAGACCAACGTGCCTACTGCAAGCATACGAGCCAGAAACTTCATTGCGGTCCTCTCTTCATTTGCGCCTCTTTATAATTGCGCCCTCAGAGCGCGAAACGCCAGTCAGTTTAATATGGGCCTGAATCCCTGAATCGACGTCGAGTCTAACCATAGGTCGGTTCAATCTTTCAGGCCAACAGCTTCGGCTTCGTCCTACTCAATCGCCGAGCAACCGCGCTCCGCGCATGCGCGCGGAGCGCTTTTAGTCACTGCGAATCTATCGCATAATCTGCATTAGACCCGCGGGGCTGCCGTACTTGACGCCGTTGAAATATTCTTTAGGCGCATTGAAGTCGAGATATGACTTGACCTTCATCGGATTGGCAAAGCCGCTCCACAAGGTCATGTGCGTGTTTTGCAGGTCCCACGCCATTGACGACACGCCGTCCCATGTATGGCCGAGTCCAAGCACGTCACCGATATCATTGAAATAGGAAATGGACTTCCACAGCTTGCGGTTCGCATCGTACAGGTCAACCCAGTCGGCATTCCAGAATTCCTCGTCAGCATAGCAAAAATCTAAACGACTTTTGGTTCAGATAGGCCCCCTTGTCAATACGAAAAATTAACCTCTAAGGATCCATTTGGTCCATCTCGCTGCGATCAGTGCCCTGCGTCCATCCCATCGACGGCAGCAGCAAGACCAGCGGCCCCTACCGCAAACACACGAGCCATACTATGCTCCTCTTGTTCGCACCCGCGGTGCAAAGCAAGCGTAGCGGCTACTGTGGTTAAAGGTCCTTCCGCCAAGCCAGTCTTGCTCAGTACCCGCGATCCCCGGTCGATTACGTTGGCCAGCGGCTAACCGTCCAGGTAGGCACGGAGGTTGCCACAAAAAAGCTCGACTCCCCGGTGCCGGCTGAGGTCGCTCTCTGCGAAGACATGGGGCGTGATGACGATCCGTTCATCGTCCCACAGCCAGACATCCGGCGGGCGTTCGAACTCACCGACGAGACGTCAAGGGCGACGCCCCGCAACTTGCCTTGGTCGAGGGCTGCGAGTAAATCATCGCATCAACGACTTCACCTCCGGGCGCGACAAACGAACAAGCACCCCTCCTTAAATCGCGGACGGGAGGGCGGGTTTATTTGCGGTAAGTACGCCGAGAAAAGCGGCGCAGTGACGAGCGACGATCCGTCAGAAAATGGCTAGGCGACGGCGTTGCCGATCTCTTCGGGTTCGCCCGCCCGCCTGATTGGTTTCTTGCCCCAGCAGCCTCTGACTGGCGTCCGAATTCTTCATTTGCTGGAGCACAGAAGGGGTGCTGACCAAACGCGGGTAAACCGCGTTGGCTCGGATACTGGCGAGCACGATTCAAGCGCCGCGGTTTTGGTGATGCCGACGACACCATATTTGGCCGCAGCGTAGGCTCCCATCTGGACTGCGCCGAGCAGTCCGGCGGTTGAGGCGGTGTTGCCGATGGAGCCGCCGCCTTGCTTCAACATCTCTGCCGGATTTCATACTTCACGCACAGCCACACACCTTTCAGGTCCACCGCCCGGGTGCGATCGCAATCCTCCTCGGTATCGTCGGCCACACTGACGATTTGACCGGAGATGCCGCTATTGTTGTGCGCGCCGTCGAGTCAGCCGGCCACCTGTTCACTGCGGCCGCGACTAGCGCCTCGCAGTCTGCCTCGCGCGAAACGCCGGCTTTGAAGAATTCGGCCCCGCCGCCGGCGTTTTGTGCGAGGGTGGCCGTTTCCTAACTACGCCGGGTTGAGATGTCTGGCAGGAGCACCTTGGCGTCCTCACGGCCAGCGCCAGGACGGCGGCTCGTCCGATGCCGCCACCGGCGCCCGTGACCAATATAACTTTGCTGTCCAGCAATCCTGCCATGTAGATACTTTGGTTGCGAGGCGCGACTGGGAGAATACACGCGGGGCGCGGCATCTTTTGCGGCGCCCCTAACTATCCCGCTCGACTATGCTTAAGATCGACTAACGCAATATCTGCATTAACCCCGCCGGGCTGCCGTATTTGACGCCGTTCATGTAGTCCTCTGGGAACATTCTGGTTCATCTAACATCCCGCCGTGCTTCCAATCCGGGTGTCCGTGATCAGACCAGACCGTCTGGTGAGAGTTCTCGACGTCCCACGCCACAGCCTCCGGGATGGACTTCCACTGGTGGCCGATGTTGGGTACGTCGCCAACTTCGTTCCCATACCAAAAGAACTTCCAGAGCTTATGGGCGGTATCGTACCCCTCCACCCAGTCGGCCAGCCACATGGCACGCTCCACGTACATGATACGGCTCGAGTAGCAATAGCCCGCGGCTTCGCTGGGAATACGATGAGTGTCGATAATCGCCGAATGGCGCAGTTCCCACTTGCCCCATGAAGGTTTGGGGAAGGCCAACGGCATATCCCAGCCTTCCGGGAAAATCACCTCCCTGGGTATCGTCCCACACCGTCAGGTTCAAGATCTTGCGGTCGCCAAGATAGTCGGCCGTATAGATCGACGTGCTGCCATTGAAGCCGTTGAACTTGGCGTCATCGTTGGTCCAGTCAAAGCCCAACGTCGGAGAGCATCGGGACGCGGCCGACAGTCTGAGCGAGCGCCGCAACGCCGGGACAAAGACGTAGACGTCGGGGAACGGGTGAGATTCCTGGTCCGAGAAGAAGAGGTCAACTACTGCGGTGTAGCGCGCCTGCTCCGGTGTCTCCTGCATTATCCATTCCGTGTACCACGTCCCGGGAGCATAGTTGTACGTGTGCTGAAAGCCGGCGTCGGTAATGTAGTCGCTCATCCGGTAGACGTAGTCGAGACTCGATGCGGAGATGTTGCCGAAGCGGTCCTGTGCCCAGACCGTACCCCAATTATTATTTTGCGGGCTTTGGTTAATTATCGCGGGGGTGTAACCCCAGAACGCGTTCGCCAGGATCTTCCATCCCTTGTGCGGTTCCTCCGGCTTCGGGAACGGCGTCCCGCCATAATAATTCTTCAACACATAATGGCCATTGGGCAGGAGATCGACCGCGGTCTGCGAGCCGTATTTCTCGGTCGCTTCCACCCAGTTCCTGGGCAGATTGCCCTCCTCATGGCTGGGACCGATGTCCATTTCGACGTCCGCGGGCATCTTCCAATAATACTGTCCCTCGAAAAACACGATCATGCCGAAAGGCATGAACTCCTTGTACTGCTGCCAGTTCGACATCGTGATTTTGGTGCCGATTGGCAGGTCGCCCTGATGCTCAGTCGCCTTCAACCATCCATCGAATTCGCTGCGACTAGTTCCTGCCTGGGCGAAGGCGAGCGAGGTAATGCGACCAACAACACCGATTACCCCAATGCGAGCCAACGTCTTCATGCCAATCTTCCATCCGAGCGATGGCAGCAACAGAACCGGCGCCCCTACCGCAAGCATACGAGCCAGACCCTTCATAGTGTGCTCCTCTTTTGTCTGCGCCCCGCGGTGCGGAGCACCCGGAGCGGCTACTGCGATTAAACGTCCTCCGTCGAGAGCGAAGCCAAACCAAATCTAAACGACTGTCGGTCAGACAGGCCCCCCTGTCAAGACGAAAAATAAACCTCTAAGAGTCCCGCCTGGCCGTCTTGCTCAGTAGCCGCGATCCCAGTCGATTACGTTGGCGAGCGGCTGGCCGTCGAGATAGGCGCGAAGGTTGCTGCAAAAAAGCTCGACTCCCCGGTGCCGGCTGAGATCGCTCCCCGCAGAGACATGGGGCGTAATGACGACCCGTTCATCGTCCCACAGCCGGACATCGGGCGGGCGTTCGAATTCGCCAACGTAGACATCAAGTGCGACGCCCCGTAACTTCCCCTCGTCCAGAGCTGCGAGTAAGGCATCCTCATCGACTATTTCACCCCGGGCCACGTTGACGAGAATGGTATTCGGCTTCATCGCGGCAAACGCTTCGCGGCTGATGAGCCCGTTCGTTTCCGGCGTCCATTGGCAACAAACCGCGACAAAGTCGCTTTGCGCCAGGAATTCATTGAGCTGCTCCGGCTTGCCCAATTGTGCGAATCCTTCCGGCAATCGGCCGCTCGGCGCACCTGAACGCCGCGTGCCTATCACCCGCATGCCGGCAGCCGCGCATAGGCGGCCCACCTCTTGACCGATTCCGCCAGCCCCGACCACACAAGCGGTTTTCCCTCGACGGAGATAGGCCGATAAGCGCGATAGTCAAAGCGATGGCGCTGCTGGTCGCGGCCGGCGCGATGGAGACCGCGGGCAAAAAGCAAAAAGCTAGCGAGCACATACTCCGCCATCGCCCGGGTGTTGCCGTAGCCGCGCGAGGTAGTGACGGTCACCTCACTGTTCCATAAATCGCCCCGCAATAGATTGCTCGCGCCCGCCGGCAATTGATGGAACCAGCGCAGGCGCGGCGCGCGCGCCCGCAGGTCCAGCGGAAAAGGCCATCCGCCAAGGATTATTTCGGCGCCGGCCAGAACGCGATCGAGTTCCTGCCGAGGATGATCCGCGATTGGACGCTGCGCAAGATAGCGCTCGACAGTCCAGCGCGGCCATGTTTTCGCGATCTCAGCGTCAAACCAAGCGCGAGCATCGACCACCCTGACCCGCGGGTCAACCGCCGCAATGCGGCTCAGACCTTCCGCCGCTAACGGCACAATCACCAGCACTTCAACGTCATGGGTTGTCATGGGATTACCGGGTGATTGCCGAACCACATGCAGATTTCGCCGCTTAAGACCACAACGCCTTAATTTGAAATCTCGGTGAGCAACTCGACAGAGCGCAAGGTCTCCGGCGAATCCGGCTGGGCTTCGAAGAGCTTCTTCCACTCGGTGTTGGAGTTTTCGAACGCCGTGCGCGCCCCATAAGCCGCCATGTCCTCGTACTCGATCATCATGATCACGGGTCCCGTGTCAGGTCCGGGAACTGTGCTGCGAAAGAGTCGGAATGACTTCGGCATCACCTCGCTTTCAAAGCGTGGATGGGCGGCTTTCTTCAGTTTCGTCATGAAGTCGTCCATCCTCCCTGGTTTCACCTCGTATGTGAATACTGCGATGATCGCCATTTGGTCGAGCTCCTCATCGACTTGCTCATCTTGGACGCATCGTAATCGAACGCCGATCGCGTTCAAAACACAGCCACCCGGGAACAATAACCTCACTGATTTTGTGTAAACCAGCCCGCCGCCCTAAAATTGCCCTATGAACTTCACCGCGGAATTATGGGAATCAATCGAGCCGATCTATAGCGCTATTTTGCGTCACCCATTTATCCGAGGCCTCGGCGACGGGTCGCTCGATCGCGAGTGTTTCAAATTCTACGTGCTGCAGGATGCCCTCTATCTGCGCGAGTTTGGACGCGCCCTGGCCATCGCCGCTGCTCGCGCGCCGGAGGACGACTGGATCGTGATGTTCGCCGAGCATGCTGCCAATGCAGTCAAAGTCGAGCGGGCGCTTCACGAGGGCTTCTTTCAGCAATGGGGCCTGACGGCGCTCAAGGTCGCGGCGACTCCACCCGCGCCGACTAATCTCGCTTACACCAGCTACCTGCTGGCGGTTGCCTACGGCGGCAAGTTTCACGAGGCGATTGCGGCGCTGTTGCCCTGCTATTGGATCTACTGGGAAGTGGGTAAGGCGCTTGAGCGAACGGGTTCGCCCGAGCCGCTGTTTCAGCGCTGGATCGGCACGTACGCCTCGGCCGACTTTGGCGCCGTCGTCCGCGGTGTGCTGGAGGCGGCCGACGCCACAGCAGCCGCAGTCTCAGAGGGCGAACGCGAAGCGATGCGGCGCCACTTCGTTACCACCAGCCGCTACGAATGGATGTTCTGGGACATGGCATACCGGCGCGAAGGCTGGCCGGTATGAGCACGTTGGCAGCCCGGTTTGGAACGAAACAGTCCCTGCATTACGGGAGCAGCAGGGGGATCGTGCCGCTTGCCCCGATAATACTGACCAGACTCGGCCCGCTGCTGGGTACCGGGTTTGGTGGAATGTTGGTCCCCCCAAAGGCAAGCAATGTTCCTACCGCCGCGCTGCTGCTTGTCGTGGCCAGTGAGTATATCTGTACAGTGCCGGAGAGCGTGTATCCGATACCGGGCGTACACAACTGGCCGACCAGATTGACCATGTACGCATCGCCGTTGATTCCGCCTGTACCGAGTACCTCATTACATCCTGTGAACGCGTTCCGGGTCTGATTGACCGAAAGATTCAGCACAAGGATTGCTTTCCCAAACGGGCGGCCCGACAGAGTGGCTGTAAACGTTCCCGCGCAAGTATTGCTGGTGCATTCGGGTGAAGACGGTGCAATCTGCCCCCTACCTTCCAACAGCAGACTTGGCATCGGAACAGGCGTTGGTATCGGGATCGGCCCGGAAGACGACGTAGCGGCGACTGAGTAAGCCGATTGGGCGGAACTCGCGACATAGCTTGAAGCGAGCACCCCCAGGCAGATGGCAACGCAGAATAGCAGTTTTGGGGCGGACCCAAGTTGCGCGTTTTTTTTCATAAACCCCCCTCACTGAAATGTTAAAAAGACGACGTTTATCGCTGTCGGGATGAACAGCGGTGCGGAACAACACCAGGGTGCCTTATTTCCATTCAGAAGCCGTAGGTCAGTTTAAGGCTATTGTGCAGCGAGTTTCAAACCCTCCGCAGAATAAAAGCGGCGAAATCGGGATGCGCTAACCACCGAGAGCGTGGTATCGAGCTATCACGCCTCATCGCACGTTGCCTGGGTCGAGGCGGTCGCGCAGGTAATCGCCGATAAAGTTGAATGACATCACGGCGATTGAAATGAAAATCCCGGGAATCAGCACCCACGGATAGTGCAGGATATTCTGAGGATCCATCGCCTGCGAGAGGAGATTGCCCCAGCTTGCAGCCGGCTCCTGGATGCCGAGGCCCAGCAACGACAGTGCGCTCTCCCCCAGTATATAGCCGGGAATTGATAACGAAGCGTTAATCGCGGCGAAACCGAGTACCGACGGAATCACGTGGCGCCGGAGCTGCCGGCTGCGTGAGCCGCCCAGCGCCCGTCCGGCCTCAACGTATGGCGTTGCACGCACCGAAGCCGCCATCCCACGGATTACCCGTGCAAAGCCGGCCCATCCGATGAACGCCATAATCGCGACGATCATGAAAAAAGTAACCACCGTGCTCAGGCCGGAGGGAATAACCGCGGCCAGTGCCAGCAGGAAATAGAATTGCGGCAGCGACATCTCGATCTCGCACCAGCGCATTATCAGGTTGTCTATAGCGCCGCCGACGTAGCCGGAAAACGCACCGACCGTGATGCCGAGTGAAAAGCTGATCAAAACGCCAACTACGCCGATACACATGCTGACGCGCGCGCCGTACACGATGCGCGAAAACAGGTCGCGGCCTAGCCCTTCGCTTCCGAACATGAACCACGGCAAGTCGGCCGATTCGGTGGTGAACAAATGGCTGCGATAAAAAAACCTGATGTAAGTCTTGCGGCTGCGGTCTTCAATGAATTTGCGCGCCAGTGGATTGACCATCTTCATCGGATAAGCGAAGAACCACCCGTGCGCACGCTCCGCCGCTGGTGTCACATGCAGCGCCATCGGGGGGCAGTCGGGCTGACTGCGGTACTGACGAATGGGATCATAGGGAGCGATGAACGGCGAGGCAGCCGCAAAGAGATAAAACAAGAGCAGGCAGAGAGTCGACATCCGCACGATCCAGGGCGACGCGCCCCATTGGCGCGCAAGCGCGCCGCCGCCCATTCTGATCCATCCTCCAGGGGTGGCAATCGGCAATTCGGGTTCTAAGGCAGGGCGCGGCAGGGCACTCATTGCGAAGCCATCGAGCTGAAATTGACGCGCGGATCAACGGCCACCAGCGCCATGTCGGCGAGCAGATTGCCCACCAGCAGCAACACCGTGCCCATCAGCACCGAGCCCATGACCAGCGGAATATCGAGCGACTGCACTGCGTTGAGCAGCAGCAGTCCGAGTCCCTGCAGATTCATCACCGCTTCAACCAGCGCCGCGCCAGAAAGCAGGTCGGCGAGCGCGTAACCAGCCATAGTAACGAATGGATTAAGTGCATTGCGGAGGACGTGTTTGCCGATTACCAAAGATTCGGGCAAGCCTTTGGCGCGGGCGGTGCGGACGAATTCCGCATCTTTGAGGTCGAGGATTTGCGAGCGCATCAACCGCATCAGCGATGCCGTTCCCGCCAGACCCAGCACGATTACCGGCAGAATCAGGTGGTCCGCGCGATCGGCCAGTTTGCTCCAAAGCCCAAGGCTCGCGTAATCGGGAGAAATTGTTCCGCCCACCGGCAGCCAGGGCTGGTCCATCCACAGCGCAAAATCAAGTGCGAGGAAGGCGAGAAAAAAAGCCGGCACCGACATCCCCAGAAAGGCCAGGAAGGACAGCGCGCGGTCGAGCAAAGAGTTCTGCCTGACGGCAACGATGATACCGAGAGGAATCGCCAACAGCCATGTGAAAAGCATGCTGACGACCGAAAGAATGACCGTATTGAGTGCGCGCGATCCAATAAGCGCGGTGACGCCGACGCGATACTGCAGCGAAACTCCAAAGTTGAGATGAACCACCTGCCATAACCATTTGAGATAGCGCAGCAGCAGCGGTTGGTTGAGCCCGAATTCCGCCTCCATCTGCTTGATCACTTGCGGCGAGATCTGCGGATTCATCGCCAGCCCGGTGAGAAAATTGCCGGGCACCAGCGACATTGCACAGAATGAGATGAACGTTATGCCGATAATCAGCGGGATCATTATCAGCAGGCGTCGGCCCAGAAACCGCAGCATTTGATTCTCTACCCTACGACAGATTTTTCGAGCGCGGATGCCAGGGAAATCGCTCCGCGCGGATCCTTTGTAAATGCGCCTCCAATAGGCCCGTGCGGGCCGTTCGGCGGACTCGTTTCCCTTCGGCTCCGCTCAGGGCTTCGGCCGGCTGCGCCCGGCCTCGGCTCACCGGCTACACTTCGTTCCGCCTGGTCGTGGTGCGCTTCGGTCAGGATGACAGAGAGCCGGGCTGCGCGGAGAGAAGGGGGCCTTGTCAGCCAATCGCCTGAAACGCCCAGCCACCGTGAAGGCGGAATCATTGGCGGAACTGGATCCACTCGGGCTTATACAGACCCCACGTTGTTTCGTCGAAATTCTCGAGTGAATCACGATAAGCGACGTAGCCGATTTCGCGTACGGTTTCGATTATCGGCAATTGATCGTGGAGAATCTGCTGAATCCGCCAGTAATATGGCGCACGCTGCTGCGGGTCCATCACGCGCGTGCCCTCATCCAGCAAACGATCTATTTCCGCTTCCCACGGCGTCGCGGGATGCGGTTCACCCGGATTCCAGATGTGCAGGTTGCCGGAGGAACGCAGGAAATTGGCGGCGTTGTTAGGCTCGATGGTGCCGGTAAAGCCGATCAGAATACAATCCCAATCGAAGCTCGAGTCGAGTTTCTTCACCAGCGCGATAAATTCCAACGGCCGATAGTTCACCGTGATTCCCAGCGATGCCAGGTCCTGCTTATAGATTGCGCAGATCTGGTCGCTGGTCGGATTGCCGGTTGGAGTCGTCAGTTCGAAGACGATTGGATGGCCCTCGGGGTCGCCGCGCACGCCTGGGCGGAGCATGCGATAGCCGGCTTCATCGAGGATCCTCGCCGCCAGTTTCAGATCGTAATCGTAGTCTTTGAGGTTCGGGTTATGAAAAATTTTGTCGGCCGGTGAAATATCCGCGATCGCCGGGACGGCGAGTCCGCGATAGCACAGGTTGATAATGCCACGCTTGTCGAGCGCATGGGCCAGCGCCCGCATGAAATTGATGTCGCTAAACCATTTGTACTTCGGGTCGACGATTCCGTGCTGAACGTAATGGCGGGGATTGCGGTTAAAGGCAAAGAAACGCGAACCGGTGTCGATCCCAGTCGGTTGCAGCCTGATGTGCAGTTCCGCCTGCTTCTGCTGCAGTTCCCATACCTCCTCAGCCCGTGGCCGGTATACGTCCAGCAAACCGGACATGAAGCGCAGATACATCGCATTGCGGTCGGTCACGATCATCTGCACCTGTGCGAGCAGCCGTGGCAATTGGCCATCATGCTCGTCCCGCATCCAGTAGGTAGGATTGCGCTTGAACGCGAGCAATTGGCCGGGCACGTAGCGCTCCATCCGATACGCCCCCAGGCAAATCAGTTCGGGAGGTGGCGTATCGATGCCCCAGGTGCGGTTGAATTGTCCTGCCGCCAGCACTTTAGCGAGCACGTGCCATGGGACGATCGGGACTCCGATCGCATATAGCAGCGGCGCGAACGGCCGCGGCAGTCTCATCACGACCGTATAATCGTCGGGCGCTTCAACCTTGAGCGGGTTGCCGTCGACCGTCAACGAGGAAATCATGCTGTTCGGAACGCGCGGGTCGTAAATCACGCGCATCGTGAAAAGCACATCGCGCGCGGAAAACCTCACGCCATCGGACCATTTCACGTCGTGCCGGAGATGAAACGTAATTGTCTTGCCGCCATCGGCAATCTGCCAGCTTTGCGCGAGGTCGGGCTCCGGCAGGGTGGTTTTCGGGTTAATCTTCACCAGGCCTTCGAACAAATCGCCAATGGCCGTGCCTGACGCCGCATCGGTGACGATGATCGGGTTGAAGGTGCCTGGATCGCTGCTCATCCCCTGGTAAAGCGTCTGGGTGATCGCGTGGTCGTTGTGCGGGCGATTCACCTTACATCCTGCCACCGCGCATAGTGTCAAGATGAGCAGGCAACCGACAGCCGGGCGCATCACAGTTCGCAGATGTTCAACCCGGACTTGCTGGTAGCGTTGAAGGTCTCGCAAATCCAAGTTCGATCAGCCTGGTGCCAGGTGCGGGCGAAAGTACGAAGGTAGAATCTGCGATCTGACGGTCGATTGACGGATTCAGGTAGTGAAGTTTGATCGTCGTTGCGCTCGCAAAGAAACGTGCCTCGAGCTCAAACGGGAATTGGATCGCGCCAATGTCGCGGTAATCGCTGTAACGCACCTCATACGTCACCTGGCCAGCCGAGTCGCGTGCGCGCACCAACGCGAGTTGACCGCCGCTAAACCCTAGTTCGTAGTTGGCCGCACCGGTTCCGGCATAGGACAGGACTCTAATTTTGCCTTCAGTCCGGGAGCTGGAGGGCGTGGCCGTGAGAATTGAGTTGTCAGGTGCAAGGGCGAGCAATAGTTGCACCGCCTGCGCCGGCGCCATTGGAATCCGGGTGAAACGCGCAAGGGTCGTAGGGCTCGCGGCACCTCGCATCAGCGTGTTGTTCAAAGGATCGAAGACCGCGACTTGGGCGTCATCGGCGGCTACTATCAGCGCGACCCCCAATGGCGACATGGCGTCGATTCGCAGACTGGCCGGGCGGCGCGCGGTCAACTGCTCCCGCGCCTTGAAATGGCCTGACGGTCCCGAATAGTCCATTATCGCCGGCGTCTGCAAAGAAGTGAGCAAGCGGCCGCGGTCAGCCAAAGATCTTGCAGCAGCATCCGGCAGAAGAGTGGGGGTCGGATTTGAAACCTGCCGCGCGGTGCATCCGGCGACCCCGGCCAGAGCCAGGGCCAGCACCACGGCACGCGCTGCATCCAGCAGGCCCTTAATGGCGTGCGTGTTGCTCAACATCGCCCAGATTGGCGAGCTTGGTCTTGAGCCGCCGGACTTGGTCTGACTCCTGGGCCTTTTTCAGCGCATCCTCATATTGCTGGCGCGCATCCTGGTACTTACCGACTTTACTGTAGGCATCGCCCAGATGCTCGGTGATAGTAGGGTCGCTGCTGGTCAAATTGACCGCTCGCTCGAGTTGGTCGACGGCTTTCTGGTACTGCCCCCGTTGATAATAGACCCATCCAAGGCTGTCTATATAAAAGCCGTCCTCGGGCTCAACACCCAGTGCCCGCTTGATCAACTTTTCGGCTTCGTCAAGATGATTGCCGGCTTCGGCGTAAGAATAGCCGAGATAGTTGAGAGCCGGCGCGTTACTGGGATTGAGCTCGATCGCCTTGCGCATCTCCGCCGCGCTCAGGTCTTTCTGCTTGTTCTCGTCATAGAGAGCGCCGAGGGTGAAGTGCAATTTATCGTCACGCGGTTCGAGCTGAACCATCTTTTGGGCGAGAGCGATGGCATCGGTGTAGTCCTTTTTTTCCTGATATACACCGACCATGAACCCCATAATTTCGGTATCGTTGGGCTTTCGCTGCAGCGCATTTTGCAGGTTCGACAACGCGTTGTCGTAGTCGCTGCGCTTGTCGTAGAGGTAAGCCATCTGCAGACGGGACTCGACGTAATGGTCATCGGTCTCGGGGATTTGCTGAAACTGCTTGATCGCCTCCTCGTTCTCGTCAAGTTCGGTATAAACCGTGCCGAGGTAATAGTGCACGCGGTAATTGTCCGGCTGAGAACCGAGCACCAGATTGAATTCCGTCGCCGCGTGATCGAAGTCGCCGCGCTCGAAGTAGAGCAGTCCGATTTTGGTCCGGGTATCAGCCGGAGTGGTTTCGAGCTGTTCCTGGCGTTGGAGTTGCGCGATTGCTTCCTGGAGCTTGCTGTCGCCGCCGTAGAGTTCGGCCAGGCGCTTGCGCACGGTTTCGTTATGGGCATCGGTCTGCAAGATTTTCTGGTAGATAGTGATGGCATCCTTCGGACGATTCTGCAGTTCGCGCAGCACCGCGACGTCGAGCAGCACCAATTGCGACTGTGGATTCAGCTCTAGCGCTTTCTGGTAGTAGCGGTCCGCCGCGGAATAATTCTTCGCTGCCACCATCACGCGTCCGGCGTAGTAGTAGCCCAGGAAAGACGTTGGGTCGAGCGCGATCAGCCGTTTGAACGTCTGCTCGGCACGCTCGTAATCGCCCTCCTTGGCGTAAAGCGTGCCGAGAAACAGATAGGCTTCCTGATTCTTGGGGTCGAGTTGCATAACTTTTTCGTACTGCTGTTGCGCGGTTTTATCGTCATCCAGGGCGGAACTGATCCCCGCGACCAGCAGTCGCGCGTGAATGTAGTCGGGGTCGAGCTCTTCGGCCGCAATTGCCTGTGGCAGCGCGTCCTTGAGCCGTCCATTGCCGACATAGAGGTCAGCTAATTGCACATGCAGCGCCGCGTTATGAGGATCATAGCGCACTGCACTTTCGTAGTTCTTCAACGCCTCTGCGCGCTGGCCGTTCTCTGCCGCCATCTGGGCTTTCAAATATGCGCCCATCGCATACGCGGAAGGCGGAATATCGACTGCGGGGGTGCCGCCAAAGGGACGCCCGTTGATGCTGACAGATTGAAGGCTGCCAAGCCCGCCCGTGTTTACGCACCCAACCAGCGCGACGGTGATTCCTGCAAGCCCAATCAGCACCCGAATTTTCATCTTTTACTCAGGACCTCGTGGCCGTCTAAGCAACCGATACAGCACTCTGTTGGCCTACAATGCTGCGAGAAGCACTTGTGTACTTATATTTCGCGTCCGCTTCGCTGGCAAACAGGGCGGGCCGACATGCCCTTCGGCTCGGCCAGACTCTCCGCCTATTCTCCGAGGCGGGTTTCCGCGTGACAAGACGGTGTGCCAAATAGAGGCTACAATCGGGCGCCGGTCGAATCGATACCGTTTCCGCAGCTAGCGCTGATGTTCAAGCCGCGTCTCACACTCCTGCCATTTGTCTGCATGATGTATCTAGTCGTGAGCGGTGGTCCTTACGGAATCGAGGATGCAGTTGGCATTGCTGGGCCCCGGCTGGCGCTGCTGCTGTGCATGCTCGTTCCCCTCACTCTGAGTCTCCCAACTGCATTGATGGCGGCGGAACTGACGGCGCTGTTACCGGCGGAGGGCGGATTCTATTTCTGGGTGAAGGAAGCTCTGGGACCGTTCGCCGCTTTCGCCGAAGCATACCTGACCATAGTCTATACGGCGCTGGATACTGCAATCTACCCGGTGCTGTTCGTCACCTACATCACGTCCTTGTTTCCAATGAATGCGGCTGCCCGGGTGGTGCTGGCGATCATGCTCGTATGGTTGTGCGGGCTGCTGAACGCAATCGGCGTGCGGCTGGTAGGTTACACTTCGATACTGTGGACGGCGGGTCTGGCCGCACCGTTTGTCGCCCTGGTCGCGCTTGGGCTGCCCCGCTTGACTCATTGGCAGTTGCCGCCGGAAGTCCTGACCCGCCGCGATCTGATGGGGCGCCTCGGGGGGGCATTGACCGTCGTCATCTGGAATTTCTGCGGATGGGAGAACCTGAGCGTGGTGGCAGCCGAGATCGACAATCCGCAACGCAACTATTTGCGGGCAGTGGCGATCGCGGTACCGGCCGTTGCACTAGGTTATGTTGTGCCGCTCGCAGTTTGCGTGCAGGGGGCGGGCGGAATGGATTGGCATACCGGATCGTTTGCTGAGCAGGGCATGCGAATTGGCGGCTCCTTGCTTGGCACCGCTATAGCACTGGGCGGTGCGCTTTCCTCGTTTGCCATATTTGAAGCGGCAATGCTCTGGGTGTCGCGGCTGCCGTTCGTGCTCGCACGCGAGGGCTATCTGCCAGCAAGCCTGGCCGCAGTTTGGAGCAGCCGCGACGTACCGGGCCGTTCACTGGTGCTTTGCTGCGCCATTTTCACATTGCTGATTCCGCTCGGATTCATCACCCTGGTGGTGTTCGACGTATTTTTTTACATGTTGGCGTTGACGCTCGAGATGGCGGCGTTAATCCGGCTGCGGCGGCTTTATCCTCGACGTGACGGGCTGTTCATGATCGGCGGAGGGCGATGCACGCTGTACCTGGTAGCGCTCGCACCGCTCTTTACGTGGTTCGCGACTTTCGGTTTAGCCGTTTCGCAGCGGGCCGGATGATCTCATAATCGCGTCGCTGCTCGGGGCCTTCGTGTGGCCGACCTACAGCATGCTGCGGCGGCGTTATGGCGGTCCGCCAGAGATAGAGTCCCGCAACACTAAGGATTAGCGGCTGGGCGGAGGATTGTAGAGGTCGAAGAATGAAAAAGCCGTGATTACCAGGGCATGCGTGATTTTGCCCGTTGCGATCATCGGCTTGATGTCTGTCAGCGGCACCAACTCGACTTCGGTTTCTTCCGCGCTATCGATATGCGAATTCGGCTCGCCCACTTTGCGCACATCGGGCGCGAAGAATAAGTAGCACAAATTCGGCTGGATAGCCGGATTTGGATGGACCTGGCCGAGCGGAATGATGATGCTCGAATCGTAGCCGCACTCCTCGCGCATCTCGCGGCGGGCCGCTTCTGCCGGGTTGGGGTCCTCCGGATCAATCATCCCACCCGGAATCTCAAGCGTGAAGTCGCTGATACCATGGCGGTACTGCCGAACCAGCACCACTTCACCCTCCGGTGTTAGCGGTATGATATTGACCCATCCGGGCGCGGAAAGAACGTAGAAATGGCGTTCGCCGCGATGCGGATGTGCCGACGTACGCCGATGGAGGTCAAAGATCGGCGTACTGTAGACGCGCTCAGTTTCGAGCGTTTTCCACCGGCGCGTTGTCACGGGCGCGGCCATCTCACGTCCCGCGTACCTGAACGCGAAATCGACCGGCAAGCAATCCTGACGGCCAGCTCAGAACAGCCGTTGATACTCGATAGCGGGGCAACGGTCCATCACCACCGTCATCCCCGCCTTGCGCGCCCGCTCGGCCGCTTCGAGGTTGACTACGCCCAATTGTCCCCATAACACACGCGCTCCTTTTCTGGCGGCCTGCTCAGCGATTTCGGGCAGATATTCCGGACGGCGGAAGACATCGACCATGTCAACCGGCTCCGGGATCGAGTCGAGATCCGGGTAGCAGCGTTCCCCGAGTTCTTTACGCAGGGCATCGGGCTCAAGCTGCGGATTCACCGGGATTACGCGAAATCCCTTGGTTTTGAGTAACTTCGCAATCTTGAGGCTATCGCGGCCGGGATCATCGGAGCATCCGACCACAGCGACAGTTACGGGGTTCGAGAGAATTGCCCGAATCTCATTATCCGGTGGATTTAGAAAGTCCATTGCGGCTCCTTCACTTAGTTCAGGATGACCTCTCGGCTCCGCCTGCAAGGCCACTTCAATACGCAACGATAGAGCTAGTACTTAAGTGACATAAGTCAGCGTTAGAACCACCTCTTACTGAGTCGGCGCGCCCCGTTCCCTCCCCCTGACCAGGGGGAGGATCGGATTCTTCCGCGGTCATCTGCGGAAAGGCGTCCCTGTTCTCCAGTACATTCTTGCGCGAATCTATTCTGCTAAGTGCTAGCGTCCGCACCAACTGAACGCGCATCATCAGAAGGAGCACGACGACTCGTAAGCTCGCTCCGGTGCTGACGCCTGGCCGTCCGCTCTTAGGCCAACCCTTAGGCCAGCCTAATCCAGCCCGCATAAACGTTCTATCACCCGGGGAACCAGCCTGGTTATTTCTTCGCGGCACTGAGCGAAGACCAGGTCCCCCTTCTCGAATGGATCGTCGATATCCCCCGCTTCGCCGGCGAACGAGCGCAGCGTGTGCACTTCGAGACGGTCGGGCACTGCGAAGCGCTCGCGCAAATCGCGCGCCTGCTGCTCAGTCATCGCGATCACCACGTCGGCCTCATGCAACAGCTCAGGATGGCGCTTGAGATCGGTCGATGTGGCGTCATCATCAAGATGGATGCCGATATCGCGTAGGACCATTCGCGTGTCGAGCGAGACCAGGGCGCCGTCGCGAGCATAGGGAGCTATACCTGCCGAGCGCACTCTGATCTCGCGGTCGAGCCCGCGCTGCCGCAGTTCGCGGGCTATAATATGCTCGGCCATCACGCTCCGTGCGGTGTTCGCGGCACAAATTAAAAGAACAGAACGAAAGCGCGGCCCAACTGCAGCCACGTTCACGGTGGATTTCCTGTGCGACATTCTTTTTTGCGGCGGACTGCTGACCCGTCAACTCCGCTCAGTGCCTGGCTTAAGGGCTTTGCCGCATTTCGCCGAGCGTCAAGCGAGCCGCGGACCGCTCTGTCCGTCGTTACTCTGTCTGCTTGCTTCAATTCCCAGCCAGTACTTCTCCGAGACTCTCTTTTTTGGTGACCCCTTTGGCGAGTTCCTGCTTGACGCGCGCGCCCAGCTCGGCCGGATCCCAGAACTTGACGGGGCCCGACTGGGTAATTTTG
Organism: Binataceae bacterium (SeqCode); assembly: GCA_963752805.1. Taxonomy (GTDB): domain Bacteria; phylum Desulfobacterota; class Binatia; order Binatales; family Binataceae; genus JAMXLL01. The sequence goes on from CAVWAA010000004.1 coordinate 21,281, forward strand.
GCGGCAGTATGCCAGCCGGTCATTAGCCAGACCATCCCCAACCCGACTCGGAACACTTCGCCATGAACGTCCTTGGCATCGTCACTGCCGAGCCATGCCACCAGCGGCGCAACGTGAGCGGGACTGAATCGATCAATCTCGCCCGCTTTGGGCGCTGGCATGGTAGCAGCCGTCTGCGGAGTGGCGTCGATCGTCAGCCGCGTGCGGGCGACCGGCGCGATTGCGTTTATGCAGACGCCGTAGCGGGACATTTCGCGGTCCATGATGATCGCCATCGAGGCGACCGCAGCCTTCGCCGTCCCGTAATTGCTCTGACCGGCATTGCCGAGCAAGCCTGAGTCGGAGCTGGTGTTGATTAAACGGCCGTTGAGCAAATTGCCCGCCTTATGCTGTTCACGCCAGTAATTGCAGGCATGACGGGCCATATTGAAAGTGCCGCGCAGATGGACGCCCAGGACCGCGTCAAAGTCCTCCTCGGTCATATTGAAGATCATACGGTCGCGGAGAATGCCGGCATTGTTGACGACTATATTCAGCTTGCCGAAATTATCGATTGCGCACTCAACAATCCGCTTGGCCGCTCTGAAGTCGGTTACGCTTTCGAAATTGGCGACCGCCTCGCCACCGCCGGCACGGATCTCTTTGACAACTTCTTCCGCTGGCGAGCGTGACTCGCCAGTGCCGTCGAAGTGCCCGCCCAGATCATTGATCACCACCCTGGCGCCCTGCTTTGCCATCAACAGGGCCTCCTCGCGGCCGATACCACGGCCGGCGCCGGTGATGACCACCACTTTGCCCTCCAGTAATGCCATCGTTAGTGCTTCCTCTCCCGTTTCGGTTGCGTTTCGATCGTTGTAGGCGGAACGTTTTCTCTCCGGAATGACGCGTTAGCAGCTTGTTCCACCATCTCAAAGTCTTTAGCACGGCACAGCCGTTGGCTGCACCATGCCAACCCTGTCCCGAACTCCGGCAACGTCTTTGAGCGCCGCGAAAATGTAGGCTTTGGATAAACTTCCCAGCCAATCAAAGTCAAGCTATTGCGCCGATTATGGTGACCCTTGGTTTCATGTCGGAGTTGTAACGTCTTTACCGGCCTTTTTGAAGCATACACTCAAAGCCTTGACAGCAGAGCGAGATTATTGCAGTTGGGCTAGGCAGAAGGCAGCAAAATGCCAATATCTCGGGAGCCTAACCTTTAATGCAGGATCAGTTCAGTTTGCTCGCGATGTTCATGAAGGGTTGGTATGCGACTTATCCGCTGATTGCGATTTCGGTGGTCTGCGTGACTATAATTTTCGAGCGCATCTGGGCGCTCTGGGGGGTGGGACGGCGCGCGACGCGATTGGCAGAGCGGATGATCGGGCCGCTACGGCAGGGAAAATTCGTCGATGCATCGGCGTACGTCAGCAACCGGCGCGGGCCCAGCGAGCGGGTCTTCCAGGAATTGGTGAGCGAAGCCGAATCAGCCCCACGCGAGCGACTCGAAGGGATCGATGAAGAGCGGCGCTTTGCCGAACTTCTGCAGCTTAGGGGTTCAATCTGGGTCTTGGCAACTTCCGGCGCATCTGCGCCTTTTATCGGACTGTTCGGCACCGTCGTCGGTATCCTGGCAGCGTTTCAGTCAATGGCGATCATGGGCACGGGCGGCTTTTCGGTGGTTGCGGCCGGTATTTCTGAGGCGCTCATCTCGACCGCTCTCGGGCTCATCGTCGCCATTATCGCCGTGATCTTCTACAACTACTTCTCTCAGCGTGTTGAACGTATCAACGCGACTATCCATATATGCGCCGCTCGCCTGATCGATGCGGCCGAGACCGGCAGGAAGGCCAATGGCGATTAGCACGCCGAAGGGCGAGGGCGGGATGTTCTGGGAGATTAACATCACGCCGCTCACCGACATCTTCCTGGTGTTGCTGATCATTTTTATGGTCACCGCATCGGTTGCGGTCGAATCAGCGACACATGTCAACCTGCCTGCGGCCGAAAACACCAGTCCCGAGAACAAAGGCGTGCTGGTTACGTACACCGCAAATCATGAGTTGTTCGTCAATTCCAAGGACGTACCGGAGCGCGACATCGAGTCTGAACTCCACGATGCTCTGTCGCGGGTTAACGCCAAGGTCGTGATTTTTCAAGGCGACCGTACCGTGCTGCTCGGCGATATGGTCCGGATCCTGGATTTAGCCAAGGCAGCAGGCGCTGAACAAATTGCTATAGCTGCTCGGCGCGCGGCGCCCGGGGAGCGGACCCCAGCAGGCTGACACGTGATGAACTCCACAGAAAGCTAGGGCGAAAATTCTGCGATGGCAATCCCGATTGACAATAGCGGCAATGGCATCTTTGCCTCGATCAACATCACACCGCTGACTGATATCTTCCTGGTCCTGCTGATTATCTTTATGGTGGCGACGGCCGTCACGATCGAGTCGGCCGCGCATGTTGACTTGCCGAGGCTCGAATCACCGGCGCATCCTCAACAACCGAAGGGTGTGACTATCAGCTATACCTCGGACCATCAGATTTTCGTCAACGGCAAGCACGTGTCCGAGGGCGATTTGCGTTCGGCGGTTCACGACGCGCTCGGCCGCGCACCGGAAAAGATGGTGGTCTTCGATGGCGACCCGTCAGTCATCCTTGGGGATATGGTGCGAATCGTGGATATCGCCAAATCCTCCGGCGCCGAGCAGATAGCACTCGCCGTCTCAGGCAATTCCAGCGGCGGCGAGGCCGCAGCAGTGCCCGCGCCGTCGGGCATCGAGCCCATTCCGGAACCCGTCGCCCCGGGCGGAGAACCCGCGCCCGAACCAGTCGCACCATCGCAGTGAGCTGCTCGCACAGTCACATCCGAGAGTTCGAGCGAAAGAGGAAGCGATGAAGACTTTTGTAATGAAGGCGATTGGGCAGGTTGGGTTTACTGAAAAGCCGATGCCGCGGCCCGGGCCATTAGACGCGATCGTAAAGACTACGATGGCACTTATTTGTACGTCGGATTCGCATACTGTGCGAGGGGCGATCGGGCCGCGCGAGAATCTTACATTGGGGCATGAAGCAGTCGGTGTCGTGCACGAAGTCGGCGCCGAAGTCCGCGTTTTCAAACCCGGCGATCGAATCGTGGTTGGCGCGATTACGCCCGATTGGGGCGATCCGGCCTCGCAGAGCGGTCATTCATCGCAATCCGGCCAGGCGCTTGGCGGCTGGAAATTCGCCAACATTAAGGATGGCGTGTTTGCGGAGTATTTTCATGTCAACGACGCCGACGCCAACCTCGCGCATATCCCATTAAATGTGCCCGACGAGGCCGCGGTTTACTGCGCGGATATGTTGTCGACCGGGTTAATGGCTGCTGAGAATGCCGACATTCCGACAGGCGGCACAGTGGCAGTCTTCGCGCTCGGGCCGATCGGCCTGATGGCGGTCGCAGGCGCAAAGCTGCGCGGCGCCGGCCTTATCATCGGCATCGACAACGTCCTCAAACGTCTCGAACTGGGGACCAAATTTGGCGCGGATGTTACCATTGATTTCAGCCGGCAGGATGCGGTCGCGGCGATTATGAAATCAACCGCCGGCGCAGGCGTGGACTCTGCCATCGAGGCGCTGGGCGCTGACACGACTTTTCAGAACGCGATCAAAGTGACCAAGCCCGGCGGCACCATCTCCAATGCCGGTTATCACGGCGAGGGCGAGTTCGTCCGTATCCCGCGGTTGGAGTGGGGAGTCGGAATGGCGGAAAAAACGATCCGCACCGGTTTGTGCCCGGGCGGACGGCTGCGAATGGAACGCCTGCTCCGCCTGGTGGAAAGGGGCCGCGTCGACCCAACGTTGCTGACCACCCATCGGTTTCGCTTTGACGAGATGCCCAAGGCGTTCGAGATGATGGACAAAAAGCTCGACGGCATAATCAAGCCGCTCATCCTCTTTTAGGGCCAGTCGCGTCGTCAGGTAGATGAAACGCGAAATCATCTACTTTGGTCACGAAGTGGACCAAACGCTATTGGCGCCACCGCTTCCCGCCAATCTATAATCTTGGCGCCTACTTCTGGAGGAAATCTTGTGGCCGAGGAACTGTACAGCAAATCGTTAATTTCCGCAGACTCGCACGTGATGGAACCACGCCGCCTGTGGCAGGAGCGTATCGAGGCCAGATGGCGCGACCAGGCACCGCGTATCGAAGCCCTCGATGAAAGCGGCGATTATATTGTGATCGAGGGAATGCGTCCGCGACCCCTGGCATTTGAAGGACCGATGGCCGACCTGAAGGCGCAAGGAATGGAGATTCCGATTCCGAAAGGCTATCGCTACGAGCAAAACCGGCCGGGCTCATGGGATCCGAATGAGCGTCTCAAGGATCAGGACCTCGACGGGGTTTCGGGTGAGGTTATTTATCCGGGCATCGGGCTTCATATCGTGCGCGCTCCCGATGGCGACTACATTGCGGCGTGCTGCCGTGCATATAACGACTGGCTCGCTGAATACTGCGCCGTTCATCCGGCGCGGTTAAAAGGTGCCGCGATGCTGCCGAACCGCGGCTCAATCGATGCTGCCATCAAGGAAGCAGAACGGGCGGCCAAGCTGGGGCTGGCAACCGTAATGCTGCCGGCGTGGGTTGACGACCGGCCTTATAACCTGCCGGATTGGGACAAATTATGGGCCGCGCTTCAGGACCTCGGCCTGATTGCGAGTATTCACTTGTGCGGGCGCGAGCCTTACGGAATCGCGCACGGGCCAGGCGCTGGTGGTATCAATGTGGGCGTGGTCAAGTTCGGCATGTATGACACCCTGATGCGGATTATCTGGGGTGGCGCGCCTGAGCGTTTCCCGACATTGAAATGGTCGTTGGTCGAAGGCGGGGTCGGTTGGATCGCGTCGGTGCTTCAGTTCATGGACCACTGGTGGGAAGACCATCGCGGGTGGATGGAGCCGAAACTCCCCGAGACTCCGAGCTTTTACTTCCGGCGGCAGTTCTGCGCGACTTTTGAGGATGATCGCGCCGGGGTTCTGACACGGGAAATGATCGGGGTGGATAATCTGATGTGGGGTTCGGATTATCCGCATACCGAAGGCGTCTGGCCGTTCTCGCGCCGACAGGTAGCGCGCAATTTCGCGTCCATACCGGAGGCTGATACTCGTAAGATGGTGCACGATAACGTAGCGGGTCTGTTCGGCTTTTCGATCAATTGACAGGAGCGCTAGAGAGCGGCTGTGATCATGAGCGGCGCGGGGGAGCAGCATCACTCAGAAGTCATAGAGATCTCTGGGGAAGCGATTGCGTTGGTTTAGCGAAGCAATATCGCAGGGGCTGCTGCCCTATGTTTGTAATTCCCGCGCGTGTCCGGCGCGAGAATGACAGAAGGGGCTCAAAGCTCTAGCTATTGACCGGAGATAATCTTACGCAAAGTCTGCGAAATCGGGTCGCGATAGTCGGGGTGGCTGATACCGAGGTCGGAGTCGTGCCCCAGTACAGCGCGACCCAACTCTATGTAAGGGCGGCGCGGCTGGCGCTCGAAGACGCGGGGATTACCAAGGACCAGATCGATGGTCTGATCACCTGTGCGTCGTGGGCCGAGCCATACCTTTACCACGCGGAAATGATCGCAGAATACATGCAGATCTTTCCGCGCTACTGTATGGGAGCGCCGGCTGGTGGGGGCACTACGCTCGCGATCATGCATCACGCGGCGTCAGCTATCGTCACGGGGATGTGCGATAACGTCCTGATCACGATGGCTGACAGCCAAGTCACCGGCTTGTCGCGCGACAAGGCGGTGGAGATGATGTCTACCGCCGGCCATCCGCAATTCGAACGCCCCTACGGCCCGCCGATTCCCGCATTTTACGCGCTTATCGCGCGCGCGCACGAACACGCTTACGGCACCACGGCTGAGCAACGTGCTGCAGTGGCGGTCGCGTGTAGAAAACATGCTTCGCTAAACCCGGCGGCGCAGATGCGCAAACCGATTACTATTCAGGACGTGCTCGCTTCGCGCATGATTGCCGACCCGCTCCATTTGCTCGACTGCTCGCTGGTCAGCGACGGCGGTGCGGCTTTCATAATGACCTCGGTTGAGCGCGCGCGCGATTTCAAGCAGAAGCCGGTCTATCTGCTGGGCGTCGGCGAAGGGCATTCGCATGAGCATGTGACGCAGGCATTGAATCTGACAACCTCCGCCGCCAAAGAGGCCGGTGAACGCGCCTATGCAATGGCTGGTGTCGGTCCGAGAGACGTCGATGTTGCCGAATTGTACGATTGCTTCACGCCGGTGGTGATAATCGAGTTGGAGGACCTGGGCTTTTGTCCCAAGGGCGAGGGCGGCCGCTTCGTCGAGGACGGGCGGATCGAACTCGGCGGTGAGCTGCCTGTTAACACCCACGGCGGCCTACTCTCACATTGTCATCCCGGTCATCCAGGTTCGATGTTCTCAATTACCGAGGCGGTCCGGCAACTAAGGGGTTCCTGTGGCGCTCGACAAGTGGAGGGCGCCAAAATCGCATTGGTGCACGGCCAGGGCGGTATCATGTTGACCCATTGCACCGCGATTTTCGGCAGCGAGCCACTCTGAATCAGGCGGGGGGTAGCGGAGAAACAAACGACTCCGGGAGTTGTACCTGATAAAGGAGTCTGCCGAACGGCCCGCAAGGGCCATTGGACGTGCGCATAAACACTAGGCGGAGCGCAGCGGAGCCGAGCCCGCTAGGCGCCACGAAGTGGAGCCGAGCAAACGAGTCCGCGAGGTGCGCATAGCAAAGGAGTCTGCGACGTGCGCATAAACACTAGGCGGAGCCGAGCAAAGGAGTCTGCGACGTGCGCATAAAAGGAGAAGGTAAGCCGATTCCGACGCCGACACTGGAAACCGCGCCCTATTGGGAAGGTTGCCGGCAGCATCAATTGCGAATCCAACGCTGCTCGAACTGCCATCATTATCAGTTCTTCCCGCGAATCTACTGCTCCAAATGTTTCAGCGAACAGGTCGAATGGATCAATGCCAGCGGCCGTGCGAAGATATTATCATTCACCACTGTGCTGCGGCCGGTATCTCCCGCTTTCGCCAATGACGTTCCATACGTAGTTGCTCTGGTCACGCTCGAAGAGGGACCTCAGATGATGACCAATATCGTCGGGTGCGACCCGGACGAGGTCGCGGTCGGGATGCAGGTCGAAGTCATTTTCGAGGATTGGAGCGCCACTATCTCGATTCCGAAATTTCGTCCCCGTCAGAGCTGACGCTCCGCTATCGCAATATTTGCGCTGATGATTTCGGACGCTCTTCCTTACTGTCACTAGGCCTCAGAATTCGCAGGAGTGGCACGGCCGGCTGTTGCAACAATTGGAAGTCTTCGGGCAGCCCGCGCTTATGCGAGGGAATTGCGCGCTAAAACTAGTCCTGGTCCTAGTTGAACTTCGAGTTGATCTGCAGCCGTGCCGCTATCGGCGTATCATTGCCGATGATCAAACGGCCCACGGCGGTGAGCGAAAAAGTTCCGCCAGGCAATTACTCGCCGAGGTTTTCGAATGTGACGAGCTGTTCGTAGAGCCCGTCGATTTCGCGGCCCAACCGCTCATAGCAGGAGATCATCTGATCGGCGTCGTGACGGGCGAGGTAAAAATTCGGGTCGCTCATTTCCGCGCTGAGCGCCGCCCGTTCCGATTCTTTTTTTCCGATTTCCGCTTCCAGTGCCGCGCGCTGCTTGATGAGCTTCGCACGGCCGCGCTGAGCTTCGCGTTCCGCCTGACGAGTCTTCGCTTCACTTCCACGGCCGTTACCCCGGACCGTGCTTGAACCTTCGATTGGCATCTCCCGCGCGCCAGCGCCGTTGCCCGAGAGCTCGCCGGCGTTCCTGTCGAAGTTGCCGGCTGCCGCGCTGTCGGCACGCGCCTGCTCGGCCGCCTTCTTTTCCAGGTACTCATCATAATTGCCGAGATAGCGAATCGCGTGACCGTGGCCGACCTCGATTACCTCGGTAACGAGCTGATTGAGGATGTAACGGTCATGGCTGACGAGCACCACCGTGCCAGGAAACCGTTTTAGCGCTTCGAGCAGCGTTTCCTTTGCGATAATATCAAGGTTGTTGGTGGGCTCGTCGAGCAGCAGGCAATTGTTCCGATGGGCCAGGACCTTGGCCAGAGCCAGCCTCCCGCGCTCACCACCCGAAAGCACACCGACGCGCTTGTTAACGTCGTCGCCCGAAAACAGCATCGCGCCGAGCAGGTTGCGAATTTCGGTGGTGGTCATCCCCTGAGCCTCTTCGCTCAGTTCGTCCAAAACGGTTCGCCTGTAGTCCAGAGACTCGGAGAGGTTCTGAGAAAAGTAGCCGAGCTGCACGCGCTCACCGACGATTCGCTCACCTGCGGTTAACTCCTCGATGCCCGCGAGCAGCCGAATCATGGTTGACTTGCCGGCGCCATTGGGCCCGACCAGCGCGATTCGCGCGCCTCGTTCAATTTCAACACTCACACCGTCGTATACGATTAGCGTGCCGAAGCGTTTGACCAGGGCGCGCATCTCTATCACGCGCCGCGCACTCCGGTCGCAAGTGGGAAATTTGATCGCGGGGGGACGTTCGAGTCCGGGCGGCGCTTTGAGCCGTTCGATTTTTTCGAGCTGCTTAATCCGGCTCTGCACCAGCTTGGCTTTGCTCGCCTGGTAACGAAAGCGGCTGATGAACGCCTCCATATGCTCGATTTCTTCGCGCTGCTTCTGGTAGGCGGCTAGTTCAATCTGGACGCGGCGCTCGCGTTCGGCGACGTAATAGGAATAATTGCCGGCGTATTCGGTCAAGGCTCCGCGCGCTACCTCGACCGTGCGGCGGGTGACGCGATCAAGGAAATAATGGTCATGCGAGACGAGAATGATACCGCCGCCATAATCTTCGAGATAGTCTTCGAGCCAATTGCGGGCTTCGATATCAAGATGGTTGGTGGGCTCATCCAGCATCAGGAAATCTGGCTTTTGCAGCAGGAGTTTGGCCAGCGCAATCCGCATCCGGATGCCGCCGGAAAATTCCGCCACGTCGCGCGCGAGGTCGTCTTGCTTAAACCCGAGGCCGAACAGGACCGCCGTCGCGCGGCTTTCGGCTGTGTAAAAATCATGCCGTTCCAGCTCGTGCAGTACCTCGCCGTATTCGTCGAGCGCGGCATCATGGGCCGGACCCGAATGTTCACGCGTCAGTATTTCCTCCAGTTCAAGCCGGCGCCGGTCGAGCGCGCGCATGTCGGCCAAGGCCGCAAGCGTTTCATCAAGGACGCCACGTCCGCCCATCTCAGGAGCGTCCTGTTCGAGGTAACCTATCTGGCTCCGCTGGGGGCGCGTGATACGGCCGGAATCGGGTTCTAGTTTTTCGGCGATAAGCCTGAGCAAGGTCGATTTGCCGGCGCCATTCAGCCCGACCAGACTCACGCGAGCGTCATCCGGAACTGACCAGCTTACATGGTCGAAGATGACTCGCCCGCCAAATGACTTCGAGATGTTATCGAGCGTTAGCACGTGATTTTATCTGATTCCGCGCGGCACCTATGTAGCTTCTATCGTACCTGCCAGCCCGATGCGGCGGAAGGCGGCGCGCCCGACACGCCGCCCGTGAACCCAAAATTCTTCAGGCAGTTTAAAAAGTCGATTTCGGCGCAGCAGGTGCGTAAAATTATGCTGAGTTGCTGTACCAGCCCCGGGCATAGGGAGGGACGAGAATGCCGGCCCTGCGTGACAACGATCGGGTGCTGATCATTGATCGTAAGCTATTCAAGGACGACAACACGCGGCTGTTCGTTGGCGTGGTGGAAGATTACGATGAGGTGACGATCCGCGTGCGAGGTATGCCGTTCCATCTCAGCCCCTACGAAATTTCCGGTGCTGAGCGTCATGGCGACGAACGGGTGCGGGTCATATCATTGAGCGCCGGCGATTTGATCTATTTGTTACCGCGCGAACTGGACATCTCGAAATTGCAGCTTCGGCGATCGCCAAAATCGTTGATGCTGACCGATGGCGAAGCGATGTCGCTGGACTTAAGCGAATGGCTGGTGCGCCCGTAGCATTTTATTAGACCGCTCATAGTGGCACTCAAGAACGCGACCAAACCCGGTCCAACCTGATCTCGATTCATTGGAATGAGACCGCGATCTTGGGGGCAGCGAATCGGAACTATGCGCTGCCCCATCTATTGGTCCGTTTTACCTGATGTGCTCGTGCACAAACGCTACGATCTTTTCGATCGCTTTGGCCGAAGCGGGCGCATCGGGCTTGCGGATGATGAAGCCTTCCGTCATGCCCTCGAAGAGTTCCAGCTCCAAATGGCCGCCGGCCTTGCGATAGCTGGCGACGAAGCGATCGAGATGTTCGCGCGGATGCGCGACGTCGTTGGTGCCCTGAATATATTGGGCAGGAGGCGATTCCACCTTCTCGCCTCGTTCGAGAATCAGCAATGGACTACCTTCGGCCATCGCTTCCTCGGTCTTCCAGTATTTGTCGTGAAGCGGCAACACCAGGTCCGCTATTTCGGGATACGGTTTTCCGCCCGCCTTCAGCTTTTTGGCGTAATGATAGCGTCCAAGGGGGTCGATGACTGGCCAGTACATGATAGCGCATCGAACGCTCGCATCCACCGCCGGGCCTCCCGACGGCAGTGGAATCGCCGCGTACCTGACGTCGCGCGGCCGCATCGCGGCGAGCATAGCCTGGTGCCCGCCACTAGAACTTCCTGCGATCCCGACCAGGTCGGGGCGGCTACCGAATTCGGCAGCATGCGCTTTCAGCCAACGGATTCCATAATTGATGTCCGCCATTGAAGCCGGGTACGAAGCCTCCGGCGGCATACGAAAATCCAGTGCCGCCACCACCACGCCGCTTTTTGCCAGCGCCTCATTGATGATGGTGTCAGCCAGCCGATCACTTAAATTCCACGCTCCTCCATGCACGTCAACCAGCGCCGGAAAGGGACCGCTGCCCCGCGGTTTGAACAGACGCGCAAGCAGCGGCTTGCTCCCATGTCGCAGGTATTCGACATCTTCCACATCGACTTCATGAGTCTTAAATGGCATGTAAGTTCTCCATTAGCGCAGGCGTAGCACCTGCTCTCAAAGGTTTTACATCCGTAGCCCTTTTTCTGTCATCCCGACCGGAGCGGCAGTTTTTCGGCCTGAAGCCTGGGATTAGTTTATTCTTGTGTTCGTAATCGCGCCGCTCGAGGTCGTTGGTGACGCCGACATATACGGTCCTCGTCCGCCCCGACATGAGACTGTCACTTTCTCGCCGGCTGTCTTAAATGACCGAAAAAAAGATCGGGATTTCTTCACGCGCGGCAGCCACGCGCGCGAGAATGACAAACTAAGAGAATGCGTGTCCTTTTCTGTCATTCCCGCGCGTGGCTGCCGTGCGAGGAATCCCGATTCTTCTCTCGCAGCCGCATGAAAATCGACAGTCTCGACATGATGTAGACCCAGTAGCTCTTCACGCAGTGTGACTCGCTCCCCAGCCAGATCGCTTCGCGCTGATCCCTCGTCGCCTCCGCTGACGCTCCGGCTCCCCTTCGACTTCGCTCAGGGCTTCGGCTCACCGGGATGACAAATAATATGCCAGAGGATAATGGTTTCCCAGTCGGGCAAATATAGAAACTCGGTGCGCAGACTTCGAGCCTGCCCACCGCCAGTTAATTTCCGCTGAGCAACTTATCTACCTGGGCTTCCACTACAGTTCCCTTGAAAAAATTCGGATTCATATCGGTCCATAGACGCACCGGGTTGACGAACACGAAATCGCGAAAATCTTGCTCGGTGATGACGCCCTGGTCAACCAGTTCGTAAGCTTCTTCGGCCACCTCGCTCATGTCAGGCACGTCCCAATGGCCAATGTCCGAACTGAAGATCGCCCGGAGCCGGGCGCCATAGGGATTTTTCTTCGCGTCAAAGGCCATCGCATTGACTGGATCGTCAGCTTCGCAGCCGAAATAGAAATTAGGCACAAAGAGCTTTGGAATGTCGGACGGTTGGGTCACCCCGATTTGCGCGAAGTCATCGATTGCCGCAGGATCCTCGGCACTGGCGCCGGTGAAAGCATGAATACCCACCGTCGCGAGAGATCTGGCTTCCGGCGAATCGAGCCGGCCTTTGACTAATTCGCCGCCATAGCGATGGCACAACTCCATTAACAGCTCGCGATCCAGATTTCCCGGATTGTAGTTCTCCATTCCGGCCCGGTTGCGCTTTTTCCAATGTCCGATCAGGTCGCTGTAGAGACTGCAGGCCCATCCCACACCGCATTCGAGAAAACCAAACTTCAGTTGCGGAAAGCGCCGCGTCACCCCCGCGAAAAAGAGCGCTTTGCACAATCCTTCGCCGGCCGCCGCAAAGTGACCAATGTGGTTATACATGTAGTTGTTCACTGAGGTACGGAAGCCCAGCCCCTGGCTACTCGAATGGAAGGTTGGCGCCACCCCCAACTGGATGCATTTCGCCCATACCGGGTCGTAGTCGAATGCGCTGTCGAGGCAAAACGTGTCGAGCCAGTAGGCATGGTCCCCGGGATGGGCAGGGATCGGGCGAGCCACATAGCCGGCGACCATGATTGCCTTCATGCCGAGCGTGCTTACCGCGTATTCCAGTTCATCGATCGCCTCTTGCGGTGTATGCATCGGAATACACGCAGCGGGCGTCATGCGAGTGGAGTATTCGCGGAAAATCCTCGCATGGTAGATGTTAAACGCGCGGCAGGTCGCGCGGCGCATCTCCTCGTCCTGAGTATGCGGAGCGCCAAGTCCCAGCGACGGATAGAGCACCGTAAAATCGAGACCGATCTCGTCGAGGCGCTCATAAAGCAGTTTCGGCATCGACGCGGTGGCACGGTCGATGGTGTTTTTCATCGCCACACCCCACCATGGCGGGCGCGTCATCCGGCGCTCGAGGCGTTCCCTGGGCGAGGCCTGATACCATCGAGAGCTGCCGAGTCCGCCACCTTTAACATAACGGTCAGCGATATCAGGGCCTGCAACTTCCTTCAGGACGTCAAGAAATGCAGGAAGAAACTCGACCGTGTGCCCGTCGGAGTCGATTATCGGATGGCTCAGACGGGCGCGAATTTCCGCTGAACTGGATTTACCCATGCCTGCCCCTTCGCTTGCTGGTTGTGCCAAGGGCCGCAATCAACTCGGAAGATCGTACGACCGGGCGGTCGTAAAAGGCAAACACGCATTCCTGCTCATTGAGAGAAAGCTCGACAGATTTGATCGATCCATGTGCTGGCGATTAATATTCCGTAGCGTTAGCGTTGTCGAGTCGCCGCAGGTTGGTCACGCCATCATTATTCCGAGCGCGGCGAGCTCGACGCTTCGACGCGCATTGCACCCGGGCGAGGGAGATAATTCATGCCGGTACAGAAGTTTGCCCCGATGACCAAGGAGTTCGCGACCTTCGATTGCGACGCTCACGTTACCGAGCCGACCGTGATTTGGGAGCGTGCCAAAGACCATCTTACGAAGAACGAGTTGGAAGCGCTGAAGTTCACCGACTGGTACGACGCCGAGACGGACCAGTATTTGATCAACGGCAACACTGGCGGTCATCTCCTCGGTTTCCGGGGTGCCGCGGGTTTCCTTCCCTTTGTGTCACTGGCCGGTCCAGGTATCAAACACAATATTCAGCGGACGCTCAATGTGCGCAACCTGCGCCCGGAGACGGCGCTAACCAAGGAGCAGTCGGACTACCTTGATCATCGCGGCTCCTATGATCCGAAGCCGCGGCTGCGCGACATGGATATCCAGGGTATCGACCAGGTGATGGTTATCCCGACTGACATTGATACGTATCCCTGGCTCCAGAATGCGCTTGGCGCGCGCGCGATGTGCAAGGCCTACAATGAGTGGGCATACGAATATACTTTGGAAAATCCGGAGCGCCTCTATTTCGCTGCGCTGATTCCGCTCCAGGACGTGAAATTCGCGGTCGCCGAACTGTACCGCGTCGCCAGCAAGGGTTGTCGTGTAGCGCTCATCCGGCCCACCGATGCGATGGGGAACTATCCCGTCCAGCCGAAATACGAACCGCTATGGAATGCGATGGAAGAGACCGGGTTGGTTTACGGGATGCACCCGTTCCCGGCGATCGGCGGTCATGTGCCGGCCGGTTACGCCGAGCAGTACTCGGCATCGCAGTTGATTCAGCGCACGATCGCGACCTCCGGCCTTCCCCATACGTTCCTCGGCAACATGCAGGCATTTATGGCGGAGGCGTCATTATGGGTCACGATGACACTGATGTCGGGCTTCTTTGAGCGCCATGCGAAACTCAAGGCGGCCGTCTTTGAGTCCGATTCGACCTGGCTGAGCTTCCTGCTCGACGAATGCGACAAGGCCTACAAACTTCATCGCAGCCGCCGCACTTTCCCGGCGCTCAAACAATTGCCGAGCGAGACCTTTTTCCAGCATTGCTTTTGCGGCTTCGAGGGCGACGAGGCATTCCCTTCGTATTTGCCCGATTTTTACCGGGATATCTGCGCATGGTCGTCGGATGTTTACCATCATGACGGCGATGATGCGTGGCGGGCGATCGAGACGATGCGCAAATGCGAATTGCCCGCCGCCGATCAGGCGAAAATGCTCGGCGGCAATGCCCGCCGGTTGTACAGGATTAAGGAGCCGACGACGATAATTCGCGAACGCGTTACCGAAATCGAACGGCCCGACTGGTGGCCGGCCGAAGAGGAAATCCACCAGGCGCTCAGTCCAGACGCAGGCGTCAATCGCCGTTAGACGCAGCGGCGTCAATCGCCGTTAGAGGAGGAAAGCCGATGCCGCGCAAGGGCTTCGCCGTGTTCGATGCTGATTCCCATGTGGTCGAGCCGCGGGCGCTTTGGGAGAAGTACCTTGAGCCAGAGTATCGCGTTCCGGGCCGGCTCGCGTTGTGGCGCGAAGAAGGCAAACTCGGCTCGTATCTCAAGCTTAACGGCGAAGTATATCGGGATACCGAAAATCCCAATATCCCCAGTTATGCGGTCTGGCGCCCGGGGATGACCTGGGACTCGATCGGCGAACTGGACCCGAAGTTATTTCATTCAGCGAATGAAGGCGCCAGCCAGCCGTTGGCGCGCCTGCGCGATATGGACGAGATGGGTGTAGACCAAGCGCTGCTGTATCCGACCTGGTTTGCAGAGGGTTTCCCGTTGGTCAAAGATCCGGACGTCGCCTACGCGCTCGCACGGGCCTATAACGACTGGATTGCTGATTTTTGCCATGCGGCGCCCGACCGCTTGTTCGCCGCCGCAATGATCCCGCTACAAAACATGGACTTCGCGATAGAGGAACTGCAGCGGATCGCGAAGCTCGCTTGCTTTCCCGCAGTTTTCATCCGGCCTGCATTTATCGAGGGACGCTACCTGAATCATCCGTTCTACGAGCCGCTGTGGGGGGCACTGGAAAACCTCGGTGTCACCGCGGCAGTTCATCCGACGCCCGGCCTCTGGAATCCGGAAGGAATCTCTCACGGACCATTTATCGAGAAAATCAAGGGACGGCTCTCACAGGCGTCGTTCCTCGGCGCCAGCGGCCGGGGACCTTTCGCGGGAGGCAGCAGCACCGATTTTTATTTGACCGGCCTTCAACTGGGACACGCGGTCTCGCCAATTCTGTCCTATTGGCTCGACAATTATCTCTTCGTCGCCTCCACCCTGCTCGGCTTCTCAGTGATGGATCGCTATCCGAAGATGAAGATGGTAGTAGCGCACGGCAAGGCGACCTGGATGCACGAGGTGCTGGAGAAGATGGAGGCGTCAACGCGGACGATTCCGCTGGTGCATTTCTATCCAGTCCGCACCGATCCGGAGGAAATGTGGAAGGAAGGCAGCGTGATGCTGGGCTTTGACGCCGATGAACGGGGGATCCAGCGCCTGCCGCATCACTATGCGGACAAGATTGTTTGGGGCTCACGATATCCGCACCAGGACACCACCACCGCATGGGACGCGATTGCGCGGCTTAGCGAGGCGCGCGTAGATGAAGCAACCATCGGGCGGATGCTCGGCGCGAACGCCGCGCAACAATTCGGCATCAAGTTGATGCAGAAGGTCGGCGCCTAATCGCTCCTCGACGAAATCAATAGTGCTTGCGCTGCGGCGCGGCAAAATTCAGGCCGCATTGCGAGCCTCGCCGCCGCGAAGATGTTCGGAACTCTCAAGTTTAGCTATCAGAGATTAACGGCCGGTAAGCATACATCGTAATGCGTCCTCGAGGTTTGATCTGATAGGCGGCTATCAAATCGCCCGGTTGACCGAACGTTGACGGCAATAAAACATTGCTCATCGGCCTCGAGGAGCTCTCGCGGTTCTTGGGGATAGAAAAACGCGTAGAGCGTCGCTAGCGAACGGGCCAGTGTTTTCGAAGTTCGTCGTGCGAGTGCTTCGACTCAGAGATTTTAGAGCGTTGCCGTCCACCACGCGACGATCCTCCGTCAACTGGTCGCGGGATGCGCTACCATCGACCGCTGCCCGGCTTAACGAGTGAAGCTTCACAACCGTTCCGTCGCTACCTCATGAGGAATCTCGGCTTGTCCAAGAATTTGAACACAATGTGCTCGGAAATTTGGACAAGGTGGAACTTGCTGAGAGAGGAACGCTGTTCCGCTAGTCGGAAGAGCTCGCTCCAGCACGGGGCCGGGTCGTCCCAATTCAGTCAAAGCGGTCGAAGGCACGGCGCTTGCCTCCGAACTCGGAACAGAATCGGGGGCGCTCCTTCGAATGGAAGCAAATCCAAATTCGTCGCTGAACATCTGGCGGGTTTTGGGGCTGGCGTTGTTTCTGCGCGTCCTGCTGCCGACATCAGCGTATTTTTATACGCGTGACTCCACCATCTTCTACACCGGCGACAGCGCGCAATATATTGTGCCGGCGCGCGAGCTAGTCGCGCATCACCGCTTCTTTTCCGATGGCTCGTCAGAGGCGCGCATCTGGAACTCGCCAGTGGCGCCGGCGCCGGACATCATTCGAACTCCCGGCTATCCTCTATTGCTTACGGTTGGCCTGCTCGTGGGTCGGCTCGCGCTTACCACAATCGCGCTCCAAATCCTGCTCAGTTGCTTTACGGTGTACATGGTCTATCAGACCGCCGACCTCCTGTTCGAAAATAAGCGGATCGCTCTGATCGCCGCGATGCTGTATGCGATTGAGCCGCTGGCCGTTCTTTTTTCGAGCCTTCTCTCTACTGAAACGATGTTCACCGCGATATTGGTAGTCGGGCTATACTACCTTGTCAGGTATTTAAGACGGCAATCACGGACGGATCTGCTCGCGTCAGCCGGCGCTCTAGCGGCCTCCGTCTACGTTCGACCGGTCGGCTACTTTTTGCCGCTGATAGTTGCTATCGCAGCTAGGACTGTGGATGCTGTTTGCGGGTTATCAGAACAAGTCGCGCCTTTTAGCTGACCTAACGGTCTTTATGGTGGTTTCTTTCGCTCTTACCGGGCTTTGGTGCATTCGGAACGAGATTGTAAGTGACTATTCGGGTTTCTCATCCGTTTTCGGCGATGACATGTACTGTAACATGGCGGCATCGATCCTGGCCACCAACCGACATTTATCCTACAGCGAGATGCAAGACCGCTTGGGCTGCTATGACCTGGGCATTTATTTTCAAGACCACCCTAAACAAAAGGCCGAACCCCTCAGAGATATCGTCAAATACCAGCGCGATGCTGCAATGCTTATATTTATTCGCAACCCTCTGACCTTCGTTGGTATCTATTTCGAAGGCGTCATTCGCGGCATTTTTGACCCGCTATCGACTGAATTCGTAAGGTTCTTCGCTCTTTACCCTAAAGATGGCGGCCTTCTCGAAACAGCCGTCGATGACGGAATCATCAAGACTCTCGAAGTATTGTTCCGTAATCGACTGCTCGCATCGACTACCGTCGTGCTGCTCTTAGTGCAGCTTCTGTACTTAACGAGCGCATGCTTTGCACTCTTCAAGACGCCCCTACGGGACCCTGCCATTCTGATTGTGCTGGTCACAATGGTTTACTATTTGGCCCTTCCGGGCGGACCCTCCGACTGGGGCCGGTATCGCCATCCCGCAATGCCGATGATGTGTATCCTGGCGAGCTATGGTCTATGCGCCCCCTGGCGCGAGATGAGTCGTCACCTTTCTGAGTCATCAGCGCAGATTGAACCGGAGGTTGTTACAAAAACCAGCCCGAGTCAGATGACGGGCCAAAGACGGCACCGACAAACCGCTCGAGGCTAACATTGAACTTCATAATTACATGGTCAGAGCCGCGGGTGAGCCCGAAGCCTGGTCCGATATTATATTCGATGCCATGCGGCAACTTCCCTCGGATGACCGGGAAGATATAGTGCTGCTGGTGGTAAAGCGGAGTATTATCATCAATATTTCCGATAGCACCGTAAAACTCGACCCCGGGCGACAGGTAGCGTGACAATCGGTAGTAGACGCCGGTCGAGTATCCGAATTGGAAGCCTTTGTTCTTGTCGGGTCCCACCAAGATCGATTTCTCGAATTGTGGGTTGAGCAGGATCGACCAGCGGCCGATGTTCTTCTGAATTATGGGACGCAGTTCGAGATCGAGTGGATCCTTATCGAACTCGGGTGTTTTGTGCCATTCCAATTCGATGTACCAGCCGACATCGACTGGCAGCCTCCCCTTGTTCAAGAGTTTGCCACGGAGGCGAAAATTGGAGCCGGCGAAGTGATAACCGTTGTCGCTGGGTCCAGCCATGTTTAAGTAGGCAGCCGCCTCGATCCGGTTGGTAATACCATACGTAAGTTCGTACTGGTCATACCACATTCCCTGACTCGGATAAGTGCCCGCGGCGGTCCCGTCGCCGCCGTTGTTGTGTCCGTTCGGAACGACCGCATTGTCGGCCTCAAACTCAACCACTCCTCGTTCTTCTGTTGCGTAGGGATAGACCTCGAACTCCCAAGGGTCCACCTGAGCGGCAGCTCGCGGGGCCAGAAGGAGGGCGGCCAAAATCAGGAGTGAACCGAAGCTAATTAGCCAAGGGCTGCACCCTTGGTATCCTGCACAGTGAAACGTGCGGCAGGCCGCCACAAACCGTGCTCGAACTCCAGTGGAACGTAGGACGAGCTCGACCGGGTTGGCGACACTCTTATGCTCTTGCGCCACGTGCTCTTCAACCCGATGGCCGGCTGGAATCATTAGCGCAAATGCCACCGGAATCTCAACCCACCTCACCACCCGTGTTCGGAGGGACGTTCGGCATCTGGAATCCCGGCCATGTCGTCGAGTTCATGGTGGAGGCTTATCTCGAAAGAGTAGAGCTTCCCCACCTCCTTCCCTCCATCGCCTCCCGATTGGAAATCGGCGGTTGTCCAAGAATTTGAACAAAGTCTGTCCGAAATTTTGGACAAGCAACCGGACGGACCGTATGCCCTATAGCGCCTGTCGTTCTTCGCTCGGCTAAGGAGAGAGAACGTACGCTCTGATGTCGTGGCATTCGGCTTGCGCTTCCAACCTGCCGGGCCGTAGGGTATTGAGAGGTTGCCGCGAAAAACCCACCGCGGGAAGCCGGTTTAGAGGTACTCGTCGTGCATGTCCTGCCCCTGGCTCGAGGGCCTGCACTCAGGTGCATCGTCCGCCTGCTGGCGATGACTTGCTCCTGCACAATCGCTCCACGACAGCCGCAGCGGGTCCTTGCGGCCAGTGGGGGCGCACCGCTGCCGGCGCGACGACCACCAGCGCGAGTCTCATCACCCCGAAAAGATCCCAGTTTGACCTCCAGGTGGAAGGTTTGTTTGGTTTCACCGGTCCGGGCAGCATCGTGCGGGTTCGTGAGTTCGAGACTGAAGGCACCGGTCTGCATTTCTCCAACATGGGCATGAACACCGAACAGATGCCGACCCTCGATGCCAGATACTGGTTTGACGAGGTTAACGCGATCCATCTGAGGTTCCGCTATTTCAATCTTGGCGGCACGCATTTTTCCAGTAGTCCCATAAAATTTAACGGTGCAATCATCCCGGGCGGACGGACCAACAATTTCGATCCATGGGAGTGGTTTGCCGGCGGATTATACTACGAGCGCCGGCTGACGCCACTGTATGAGAGCTATGAAGCGCGTTGGCCGACTTTGCTCCAGGATCGTACGGGCCGGAAATTGGTATTGACTATAGCTTTTGAATTAATCCTCTAACCCTAGTCCCGCGATAGCAAGGGAGGGGTAATGACGGCAAGGTATACAGTCTGGACTATCGCAATACCGCTTTCAGTGCTGCTCGTGTCCGGCACGGCCTTGGCTCAAACACCCCATCCTGCGAGCCTTGGCGCTGAGGTAGTATCGGATTTCAAGTATTTAACTAATAATGCATTGCTCGACACTGAGGACATAATCACATCGCCGCTTTATGTAGCTTCGCCAGATAGTGCGCTGCGCTCGCCGAAGTTCTATTTGGTTTTGGCCGGTGCCGGAGCATTGTGGGGTGGTTCTTACGCACTCGATCAGACCATGCGCAGCCATCTGCGCAGTATGAGCAGTAGTGACGCGGATCTGTTGCAAAACATAAGCTACGGCGGCGTCAGCGCCAGTGCTGCTCTGCTCTATGGTTATGGGCTTTGGTACGATGATCCACGTGCGCGCCATTACGCCCTGACCGCCGGCGAAGGGGCCGGAATCGCGACCTTAGTCAACGTCGGCATTAAAGCTGCCTTCGGCCGGCTGCGTCCCTCCCAGACGAGCAGTCACACGGCTTTCTTTCACGGCGGGCAATCGTTTGTCTCGGGCGACGTTACGCCGATGTTCGCGCTCGCGGCGGGGGTGAGCGAATATTACGACAATGAATGGTACGTGGCGACGCCAGTCTACTCACTCGCCCTGCTCGATGGGTTCGGCCGAATGGGCCACGACGCACATTGGTTTTCCGATGTGATCGGCGCCGCGCTGCTAGGGGTTGGCACCACCGAGCTATTCCTGTGGCTGCATAAACGTCACGACGAGGAGCCGAGCCGCTGGAGGATCTTCGCGATGAGTGCGCCGGACGGCATGATGAGCAATAGCCAAGCGTCGATCGGTGTCGGCGCGGCTTACAATTGGTAGATCGTTTCGTTCTCAACCCTCCGATGAGTACGATTGATCGTGCGTATAGTAATGACCAACCACGCTACAGAAGGTTCTAATCGATGCCAATGAACACGATAAGATTCAGGAGCCGCGGTCTGACGCCGATTCTCTCCGGCAGCTTTCCACACCTGGAATTCGGACAACACGATTAATGGCGAGCTTTGCTAGCCGTAGCGGCACCATCGCAGGACAGAAGCCCGCCCTATCCCAATCGCTCCTAAGCGGCTTGAGCGATCGCTATTCTGATCTGCTCGCGAGCAACCTCGAGTCCAGTCAACGGCAGGATTTCTTTTTTGCACTGCTCAACTTGTCTCTAATCGGTGCTCTGCTGGCGTTGCAAGAGTTGTCGAGATTCGTACGCGGCAGACCTTCAGCATCGGTTGTGATGGTCCTGGCAGTTGGCTTCGTCGTTCAGGCGGCGCAGCTTACGTGGCTGACAAGGAAGCCCGCGTCGGCTTCGCTGGCGAAGCGCACAACATTCACGTTGTGGTTCGTTGGTTTCAACTCCATCCTATCGCTGGTGCTTACCTGCCTCACGATCAGGGGCGACACTGCGTACTACGCTTTAATGTTGCTGCCCTTACTCGAAGCCGCGTTCAGGCTTGGTTTCCGGGCGACAATTGCGGTGATAATCCTTGCGGATTTCATCAGTTTTCTGGGCGCGTATGGGATGCGCTTTGGTGAGTACATCGAAGCCGGGGCCATGTCCGTAATCTATACGGTAATGGGAATTCTCGTATGGCTCCTGGTGAATAACCTGCGCGAGCAGCAGGCACGGTCCGTTAGCAACTTGCAGGAACTGGAACAGGCCCGGCGGCAACTACTCTCGGAGGAAAAGCTTGCGGCGGTGGGTTGACTATCCAGAGCACTCGCACACGAAATTCGAAATCCGGTTGCAATGATATCCAGTTCGCTGGCCACCGCTCGGCGGTTGAAGCAGGAGGAGAGAGTCCGCGAGGAGATGTTTGAGATAGCGGCCAAGGAGGCGGCCCGCCTCGAACGACTGACAACGGATTTTATGGCGTACGCCCGGCCGCCTCAGGCACGCGTCTCGCGGGTGCTCCTTGCCGATACACTCAATTACGTCGCGACGGTTGCGCGGCCGCATGCCTCGAAGGGCGGGATTACTATTAATGTGATCGCGGAACCCGACCTATGGGCAGCCTTTGATGCTTTACAAATGCAGCAAGCATTGTTGAACTTGGTACTCAACGCTATCGAGGCATGTGCTCCCGGCGACCGGGTCACGCTGAACACCGAAACTCACAACAGCATCATCAGGATCGATGTAATCGATCCGGTCGGCCCGATTCCGTCTGAAACGGTCGAGCGGCTGTTCGAGCCCCTGTTTACGACCAAACCCGGCGGCAACGGACTTGGCCTGGCCATCGCCAGGAATATAGCGAGGGCGCACGGGGGTGATGTCGTCCTCATTGCCAACGAACCAGGCCAGGTATGCTTTTCAATCAGGATTCCCTCGACTGAACACTGAGGCGCAGGCTTTGGCAGGACAGCGATGGGCCGAATTCTTATCGTTGATGATGAACCTCACATGCGGCGCATCCTGGTTTCCAATTTGAAGCAGGAAGGCCACGAGGTTACTGAAGCCGCCGGCCTTAGCGAGGCGCGGCGCGCACTTGTGGAGCACGAGTTCGACGCAGTCATAACCGACCAGAAAATGGGTGACGGGGAGGGATTGGACATTCTAATTGCTGCCCATGAGGCAGATCGGGCGCTGTCAGTGCTGTTTCTGACCGCCTTCGCGACGATCGAGCTCGCAGTCGAAAGCATGCGGCGAGGCGCCTTCGACTTCATCACCAAGCCGTTCGTGCCCGAGGTGTTGATCGCCTCGGCACTGCGTGCGGTCGAGCACACTCAACTGCTGCGCGAAAACGACAGGTTGCGTGCGGCAATAGTACGCCTTGAAGGTTCCTCGGAAATATCAGGACGCAGCAACGCCATCCGTGAGCTCCGAGAGAATCTCTCTCGTGTGGCTCCGACCAATGCCACCGTACTTATCACGGGAGAGACCGGAACCGGTAAAGAACTGGTAGCGCGCGCAATCCATCGCAACAGTAGCCGCTCATCAAAGCCGTTGGTGGCGGTGAACTGTGCGGCATTTCCGGAGACGTTGCTGGAGAGCGAGCTCTTCGGCCACGAACGGGGGGCTTTCACAGGTGCGGACCGGGCGCGAGAGGGCTTGTTCGAGGCCGCTCACGAGGGCACGCTCTTCCTTGATGAAGCGGGCGAAATGTCGATGGGCGCGCAGGCCAAGCTGCTGCGTGTGTTGACTGATGGCTTGGTTACTCGCATCGGATCGACCAAGCCCCGCCGCGTGGACGTGCGCACGATCGTCGCTACGCATCGAGACTTGAAGCAACGGATGGCGGAGGGATTGTTCCGCGACGATTTGTATTACCGACTCGCGGTGGTGCCGTTAGCGGTGCCACCGCTCCGCACACGTCGAGAAGACATTCCCGAGCTCTGCGAACTTCTTCTGCTGCAAGCAGTACGCGATCTAAAAGTCGCACCGAGAAGAATCAACGCAGAGGCAATGGACCTGCTGATGCAATACGATTTCCCGGGTAATATCCGCGAGCTTAGAAATCTGATTGAGCGTGCCTGCATCTTGTCGCGGGGCGAAGAGATCACAGCAGAGAACTTCCCTGTCGTTGCGCAAACCCCTACCGCCGGGGGCGTGAACCCGGGCAGAACGTCAAGTCCGGAGGAGATCGCTAAGATGCTGCCCGACAAATTCGATTTGCGGGAATTCCTCGAGGCGCTCGAGAAATCGCTAATCCAACGAGCACTAAAATACGCAAATGGCGCGCAGGCAGAGGCCGCGCGACGGCTTGGGCTGTCCCGCAGCGATGTCTTTTACAAACTCGGCAAACACAAGATTAGAAACGGTGCATAATGCGTGTAGTTATTCAGTCTGCGAGAGTATGTCGGCCGTCCTTGTGCCATCGTGAATACAATTGCATAGAGCGGGCAGGCGAGATTCCCCGCACAGGCATCGATATGGTGCAGCAATGAAAGTTCGGAGCTCACAACGATCGTGCTCTAGAAAGATGATCGAAATGTCCCGCTTCGGTGTGAGTCTTGATGTGTAGCGAATCTCTCCGCCGCGGGTGATCGCGCAGTCATCGAGCTTAACGATTGACGTGTCCGAGCGTAATACCTAAAGTAGCTTCTTGCATTACAGTACTCTATCGGGTGCTCGTTTGCTTATTGGAGATTACCAGTCGGTAGCTAATTCCAATGCATCTTGCGCTTCGTCTGATGAGTATTCATCCGAGCGTTGAATCGACTATTTTTGGATGGAACGAATGAGAATAGCCGGCGTCGCGAGCGCTTTGCCCGCTCACCTCTACCATCAGCAACAGATTACAGACGCGCTGATCGAACATTGGGGCGCCGGCCTTAGCGCGCCAGAATTATTACGCCGACTCCATTGCCGCGTGGGCGTTGACGTGCGCCATCTGGCGTTCTCGCTGGAGCAATACGCGCAGTTCAGCACCTGGGGAGAGTCGAATCGAGCCTGGTTAACGGTGAGCCAGGAGCTTGGGACAAAAGCCATTGACGCCGTGCTCGACCGCGCTGGGTTTATGCGAAGCGACATTGATGCACTTTACACCGTGTCGATAACCGGGATTGCAAGCCCCTCGCTGGATGCGCGGCTGGCCAGCTGTATGGGTCTGCGTAGCGATATCAAACGCACGCCGATTTTCGGGCTCGGATGTGTGGGCGGGGCCGTCGGATTAGTGCGAGCTGCGGACTATGTGCGCGCCTTTCCCGATCAGATCGCCGTTCTGCTCTCGGTGGAAGTATGTTCGCTGACGATTCAGCTCGACGATCTGTCGATCGCTAATATGATCTCGAGCGGTCTGTTCGCCGATGGCGCCGTCGCCGCGCTACTGACCGGGCAGGGAACGGCCGCGGAAGGGCCGAAGATTATTTGCACGAAATCGGTCTTCTATCCCGACACGGAAGAGATGATGGGCTGGGATATCTCCGAAAAAGGGTTCCGCGTAATCCTGTCGCCGAAACTCCCTGAACTCATAAGATCGCGGTTCGCCGCGGACGTCGATTCCTTTCTGAATGACTACGGCCTTCGCCGCCGGGACGTCGGAAGCTGGGTGATACATCCGGGCGGCCCGAAGATTCTGGAAGCGGTGGAAACCTCCCTGGGGTTGTGCAACCGCGAACTCGAAGCCTCGTGGGAGTGTCTGTCGCGTTGCGGCAATCTTTCATCCGGGTCCGTCCTCAAGGTGCTCGAAGAAGTAATCGCGCGGCACCGCCCCCAGCCGGGGACATTGGGCATGATCGCTGCGATGGGGCCGGGATTCTGCGCAGAGCTGCTGCTAGTACGTTGGTGAGGCGGCAGGCTGTGGGGGGTAATACCGATATCCTGGTGGTCGGCGCCGGCCCTGCCGGGCTCGCAACTGCGATTGCCGCCCGCCAACTTGGCTTAAATGTTATGGTGGTAGACGGCCGCCAGCCCCCAATCGATAGGGCTTGCGGCGAGGGGCTGATGCCCGACGGGGTCGCCGCCTTATGCAGTCTTGGAATTCAGCCGGCGATTGCTGACGCCGCCCCGTTTCGTGGAATCCGCTTCGTCGCCGGCAGACTGTCGGCCGAAGCTCAATTTGCGGGTGCACCCGGCCTGGGAATCCGCCGTACGATTCTGCACGGCTTGCTGGTTGAGCGAGCCGCGGACCTGGGAGTTGTCATGAAGTGGGCAACGCGGGTGAACTCACTCCACGACGGTCAGGTTAGCGTTGGGAGCGGTATCGTTACCTGCAAATGGATTGTCGGAGCGGATGGCCACAACTCGCGTGTCAGACACCTCGCCGGACTGCGGTCGTCCCCGGTGCAGCGGCGGATTGGAGTGAGTCAGCATTATCGTCTTACTCCGTGGAGTGACTTTGTCGAGGTGTACTGGCATAGGCGAGGGCAAGCCTACGTGACGCCCACCGCAAGCGATCAGATAAACGTAGTGCTCATGGGTAATGATGAGTACCTGCGGATTGAAGATCTGCCGGCATTGTTTCCGATGCTGTGTCGGCGTTTAAACGGGGCGGAATTGGTAGCCCCACCACGAAGCGGTGTGACTGCGTCCTATCAGCTCAATTCGACAATTAGACGGAATATTGCGTTGGTCGGCGATGCTTCAGGGTCGGTAGATGCGATTACGGGCGACGGTCTTTCGCTCGCATTTCGTCAGGCGATGGCGCTGGGGAATGCGCTGGCGAACGAAGACCTGGCGGCATACCAGACCATTCATCGCCGCCTGATTCGCACCCCGCGACTAATGGCGAAGCTGTTGTTGGCAATCGGCCGGCGCGACTGGTTAAGGCGGCGTGCGATCGGCGCGCTGGCCATGCATCCGACGGTGTTTGCCCGGCTCCTGGCGGTTCACACCGGCGATATTGCTCCAGCAGCGATCAGAATCAGCGAGGTTGCTGGACTGTTTTGGCGGCTACTCAGGTCCAAGGTTCATACTCCCGGAGCTATCCACGAAGTACTATGATGTTGCGGCACTACATTTTCCCATTCGTTGTCGCGGTATTCGCGGCGCAGCCATTCGGAAGCGCTAACGCCCAAATGCCCGTTCATGTTCAGGAGGAGATTATCCAACTCGAGCCTACCCACACGGCCATCGATTTCATGCTGGCGGGAAAGCTACACACCACCAATGGCCACTTCGCGCTGAAGCGCGGAACCTTCCGCATCGATCCTGCCACCGGTAATGCCGGGGGTGAAATCGTAATAGATGCTACCAGCGAGGACAGTAGTGAAGATTTGCGAGACGCTATCACCAAGTATGCGGTGCTTGAGGTTGAGCGGTATCCGGAAATTGTTTTCAGCCCCCGAAGGATTCAGGGGGTGCGCGGTTCGCAGGACGATTTTTACGGAGAGATTGCGGGTGTGATGCATTTGCACGGCGGGATTCACGAAATGACGGTCCCGATTCATGGTCATGTGACTGGGGATCAGCTAACGGCGGCATGCGAATTCCTCATTCCATACGCAGAGTGGGGTCTCGACAGCCCTAACGTTCTTTCTTCCAGCCAGATTATCCAGTCAACCAAAACGTCCAGGAGCGGGTTCGTCACAAGTATATTCCCGATTTTTGCCTATATGCTTCCGGCGATGCGGAAAATTCCACCGAACTTGTTCTGGGTTTCCGACCTGGTCGATGTGAAGGTTGCAACCCAGGGGCGAATCATCTGGGCACCGCAACCTGAGGCGCGCAAGATCACCGTCATCGTGCCGCCAGCAGCGCAGGTTAAGCCGAGTCCCGGCCTATAGTGACTGCAAAGAGCATCGTCATGGAGGTGCAAGGGCTTCGCAAAAGCTACGGGGCGAGGCTTGCGCTGGATTGCGTAACACTGAACGTAAGGGCAGGCGAGGTGGTGGCCCTGCTTGGACCGAACGGCGCCGGCAAGACCACGACGCTTTCCATTCTCGCGACGTTGGTCGAGCCGGATGCCGGTACAGTACGGATACTCGGCCTCGACGCGCGCCTACATCAGGCCGCGATTCGCAGCCGCCTCGGGTTCGTACCGCAATCGATTGCCCTGTATCCATCGCTGACCGCCGCGCAGAATTTGCAACTGTTCCTGCGAGTGCACGGGCTGAATCGTGAGAGCGCCCGTGATGCATGCGCAAAGGCGCTGGAGGCGGTCGGTTTAATTGACCGGTCGGACGAGCCCATTGCGAACCTCTCGGGCGGGATGCAGCGGCGGCTCAATCTGGCGTGCGGCATCTCGCACCAGCCGCAGGTCCTCCTGCTCGATGAACCCGCCATCGGAGTGGATCCGCAATCGCGCGATCAGATTCTGCGCACAATACGCAGATTGGCCGACGCCGGTGCCGCGGCCATCTATAGCACCCATTACATGGAAGAAGTTGAACGACTCTGCGATCGGGTCCTGCTGATCGACCGCGGAAGGGTGATTGCCTCGGGGACCGTCGCAGAGGTTATCGCGATGGCAGGTGGCCGCCCACGGATAGAGTTCGCGTTTTCCGATGGGCCTCCAGCCGGCTGGTATGAGGATCTTGACGCGACTGAGCTGTCGTATCCTGACGGTGTTGCCGGGCGCGTGACGCTCGCGTTGGCGAGCCTGGATGCAGTGCCCGAGTTGCTGCAGCGGGCGCGCGAGGTGGCCGGCGGGTTAAAGGAATTCAATATTCGCAGTCCCAATCTCTCTGATGCGTTCATCACTCTCACGGGACATTCTTTGCGTGAGGGGGAGCCGAACTGACCATCGCGTCATGTTGCGTTGCATCAAACTGATTTTTCTCAACGAGTTTCGGCTACTGCTGCGCGACCGGGCGCTGTTGTTTATGCTCTTCATCGCGCCGGTAGTCATCATCGCGGTCGCTGGCCTCTCGCTGGGAAATCTGTTCGGCACGCCGGCTGCCGACAGCGATTACTTGCTGGCGGTGGTCGATCAGGACCATGGCAGCATTGCGTCGGCGATCATCAAAGCGCTCGCACACGAGCCGAGCTGCAAGCTGGTAAAAGTGGGTGACGTCGATGCGGCCCGCCGACTCGTTCTTGACCATGCGCGGGCTCCTTTGGCGCTGGTTATTCCGCCCAATACATCCGCGGCGTTCGAATCCGGCCAAACGGCAAAAGTCGAAATATTGGTCGATCCGGTCAAACGTTTGCAAGCTTCGGCAGTAGAGCTGCGTCTGAGCCAGCTGTCGCAGGATCTAATGAGCGCCGCGCAAGCGCAGGTGCGCCAGGAGTTCGCGCGCAGAATGGCCGAGTTGCGCGCCCATCTTGAGGAAGCTGGTGCGCAATCCAGGGCGCTAGAGCTCGACGATGCGCGAGTACCGCCATCAGCTCGGTCAAGCACGAAAGGCGGCGCAGCAAGAGCTACGGGCCAAAATTCAGCGCCAACTTGACGCGCTCGAAGCCGAATCCCAGGCATCGATCGCCCAGGCGATAGCCTTGACGCATCAAAGGTTAGATCGACGCAATGGCGGAGAGACGGAGCTCGCTGATTGCCATAGAAGCATATCTCCAGGCCTTGAGCAGAAGCGAGGCGGAGTTCGACGAGTGGTTCGCTCGGCTAAAAGCAATGGCCGGCTCCAATGCAGCGCACATCCCCCCACCGCCACAATTGCCATCGCCGCCCCCGCAGCAGCAGTTAGCTGAATTGACGAACCCGCTGACGATTTCGATTGCACAACCGCAGCTCCCGAGCGCCGACCTCGCGAGACTTGAAGGTGACAATTCCTGACCTGCCGTCGTTCCCGAGGTTGTCGCTGGACCCACCCCAGACACTCACAGGCGCTATCGCTTTTCCGGGCGCGATATCCTGGAAGGACGTTTCCATCACGTCAGGTCGCGCTGAGGTGAATGCCTTCGAGCAATACGTGCCGGGTTTCGGCGTGACCTTCCTGCTGATTGACATGCTCTGGGGAATCTCAATCGCGCTGATGGACGAACGCCAATGGGGCACTCTCCAGCGCCTGCGTGTCAGCGGAGCATCCACCGCGGGAATGCTGATCGGCAGACTCTCGGCACGCACTCTGATCGGTTTCGTTCAGATGATTGTGCTCTTCGGGATAGGATGGCTGCTGTTCGGCATCACACTCGGTAGTAACCCTGCGATGCTACTATTGCCCGCGAGCGCCATTGCTTTCGCCGCGGCAGCTTTTGGCTTGGTAGTGGCCACTATCGCACCCAGCCGCGACTCGGTGCTCCCAATCGGTTCAGTAGCGGCCATGGTAATGTCGGCTGTCGGGGGATGCTGGTGGCCATTGGAATTCGAGCCTGGCTGGATGCGGGCGGCGGCGTTGACCATGCCGACCACGTGGACCATGCGCGCATTTAACGACCTTATGATCCGCGGGCTCGAACCGGAGACCGCGCTCTGGCCAACTGCGATGGCCCTGGCAATAGGCCTCTTCTTTTTGTTGGGCGGGATTGCAGGGTCGTCGAGGCTTTACCGCTAACTGCATGTTGGTTTGTGATTCAATGTGCCGAGACTGTTGGCGACGATGCCCATCCGAGCAGCAACTGTCTCTGCTCTGCGGTGAGCGTCGCGCGGGGATGGACGAAATCGTAATCCCCCGGCGGCATCGACCTATCCGCCACGACCTTTGCGATAGTCTCAAGCTCGGCTCTCCTTCGTTGCGCGGGGTATGCTGACCATTCGGAAAAATTCAGCACCTGCCGAGCCTTGTCGAGGCCGAACAGATACGAAGGTGCCAACCGCGCATTCCACGCAGCAGGCCTTTCATTCGAGTGACAATCGAAGCAGGAATTCACTAGCAGTTCGCGAATTTGAGGGTTGACAGTGAAGCCGGAACCAGCGGTTGGCGCACGATACTGAGTTTTCGTGCTGGAACAGGCCGCAATCGCCGCCAGAATGATCATTGCGCAGCCACTCGCTGCGACGTCCCAGGACTGCAAACGTCCGCTTAGATTGGTATTGGCCATTTTGCAATCGCCTCCGGCTCACAACAATTTTTATGCGCAGTCCGGCTCCCGCTTCCGGCATCGGAGCAAGCGTGTAAAGAGCAGTCACTCTGCACTGATCTTAGTCTACTGCAACAGGACATTAATCGTATGAAGAGTTCACTTACTGCTCTGCACTCCCCGGAACAAACTGGTTTGTACGAAAAGTACGTCAACCGGCAGTGGGTCAGACTACTGGACGTACTGCAGATGAACGTCAGCTACAATCGCTGTACCGGATCCGAACTTCAAACCATCGACGGACGGCGCATCATCGACTTTAATTCCGGCTACTGCGTTCATAACGTGGGGCACAACCATCCGGCGATCAAGGCCGCCATTAAAGAAGAACTCGAGCGCGACGGTCCGGCGATGCTGCAAAGCCACGTATCCGACCTCGCTGGCGTTCTGGCGGCACGGCTGTGCGAGCACGCGGGCGGCCGGCTGACTAAAGTCTTCTTCGCGAGTTCTGGCAGCGAAGGTATCGAGACCGTCATTAAGTTCGCGCGCGCCCACACTGGCCGCATGGGTTTGCTCTCTGCCAAGGGAAGTTTTCACGGACTCACCTGCGGGGCGCTTTCGCTCATGTCCGACCATTTCTGGCGTGACGGGTTTGGCCCGCTGCTGCCCGACATTGACAATGTCACATTCACAGACCTGGAGGATCTCGAGGCCCGGCTGAAGACCCGGCGTTACGCAGCGCTCATCCTCGAACCGATTCAGGTCGAGGGCGGGATGCGAATTCCCTCGCCTGAATACTTACAGCAGGCACAGGCGCTTTGCCGCCGTCATGGTACGCTGTTCGTTCTCGACGAAGTCCAAACCGGAATGTACCGCACCGGTCCTTTCCTTGCCGCCCACTATTTTGGTCTTGAACCTGACATGGTCGTGCTGGCAAAAGCATTAAGCGGCGGATTGATTCCCGTTGCCGCAGTACTTATGTCGGATGCGGTAAATGATTCGATTTATAGTTCGTTAAAGCGCGCGATCGTTCATACCTCAACGTACAGCGAGAATGGGCTTGCGATGCGCGCCGGGCTTGCCAGCCTGGACGTACTTAAAGCAGAGCGGGCGGGCGAACGCGCCACTGAAATGGGCGAATGGCTGCGAAGCCTTCTCGCGGAGCGGCTGTCGAACTATGAGATGGTCCGTGAGATCCGAGGTCTCGGAATGCTTACTGGAGTTGAATTCCAACCGCCGGGTAGGTTCAGGCTACGAATTCTTTTTGAGGCTTTCGCCCGGATTCATCCTGCGATGTTCGGCCAGGTCCTGGTGATGAGACTCTTTCGCGACAAGGGCATGCTGACCCAGATTTGCGGCAATAACTTTATGGTACTTAAGGTTGCCCCGGCATTGACGATAAGTGAGCAACAAGTGCGGCAGTTTGTGAACGCCCTCGGGGAGGTTGTCGAACTGATGCATCGCAGTGGAAGCTTCTGGTCCGAACCGCTGGGCATGGTCCGGCGGATCATTGGCTCGGTCTGAAGCTGGACCGTTTGCTTCTCGGACAGTGATCCGGAGGCGGCTGAATAGCTGCCCATTTCGCCTGCGAATAGGGAGCAGCATCGCGCGGGTGCCATGTCTCAAGCCCGCTTCCCTGGGGCGTTCCCATAGACGAATGACCTTGCAATCTTGTAGGTTCTTTGCGAACCCAGGTTGGTTTTCAACCGGGCGCCGGAGGAATTTGCATAATGAATGGTCCGAGGATGCTCGAGGGCTATCGCGTTCTGGATTTCGGCCAATTTGTCGCCGGTCCCACTTGTGGCAGGCTGCTGGCTGAAATGGGCGCCGAAGTTGTGAAACTCGAATTGGCGCCGGACGGCGATCGCGTCCGCGAAGGCGGCTTCAAGCCGGTTCAGCCCGAGTACAAGCACAGCAGCCAGAGCACCTACTATTTACAGCATAATCACAGCAAACTTAGCTTTGCGATCGACCTCAAGAAGCCCGGGGCGCGGGAACTTGTAACCGCGATGCTGCCGAAGTTCGACGTGCTGGTGGAAAATTTCGCACCCGGCGTGATCGCACGGCTGGGCTTTTCTTACGAGAGCGTTAAGCAAGTCAACCCGCGCATCATTATGTGTTCGATCTCGATGGCTGGGCAGACCGGACCGCTGTCAACTAAAGCTGGCTACGATCATATCGGCCAGTCCTATGCCGGCATTACCGACGGGATCGGTGAACCGGACCGTGCACCGGCAATGGCTACTATGGCAATCGGAGACGTCTCGACCGGAGTAGCGACGGCGATGGGAATATGCGCAGCGTTATTGCATCGTGAACGGACCGGTGAGGGCCAATACCTGGAGGGTTCACTGCTCGATACGTATTTCCATATGCACGATCAGCATGTGCCGAAGATCGCACTGGCGGGTGACAAAGTCCGTCCGACGCGCGGCGGTTCACAGCCAATTGCCGTGGGCCCTCTGGGCATCTTCCGTTACCGCGACAACCAGTACATCACGATATTGACGACTCCGCATCAGTGGCCTCAGGTGTTGCGGGCGATGAACCGCCCGGATCTCGCCGACGACCCGCGGTTCGCCAAACCGCGGGCGCGCGCTGCCAATCACCTTCAATTGGCGAAAATTATCGAGGAATGGCTCGCCAGCTTTCCTACGCGCGATGATGCTCTCGCAGCTTTGGACAAGGAACGAGTGCCTTGCGCGCCGGTGTTGACGGTCAACGAAGCAATGGCACATCCACATCTGAATCAGCGTAACACTGTCAGATGGGTGGATGATCCGCTGCTTGGACGCGTCGCCATTCCAGGAATTCCAGTAAAATTCTCAGCATGGCCCGACCGTATGCAGGTGCGCGCCGCGCGCCTTGGCGAAGACAACGAGCAGGTGCTGCGCGAGTACCTCAACCTTAACAATGGCCAGATACACGAACTTTATCAAAGCGGCGTGCTAGTGCGTGATTCCACGCTCGGTCCGAATCCGCTTGGCGAATGACGCGTGGTGGGCCGCTTTTCGGCGCGATCCCTGACTGATTCTTTGTGAATGGCATGCCCCCCTTGTGTCACCCTGAGCGAAGCGCAGGACCGGAGGATCATATGTCAGTTCGAATTACTCCCATGATATGTGGCTGGCTGGAGATGGAACTCAGATCGATCCTCGCCAAGCAACCCGGAAGAGTGAAGATTCCAATACCCAGCTTCCTGATTGAGCATCCAAAGGGGCGGACCATATTCGATACCGGATTGCATCGAGAGCTGCAGACCAGTCCCGGCCGAATCGGGGAACTCGCCAACTTCTTCCAGGTCCACTATCAACCAGGCGAGGAGTTGGGAGCTCGTCTGCGCGCCCATCAAATCGATCCGGAACGAATCGACTACATGATCAACTCCCATCTGCATTTCGACCACGTGGGCGGGAATGCCGACCTGCCCAATGCCAAGTTGATCGTCCAACGGCGCGAATGGGAAGCGGCAGCCGATCCTGAACTTGTCCGCCGCAACGGCTATAATCGTGCTGACTTCGACCTTGGCCATCAACTTCAGCTAATCGACGGGGAGTTCGATCTATTCAGCGACGGACGCGTAGTTTGCATACCCACCTATGGGCACACCGCCGGCCATCAGTCATTGCGGGTTCGGCTCGACGGCGGTGAAGTCGTATTGACCGCTGATTCCTGCTACATGCGCAAGGTGCTCGAAGAGATGGTGCTGCCGCCTTTTGCTCATGACTTCGACGCGATGCGGCAGGTAATCGAACGGTTCCGGGCGATGGAACGGGCCGGCGCGCGATTAATCTTCGGCCACGATCCTGGTCAATGGCGCGATGACGGCATGCTCGCGATCCCGGTGGAGTGATCCGGCGCTCTGTTCCTGCCTGGATGCTGGGTTCGAGCAAAATCGCGCATAAGGCTGAACCTTCTCGAGCTGGCCGATAGCGGCAGGATTTAGACTATCGAACAATCCCTGGTTCCGCGACTCGGAACCAAGGGTCCGAAAAGTTGTGTGCAGCCAAGCGCCGGCGCTGTCCAGGGGTGAGTGCTTCTGGTTGAGGGAAATTAGGTGTGAGCGCTCGTTCTTAGGAAAGGAGATCCGCCTTCGAGGGCGCTTCCGAGCCGGTGCCGCCTGGACAGTATGTTCCCTGATGCGACTCATCTAAATCAGGGGAGTTCTCGGTGAGCGTGGCGGGCGCGTCCTCGCGCCTCCATCGTAGTAAATGTCTATGATTTGCGGCGATAAAACGGTAGCGGCACCACGCTTGCCGGTACCATTCGGTTGCGGATCTCGACTGCGAGTTGGTCAGACGGTTTGATGCTGGCGGCGGCATCCACTAGTCCAATCGCGAGAGGTCGGCTGAAGGTAGGCGCGAACGTGCCACTCGTCACGACCCCGACTTGATTGCCATCTTGAATTAACCTGTATCCTTGGCGGGCAATGCTTTTACCATCGTTGGTTTGGATTCCAACAAGTCGCCTTTTCGGACCCTCGTTGCTCTGCGCGGCCAGCGCCGTCTCGCCGATGAATGCGCGGCCGAATTTTACGAATGGCGCCAAGCCAGCTTCGAGTGGGGAGATACTGCGGTCCAATTCGTGGCCGTAAAGCGGCAGCGCCGCTTCCATTCTGAGCGTATCGCGCGCGCCGAGGCCGCAAGGCCTTAATCCATCCTCCGCCCCGGAGTTGAGCAGTGCTTCGAAAACCAGCCTCGCATATTGGGCCGCGACAAATATCTCAAAGCCATCCTCGCCGGTGTAACCGGTGCGCGCCACCAGACACGAAATTCCGGCGACATCGCCGCTTTGCGCGTAAAAGCGGCGCACTTGGCTGAGCCGAAGTGGCGAGACCTTGGACAAAATTGCTGTCGCCCTCGGTCCCTGGATTGCGATCAGGCCAAGGTCATCGCTCATATCGACCAATTCGGCACCGCGCCGGCTTTGCTGCTGGAGCCATTCACGGTCAGTCCCAATGTTTGCTGCATTGACGCAGAGCATGTAACGGTCCGGCTCGAACCGATAGAGAATCAGGTCGTCGAGCGTGCCCCCGTCGTCCGCGCACATCAGCGTATATTGTGCCTGGCCGTCGCTCAGACGATGAGCTGAATTGGTCAATGTACGCTCAAGCACGGCCAGGGCCGCATTGCCGCGCAGCTCGAATTCTCCCATATGGCTCAGATCGAAGATTCCGGCCGCCGAACGCACCGCCCGATGCTCTTCGATGATTCCGCTATAGCTCAGCGGCATTTCGAACCCGCCAAACTCCGTCATCCGGGCGCCGAGCGCGCGATGCAACGAATAGAGCGGGGTGCGCTTGACCATGGTTGGCATGGCGTCTAATTTAGCAAAGCGCAATTCCGTCAACGAAGCGTAGAGAGACCCACCTTTTATCGCCGCTTCTCTTTGCAAGTGCTGAGGGCGCAGCGAGGCTGAACAGCGACCGCGCGACTGACACTAACTGCGCAGTGAATGACAGAGCGACATCGGAACGGCGCAAGCCAGGTCGGTGAAACAAATGTCCGCAATAATCATGGACGGCCGGGCGCTAAGCGATCGCTTAAAACCCGAACTCCGCCGCTACGCCAATGAATTACTGCAAAAGGACAAATACGTCCCGCTGCTGGCGGCTATTCAAGTTGGTAACGACCCCGCCTCGCGCCAATATGTGCGAAATAAGCGCCGCTTTGCTGAGGAATTAGGTTTCCGGAGTAAACTCATCACGATGCCAGCGGGCGAAGCCAGCACAGAACGGCTGGTCGGCGAGATAACTCTACTAAATGACGACTCGAAGGTGACCGGCATCCTCCTCCAATTGCCCTTACCACCGAATGTGGACGTGTTTCGGCTGTTCGATGCAATCGCGCCAGAGAAGGATGTCGATGCGGTCGGCGCAGCCAGTATCGTTGGTCTTTATCGCGGCGGATGGGGCAGATTCATTCCGTGCACGCCGCGTGGTGTCCTAACCTTGCTGGATTATTACCAGGTGCCGGTGGATGGCGCCGAAGTTGTAGTGATTGGCCGCAGCGACATCGCCGGCAAGCCGCTCGCGCTTATCCTTAGCGGGTATTTGCGAAACGCCACCGTCACCTGTTGCCACCGCCGTACTCGCGACCTGGGTGCGATTTGCCGCCGCGCTGACATTCTCGTCTCGTGCGCCGGAACCGTTCCTGCGGGTCAGGATTATCTGGTCACCGCCGACATGGTGAAACCGGGCGCTTGTGTGATTGACGTGGGATTCAGACGCCTCTCCAGCGGCCGCTTCACGGGCGATGTTGATTTCGACGCGGTCAAGCAGGTTGCGGGATGGGTTACGCCAAATCCAGGAGGGACCGGACCGATGACCGTGTTGGCATTGATGCAGAATTTGATCGACGGTGCGCGTTATCGCCTCGGTCTTGCTCGGGCAGCTTATTCAGTTTGAATTCTCGTGCTGCACCGTCGAGGCGGTCTCGGTCATTGAAAAGTAACCCCGCGTCAATGGGTCGATCCGTGGCGAACCGCTGGGTCCACGTTGAACCAATTTGCCGCCGGCCTGGCGCAGTTGCTACATGGATAAAGAATGCGCTCGCGTGCGAAATCTCCTTCGCCGCATTGATGGAGGATGAGTGATGGCTGACAAGCAACGCAGGCACGTGCTCGACGGCTTCAAGGTACTCGACTTTACGCAATTCGTCGCCGGTCCTACGGTCAGCAAGCTGATGGCAGAGATGGGTGCCGAAGTGATCAAAGTTGAATTCGCACCTGATGGCGACCGTTGTCGCGGCGTTGCCTACGTGAAGAACGGCCGCAGCGGGTACTTCGTTCAACAAAATCGAGGCAAGATGAGTTTATGTGTTGACGTTCGCACCGCAGCCGGCAAGGCCATCCTGCGAGAACTGGTGCCCAAGGTGGACGTGCTCGTTGAGAATTTCGCGCCTGGCGTGATCGGCCGTCTTGGCTTCGATTACGAAAGCGTCCGGGAATTGAATCCAAACATTATCATGTGCTCGGTCTCGACTTTCGGACAAAAGGGACCTCTGGCTAACGATCCCGGTTACGATTACATCGGCCAAGCCTATGCGGGCGTAACGTGGCTGAGCGGTGAAGACGGCGGCCCGCATTACCCGCCGATGCTCGCGATCGGCGATGTTTCGACGGGTGTGCATGCACTGGCGGCTATCGCCTGTGCGCTGCTTTATCGGGATCGCACAGGGCAGGGGCAGTATCTCGATATTTCGCTGTTGGACGCGTACTTCCACTATCACGATCTCAACGTCCAGATGATGAGCGCCAGCGGCGGCGCTATGCGGCCTCAGCGTACCGGACAGCATTACGCCGCTTTATGTCCAGCCGGCATTTTCAAGGGTCGGGACGGTTATCTGTTTGTCTTCGCCTGGCTCGACCATCACTGGATCAAGTTCTGCGAGATCATCGGACGGCCGGAACTCGGTACCGATGCTCGTTTCGCGGACAACGCTTCACGGCTTAAGAACCGGTCCCAGGTAATCGAAATCATCGAGCACTGGCTCGCAGAATTGCCGGGCAATCAGACCGCGGTTGAGATGCTGCGCGAGGCCCGTATCCCTTCGGCGCCCGTACTGAGCGTCGAGCAAGCGATGAACCATCCGCATCTGCGAGAGCGCCAAACCGTGCAAAGGGTTCACGATCGTTTGCTGGGTGATTTCGAGATTCCGGGATTTCCACTGCGCTTTTCGGCTTTCCCCGAACGACTGGAACTTGAAGCCCCCTTCCTTGGCGAACATAACACAAAGATTCTGGCTGAATACCTGGCCTATGCTCCGGAGCGCATAAGCCAACTTGAACGGCAGGGGGTTCTGCACAGTCAACCGCGGTAATGAGTTACCTACGTCGCCTGATTTCAGTGCTCGTTACGAAGGAAGAGCCCAGGCGCACAGTACCGCAAGCTAGC
>CAVWAA010000005.1:0-85498 GCA_963752805.1 Binataceae bacterium (SeqCode)
TGGCTCGATGAGGAGCCTCGCCGTTCGCGCTAGCGAAAGGCGCGCCTCGGTGCCACTTCCCTGCACCAAGCGCTGTCTTATATTTTCAGTGCGCCGGCAAAGCCTGGGGAAAGGAAAATGGATTGGCCAGAAACCTTTAGTTAGAGTTTATCGGATAGCCAATCCCGCCCGAAAAGCTAGCCAGCCATCCGGCAGCAAGTCTTGCGTGCTGGTCGGGGTGACCCACCTACGAAGCATATAGACAGCGAATGGGCGCGCCTCGTGATTGATCGCCGAAATTACTGTTTTCGCGGGAGCGACGCTGTCGAAAAGGCAGAAGACAAGATCAAAGCGCGATAGCGGCGGAGCGGAGAGTCCCGCCGGGTCGAAGATCAGGGTACCTCCACCGCGGGGTCCGCCAGGAAGCCTGGAGATCCTGTCGCCTCCCTCGATAAACTGGAGTTGCGGAATCGAACTCCGAAGTTACTTCAAATCTGGTTCAGGGTTTGCATAGCTGAACGGCAGCCATGATGGTTACTGGAACATCGTGTTAGGTTAGTTAGCAATCGGGCACGATAACGACCAGTCATACTTATCCGGAGTTCATACTTCAAGCCGGAATGAGAAAAACATACATGCCAGATAGCGCCGCGCAGTCGAGAGAAGTTGTGATAGTTACGGGGGCTTCGGCCGGGGTCGGCCGAGCGATCGCAACTGAGTTTGCGGTGGAAGGCGCGAAACTGGGTTTATTAGCGCGGGGCTGCGACGGGCTCGAGGGC
This sequence comes from Binataceae bacterium (SeqCode), assembly GCA_963752805.1. Taxonomy (GTDB): domain Bacteria; phylum Desulfobacterota; class Binatia; order Binatales; family Binataceae; genus JAMXLL01. Next base: position 759 of record CAVWAA010000005.1, read on the forward strand.
GCGCTTCGTGATGTGAAAGCCGTCGGCGGAGTAGGCTTGGCAGTTGCGGTCGATGTAGCTGATGCGGATCAAGTTGAAGCCGCTGCCGAGAGCATAGAGCATCAATTGGGTCCTATCGATGTCTGGGTCAACTGCGCCATGACGACGATCTTCGCTCCTTTCATAGAGATTAGTCCTCAGGATTACAAGCGCGCCACGGAAGTTACCTATCTGGGATGCGTTTACGGAACAATGGCGGCTCTTAAGCGAATGTACCCCAGGAACCGGGGAACGATTATCCAGGTCGGTTCAGCCCTCGCCTATCGGTCGATTCCCCTCCAGAGTCCCTATTGTGGTGCGAAACACGCGATTGCCGGTTTCACGGATTCGATTCGTACCGAACTCTACCACGACAAGAAAGATATTCATCTGACCATGGTTCAGCTACCGGCGATGAATACGCCCCAATTCGATTGGTGCAAATGCAAAATGCCGCGCCATCCGCAACCGGTCCCGCCGATTTTTGAGCCCGAAGTCGCCGCGCGTGCGATCGTCTGGGCTTCCCGGCATCCCAGGCGGGAAATGTGCGTCGGGGCCTCTACGGTATTGGCAATCTGGGCAAATAAGTTCATTCCGGGTTTGCTCGATCGTTATTTGGGCGCGACCGGCTTCGATTCTCAACAGACCAGCGAACCGGTGAGCCCCGAACGTCCAAATAACCTATTCGACGCCTTACCAGGCGATCGCGGAGCGCACGGCAGCTTCGGGAATCGTTCGTACAAATGGAGCATACAGACTTGGTTTACCGAAAACCGATTGTCTCTGGCCGTGGCAGGCACACTTTTAATTGGAGCTGCAATTGGTGGCCTCAGAAATTAAAGGAACCAAGTGAGCAAGTGTCCAGGAAAGCATTACGAACCAACCCGGCTGACAGAAGTGATGGCCCAAGCCCAAATTCCCGTATGGCGCAATGGCTCTGAACCACGATACATGAGCCACGAAATAGCCTCTGTGCTCAATCGTTTTGCAGCGGACGCTGAGAGCACGATTCTTTCAGTGATCGCGAATCGTTGGCTATACCGGCTCACTGTCCCGGCGCGACGCAGTAGTACCCAGTCTGACAATCTTCAGGGTCCTGACCTCGTTCGCTACCTGACTACTCCAGTGCAGTTTAGTCTGGCCTAACAATTGTTGCAGCATACGCGGCTAGATTTGCGCAGTCGGAGAACAACTGGTTAAGCACGAGCGTGTATGCAAGCAATGATGGACCACGTGAAAGTATGCAGCAATGCTTGTGGGAGAATGCTATGAGTGAGACAGTCGCTGATTATCTCTTGAAGCGGCTTGGTGAATGGGGAGTCGAGCGCATTTACGGATTCCCCGGCGATGGTATCAACGGCCTACTGGCGGCATTGGAACGCGCGGGCGATAAACCGAAGTTGATTCAGGTTCGACATGAGGAGATGGCGGCCTTCATGGCTTGCGCCCATGCCAAATTCACCGGTGAGGTCGGCGTCTGTCCTGGCAACCTCGGGGCCGGGGGCGATTCATCTCCTGAACGGTCTGTACGATGCCAAGATGGATCATCAGCCGGTTGTCGCCATTGTTGGTCAATCGGCGCGCTCGGCGATGGGCGGACGCTTTCAGCAGGAAGTTGATTTAATGAGTTTATTCAAGGATGTGGCGCACGAGTACGTTGAGATGGCGTCGGTGCCGTCGCAGATGCGCCATCTGGTTGACCGCGCCATCCGCATCGCCAAGTCGGAACGTACCGTGACTTGCATTATCATGCCGAACGATCTTCAACAGCTCGACGCGGAAGCGCCCGAACGCGCGCACGCGACTATTCATTCCGGTATGGGCTACTCGACGCCGCACGTCATTCCCGCCAAGGCCGATCTGCAACGCGCGGCGGACATACTTAACCAGGGCAAGAGGGTCGCGATGCTAGTCGGGGCGGGCGCGCTTCGTGCGGCCGATGAGGTGGCGGAAGTCGCCGACCTCCTTGGCGCCGGCGTAGCCAAAGCCCTGCTCGGTAAGGCGGCGCTGCCCGATGATCTGCCGTTCGTGACCGGTTCTATCGGGCTGCTCGGCACCAAGCCGAGCTACGACATGATGATGGACTGCGACACCTTGTTGATGATCGGGACCAGCTTTCCGTATTCGGAGTTCCTGCCCAAGGAAGGTCAGGCGCGTGGAGTCCAGATCGATATCGACGGTCGAATGCTGGGGATCAGGTTTCCCACTGAAGTCAATCTGGTGGGCGATGCCAAAGAGACATTGAAGCTGCTGATCCCATATATGGAACGGAAGAGCGACCGGTCCTGGCGCGAGACGATCGAGAAAGGCGTCGCGCAATGGTGGAAGGTGCTTGAAGCCAGAGCCATGAGCGAGGCTAAACCAATCAACCCGCAACGAGTCTTTTGGGAACTGTCTCCGCGCCTACCCGACAACTGTATTCTCAGCTCCGATTCCGGTTCGGCGGCCAACTGGTTCGCGCGCGATTTGAAAATCAGACGCGGCATGATGGCCTCTTTGTCCGGGAACCTGGCAACGATGGGTCCCGGAGTCCCCTATGCGATCGCCGCAAAGTTTTGTTTTCCGGAGCGCGTCGTCATCACAATGGTGGGCGACGGCGCCATGCAAATGAACGGGATCAATGAGCTGATCACAATCTCAAAGTACTGGCGCGAGTGGAGCAACCCGCGCTTGATTGTTCTGGTTCTTCATAACAATGATCTCAACCAGGTGACCTGGGAACTTAGGGTCATGAGCGGCGTTCCCAAATTCGAGGCGTCTCAGGACATCCCCGACTTTCCGTACGCGAGCTACGCCGAGTCGCTCGGATTGAAGGGCATTCGCGTGGATCGGCCTGAGGACCTCGGTCATGCCTGGGACGAGGCACTGGCGGCCGATTGTCCCTGTGTTCTGGATGCGATTACCGACCCTGATGTGCCGCCACTGCCGCCGCACATCACACTCGATGATGCCAGGAAATTCACCTCGACCCTGATCAAGGGCGATCCCAATGAACGCGGCATCATTCGTCAGGCGGCGCGCGAATTCATGGAGAGCGTTTTGCCGCATAAAAAATAGCGTATTGAAGAGTCCAAGGAGGTTGCTTCTTGGCGCTTTGCTCTGGACACGTTCACCCGGATCGGACGGCGGCTTGAAGTTGGGAAGCGATAATTGATGGCGGCAAACGCATTACATCGCGTGCTCAGATCGGAAGTTGTTGGCAAGATCGAGCGGGGCGCCCAAGAAATTGACGTGCGCATGCGCGAAGGGCGATTCCAGCGCTGGCTTGCGCTTGCCGCAGGTCTGTCGAGCGCCTTAAGCGGATTGGAGGTCGGTTACATGCATTATCGCGGCAGCTACAGCCGTCGCGTGATGTATACGCCGGTGATCCTCAGTGCGTCGCTCCTGGGAGCGGGCGTATGGGCTTTTCGTAGTCGTCGGGCGGCGAGAACCGTTCTGCCGGCGGTTTCCGCGTTAACCCTGGCCGACTGCGCGATCGGCTCCTACTTCCACATTCGCGGAATTCAGCGCAAACCCGGAGGCTGGCGGCTGCCGACGACCAATATCATCATGGGGCCTCCAGTCTTCGCTCCATTGTTGTTCGGTATTAGTGCATACCTCGGCATCATAGCGTCTTTTCTCCGGGCCGACGATGATTTTGCCAGGATCGAGTTTCCGCGCTCGGCACGTAGTAAACATTGGGCCGGTCTCCTGTCGCGTAAGCAGGACCGGATTGATTGGAGACAGGACCTTCGCGAAGGCCGATTTCAAAAGCACATGGCGGTGGCAACCGCGATCGCGGCTGGCGGCAGTGGTTTCGAAGCATTTTACTCGCACTATAAGAACAATTTCCGTTACAAGGCCCAGTGGACGCCGGTGGTGGTCGCACCTCTTCTGATGGCGGCAGCCGCGAGCGCAGTCAAGAGCAAAGGTGTTGCGCGGACCTGGCTACCTGCCCTTTCAAGTGCAGCTATGTTGGATGGCGCGGCCGGATTTGCTTATCACGCACGCGGCATTCTGCGCCGCCCCGGCGGATCCAAAATGCTGGCCTACAACATTCTCCACGGACCGCCCATTTTCGCTCCATTGCTATTTGCCGCGGCTGGCTTCGTCGGCCTGTTGGCGAGCCTGATGAGGAGAGAAAAGCGATGAGCGGCGAGAACCGCGATGACGACCGTCCCGTACGATCCCCGCACCAAAAGAACCGATCGGTCCGCTGCGTCAGCCGGGCTATTATCCGGATTTCAGCACCCTGGCACAGCAAAAATTCTGGGACGCGAAAACGCGTGAAGTGATTCTGGAGCGCGTGCATAATATTCCGCCGATCCGCTTCTTCACATCCGAAGAGGCACATCTGATGGAGGTCATTTGCGATCACATCATTCCCCAAAATGATCGCGATGCTGCCCATAAAATTCCGATCGTCCCTTGGATCGATAAGCGATTATTCGAACATCGCCTCGATGGCTACCGTTTCGCAGATATGCCGCCCGATCGGGAAGCCTTTCGCCTGGGGTTTCAGGCTATCCAGCAGATCGCGCGTCATCTTCACGGTCGTAGCTTTGAACAGTTGCTCTCGCTCGAACAGGATCGATTTTAAAGTCACTGCATGACAGCAGACCAGCTGCCGGTCACAAGGTCTGGGAACGCATGCCAGTCCATCGCTTCTGGATGATGCTCGTACAGGACTGCATCGAAGTTTACTATGCCCACCCCTGGGCTTGGGACGAGATCGGCTTTGGGGGTCCGGCCTATCCGCGCGCCTATATCCGGCTGGAAAATGGCGCACCAGAGCCTTGGGAATCGAACGAACGGCGCTATGAGTGGAAGGCGCCGGACGCCTCTGTTTCCGACCTCTATGAACCAATTCCGAGTTCAATTGAGCATCACTCTGCTCATCCCAAGCGAGATCCCGTGTGAAGTCCCCGATACTCGGAGAGTTCTCGAAGCCGGGCGGCCAGGCCCACATGCTCGGCGCCATGCAGCGCCTCGAAGGGCCGATGTTTCGGTTCGCTGAGAATGAGGAAGTTGATTACCTGATTATCGGTGTGGGCGCGGGGGGCGGCGTTCTATTACAACGCCTGGCGCGCGCTGGTCTTCGTGTACTCGGACTCGAAGCCGGCCCATTCTGGGACACCGAACGAGATTGGGTAAGTGACGAAGCCGGCTCTCATCAGCTCTATTGGGAAGATCTGCGAATCACGGGGGGTAACAATCCACTCGCGCTCGGAAGCAACAATTGCGGCAAAGGCGTCGGCGGCAGCACCGTGCACTGGGCGGCATTTACTCCGCGCTTCCATCCCTCGGACTTCCGCGTCTATTCGGAGGACGGAGTCGCGGTAGACTGGCCCATCAGTTATGAAGAGCTGAAGCCCTACTATGAGTTGATGGAACTCGAATTACCGGTCTCGGGGCCAGCGTATTTTCCGTGGGGTGATCCGCACGGCTATGCCTTTGGCCCCCATCCCATGGGAGGCATCGGCGATGTGCTTATCCGCGGCTGCACCAGGCTCGGCATCCGCGTCAGCGCGGGAGGACCGGTCGGCATCTTACAGGGTTCGCGCGCCGACCGTCCGCATTGCATCTATCGAGGCTTCTGCATTCAGGGCTGCAAGGTCGGTGCAAAGGCCAGCACTTTAATCACGCATGTGCCTGACGCCATCGCCCACGGCGCCGAAATTCGCCCCCATTGCATGGTCTCGCGCATTAATCTGGGCAATAACCGGCGCGTAAACGGCGTTACATATTTTGATCGGGACGGCCGCGAACACTTCCAGAAAGCCAAAGCCGTCGTCCTCTCCGGCTATTCCATCGAAACTCCACGCCTGTTGTTGAACTCAGCCTGTCCGGGTTTCGAGAGCGGTCTGGCCAACTCCAGCGGCACGGTCGGGCGCTATTTGATGGCCCAGGCGGGCAACGTCGTGTTGGGCTATTTTGACGAGCTCATTCGTATGTACAAGGCTCCACCCGCACACGCTCTAACCGAAGAGTTTTACGAGACCGACCCGGCACGCGGCTTCGCGCGTGGATTTGCGATTCAAACTATTGGGCCATTACCGATCGCGTTTGCCAAGCAGATGATGAGCGCGCAAGGAGCCTGGGGATGGGGACTGCGGCGCGTCATGATGGACTACAATCACTGGGCTGCGCTCGGGCTGCTCGGCGAAATTCTTCCGCACGCCGATAACCGTGTTGAATTGGCGGACGAAACGGACCATTACGGAATCCCGGTGGCGAAGGTCACGTTCAGTCTCCACGACAATGACAAAAAGCTGATCGAATTCGGCAAGAACAAAGTCATCGAAGTCATGTCGGCGGCCGGCGCCAAAGAAGTTGTCCAGGAAGCGCGCTACGCCCACCTGGTGGGGGCGGCGCGCATGGGCAACGATCCGGCAACTTCGGTAGTAGACAAATACGGCCGCAGCCACGATATCAGCAATCTTTTCATCTGCGATGGCAGCATCATGCCGACTCAAGGATCTGCCAATCCGGGGCTGACAATTCAGGCCCTGGCGGCGCGGACGGCAGATTACCTAATTTCGCAGGGCGCGACCGTCTTCAATTCAGATAAGAGAGATATGGAACGTCCGCCGGCGCGCCGCAATCTTTCACCTGACGCGACCTGGGGCCACGGCGCTCCCAGACTGAAATAGGATCTGGCAGGCAGATTCTGATGAGTCTCCGGATCGAGGATTACGCGCTCATCGGTAACATGCACACTGCCGCCCTGGTCGGCCGCGACGGTTCGATCGATTGGCTATGCGTGCCCCGTTTCGATTCCCCAGCTTGCTTTGCGGCGCTGCTCGGCGGCCCTGAACATGGCCGATGGCTTATCGCCCCGGAGGGCGGAGTGAAGACGGTGCGCCGCAACTATCGCGGCGACACACTCGTTCTGGAGACGACCTTCGAAACGGACGATGGCGAAGCGGCGCTGATCGATTTCATGCCGATCAAGGAACAGACCGGACAAGTGGATTTAATCCGGCTGGTAGAGGGGCGCAAGGGCTCGGTATGTATGCGGATGGAGCTAATGCTTCGTTTCGACTATGGCGAGATCGTCCCGTGGGTCAGATATACCGCGAACGGAATTGAGCGATTGCCGGCCCGGATGCGGTCCTGGTTTCTACGCCAGTCGAAACCCACGGCGAGGACCTGAAGACGGTCGCCCGTTTTGCGGTATCAAAAGGCGAAAGGCTTCCCTTTATTCTGACCAGATACGACTCTTATTTACCTCTGCCACAGGTGCACGACCCGTTACGCCTGCTCAATGAAAACGAAGCCTTTTGGGAGAAATGGATCTCACGTTGCGCCTACAGCGGACCTTTTCGCAAGCAGGTCGTACGCTCCCTCATCACGCTCAAGGCTCTTATTTACCGGCCGACTGCGGCAATTGTCGCGGCGCCCACCACCTCGCTTCCGGAACGATTGGGAGGTCCACTTAACTGGGACTATCGCTATTGCTGGTTGCGCGACGGAACCTTCGCTCTCACCGCGTTGCTAGCCTCCGGATATCACCAGGAGGCTACCGCTTGGCAAGCGTGGTTTATGCGCGCGGTCGCGGGAAACGGCCGCAAACTGCAAACTATGTACGGACTCGCTGGCGAGCGCCGGCTCAAAGAATTCGACCTTCCTCATCTGCCAGGTTACGAGGGAAGCCAACCCGTTAGGGTCGGCAACGCTGCGTACGAACAGTTGCAGCTCGATGTTTATGGCGAGATCCTGAACGCTTTTGATACCGCCGATGGGGATGGGATCATAATCGACGAAGATTCCTGGAGGATGCAGTGTCAGTTTTTGCGCTTCCTCGAAGATGCCTGGGAGAAGCCTGACGACGGGTTCTGGGAGATGAGGAATGGCCCCCAGCATTTCACCGAGTCTAAGGTGGCGGCGTGGGTTGCATTCGATCGGGCGATCAAGCTGATCAAAAAACGCGGTCTTAAGGGGCCTCTCGAAAAATGGCAGAGTGTGCGCGACTCAATTCATGCAAACGTGTGTGAACATGGTTTCGATAAAAGACGCAATACTTTCGTACAGTATTACGGCGCCCATGAGCTAGACGCGGTGTTATTGCGCCTACCTCTGGTCGGTTTCCTGCCCGCCAAAGACCCGCGGATTGTCGGCACGGTCGAGGCGATTCAACGTGACCTGACCGAAAATGGTCTCGTCAAGCGCTACCGCCAAGGGAAGGGCGATGGCAATGAGGGGAAATTCTTGGCGTGCTCGTTTTGGCTGGTCAACTGTCTGATGGCAATCAACCGTGCAGCAGACGCCCAAAAAACTTTTGACCAACTGCTGGGCCTGTGTAACGACGTGGGGCTGCTCTCGGAGGAATACGACAACAATAAAGGCAGGATGTTGGGGAATTTCCCACAAGCGCTCACCCACATAGCTCTGATAAATAGCGCATTCAATCTGTCGCACCATCAAAAGCGGCTGAAAGCCACGCGCGGCGAGTAGCTACTTCGGCGACTTGGATTTTGATCGGCAACTTAAGTCTTGCCCAGCCACTACTTCATATCCTGGAGATAAATTTACTATGAAAGCGCTTTCGCGTCAGCCGGAGATTCAGATTGGCCGACTTCGTGCTTCAGCCTACCTGATACCGACCGATTTTCCCGAATCCGACGGTACAATAGAGTGGAATGCCACCACGCTGGTATTAGTTGAGGCGCCTGGCGCCGACCAAACCGGTATCGGCTTCACGTATGCCGACGGCGCCACCGCCCGGCTGATCAACAATATGCTGGCCGAGGTGGTTGACGGCAAGGACGCGATGGCCATTTCGGTGAATTGGCTGGCGATGGTTCGGGCAATCCGCAATATGGGACGTCCGGGCATTTCTTCGATGGCTATTGCCGCCGTCGACAACGCTCTTTGGGATCTCAAAGCCCGCATCCTGGGTTTGCCACTAGTGACGCTGCTTGGCGCAACTCGCGACAGCGTCGCCGTGTATGGCAGCGGCGGCTTCACTTCGTACGACGAGGACCGTCTGCAAAAACAATTGTCAGGATGGGCAGAGCAGGGAATTTCGCGGGTAAAGATGAAAGTCGGCCGCGAGCCGCACAAGGATCCCGACAGGGTAGCTGCCGCTCGCTACGCGATTGGACAGCAGGTCGAATTGTTCGTCAACGGCAATGGCGCTTATACCCGAAAGCAGGCGCTGGAGCTTGCCGGGCGATTTCGTGATCTCGGAGTCTCGTGGTTTGAAGAGCCGGTTTCGTCGGACGACCTCGATGGACTACGGTTGCTGCGCGATCGTGTTCCGGCCGGAATGCAGGTAGCGGCGGGAGAATATGGTTACGACTTGCCATACTTCGAGCGAATGTTGGCGGCCGGAGCAGTCGATGTCTTGCAAGCCGACGCCACTCGCTGCGCTGGTATCACCGGCTTTCTTCAGGTGGCGGCCCTTTGTGAGGCGCATTCGTTGCCACTCTCTGCTCATTGCGGGCCTTCGATGCACGTTCATCCATGTTGCGCTTCGCGCCCGGTGTGCCACATCGAATACTTCCACGATCACGTGCGCATCGAACATATGCTGTTCGACGGCGTACTGACCCCGGTCGCTGGCCACCTGCACCCTGACCTCTCGCGGCCAGGCATCGGACTCGAATTCAAACACTCCGACGCCGAACGCTACATCATCTGAACATCCGAAGGACGGACGGATTAGATGCAAGACCACCACTACAATTTTGCCGGTTGCAAATAATGGCTTGATCCGAAGACCGAAAAGGACCTTGGTGACAGAGCGTTCACCACTCATCGCTGGAGAGTGGAAGGAATGGACGAAAGGCGCCGTACAGAGCGATCGCCGATAGCAATGAAAACGGAGCAACCATTGCGAGCAGCGCCCACCGCTGGATCGAAAAGCCGCCACAAACCGCGCCGCGCCAGATAAGCCGTCCATAAGCCCAGTGTCAGTGCGGTGCGCTGGAAGGGGAGCGTTCGGGGCGAAATCCTAAGCACTTTCAAGATCCGGCGGCGAAACCGGCGACGCGTCCGATCACGCAGCCAGAACAGGTATAGCGACAGATTTTCGGCGAATTTCACCAACGAACCCGTCACGAAAGTCGTATACACGTTGATTCCGCTAACCTTTCTAATAACCACATTCTGTATGCCCATCGGAATCGCGAGAAGCGCCACCATAACGAAAAACTTACCAGCCGGTTGCGGCGGAATATCCGCGTTTGTAACCGCTCCCTAATCCGGCTCCAATGAAGATGGCAAGCAACAGCGCCTCAAGCCCGATGGCTGGCGCAAAAGGAACTTGGATCTTGCGCCGCCTCTCAGCTTCGTAGATAAATGCGCCGAGCATCAGGCCGAAAATAAATGCCAGAATGGGCCATCCGCGTCGCACTACGCCGGTCCATTGCATTTCCGCTATGTGACGTGCCATCGCGACCGTGTTTCCGGTCATATGCGAGGTGTAAAGACCGTATAGTGAGATGTAGCCGACGAGATCGATGAAGCCCGCTGCCCACGTCATCGCGAGCGCAATATTAACCTTTTCAGAAGTACTTAGCTGCTTGACCGCGTTGTGCAATCTGGAATGCCTCCTGATGGTAAGTCGCACGGCATTACGCACGTTATCTTCGATTCGCCCGCTCGCTCATGGAAGCCAGCTCCGGTATGCGGTGAGCGGTTCGGAGGGCCCATTCGATCCATATCTAAGTATCATGTTCGCCGCGATCCTTCCCGGCCTTCTGCGGCATTCACCGTCGAACAGGCCGTCGAGGCGTACACGCGCGGTTCCGCGCATGCCGAGTTTCAGGACAAGGTGAAGACACGATTGCTCCAAGCAAACTTGCCGATCTCGCCGAGCTGTTGCAGGACATCTTTACGGGGCCGATCACGCGCACCGCGGTGCGGAGAGCGTTGTGACGCTGGTCGGAGGTGAAATCGTTTGCGCTTCAAAGAGCACTGGCCAAGGCCGCAATGAAGCGGGAGCCATCGCCCTTCGGTATGTGGAGGACCCACTTCAGTGTCATCCTGAGCGCAGTTGCCGGAGCAAAGGATCTACACGAAGCGATTGGTCGTCTGACCACCCAGCATCAGAAATCGCTCCGCGTAGATGCTTCACTGCGCTCGTGCCCAGCGGCCACTCGCTTGCTCAGGATGACATTGCGTGACAACCGATTATCCCCAATTACCTATGGCTTCGCGAAAATCGACAGTCTCGCCAAAGCCCCAGCGGCGGGTTCTGCTACAAGGTCTTTCACTCCGCTGAGCTGGTCCGGGAATATGATCGGAGCAACTCGCCGCTACGTAGGGTGGCGTCTGCTCTGGTCCAGATCACAGATAGCGATCTGAGCCGCGGCGTTTTAGTTCGTCGATTACCTTGCGGACGTCCTGGGACTGCGTGCGGTTGGCAATCAGGATGACGTCGGCGGTTTCAATCGCGACGATATCCTTCGCGCCGAGCAGCACCATCAGATGGTCGCGGCTGCGGGCGAGGACTCCGTCAGACCCGAGGTCGAGAACGTTGCCCATCAGCACGTTGCGGCCGCGGCCCCGCAGCGCCTCCCACAGCCCTTCCCAGCTACCTACATCGTGCCATGTGAAACGCGCGCGCACCCCAAGCACGCTGCGGCTTTTCTCGGCGACCACCCGATCGAACGAATCAAAATCGAGCGCGTGATAACTGTGCTCCAGTTGCGCCGACTTCATGGAAGCGAACGAGTGCATGGCCTCGGCTAAGGGCGGTGCATGCCGGGCGAGTTCAGCAGCAAGCGTCGCGGTGCTCATCACAAACATACCTGCATTCCACAGATACTTGCCCGATCGCATCATGTTGCGCGCAGCGGCGGCGGCTGGCTTCTCAACAAAGCGATCCAGCTTGAACGCAGCGCCCGCCTTCCCATCCGAGCCGTCCCGAGCAGAACCCTCACCCTTACCCTCTCCCGCAAAAAACCGGGCGAGGGGTTTGGAGCGGCGCGTGAGCGGAAGACTCACGGCGCAGCCGACTTTCAGGTAACCGTAGCCGGTTTCCGGCCTTGTTGGTTTGATGCCGATGACCACGATCGCCGGATTGATGGCGGCGAGTCGCATCGCGTCGCCTAAGGTTCGCTGAAAGGCCGCGGCTGGGGTCACGTAATGATCCGCAGGCATCACGCCGACGACGGCCTCATCGCTCAGCCGTTTTGCAATCACCCCCGTGCCGTAAGCGATAGCCACTGCGGTGCCGCGTCCTTCGGGTTCGACGATCAGGTTTCGCGGCGGGATGAGCTTTTTGAGCACCGGGCGAAAAAGCGGCGCCTGGTCGGCCGATGCCAAGACGAAAACGCGATCGCGAGCGATGAGCGGCTCCATGCGGGCGACCGTAGCGGCCAGGAGTGATGTTTTGCCGTCAATCGAGAAGAGCGGTTTCGGGCGGTTGATGCGGCTCTCGGGCCAGAAGCGGGTGCCGCGTCCACCAGCTATTATCAATACTGCTGCGGAATCGAAAGTAGAACTGCCACCCTTAAGGTCTGTAGAGAAAACGGCCAACCAGATAAACCCCCACCCAACCTCCCCCTGGGTTAAGGGGGAGGAGTTCAGTGCGCGGCCACTGCGTCTATCAATATGGCTGTCCTACTCAAGGAGGGACGCGCACCCTGCCCTTCCCGCTCTCGCAAAGGACCGGACGAGGGGCAGAGCAGCCCAACTCCTGGCAGATTCTGGTATCCAATGGCGGGGCCTCAAATGACGGCGCCCAGTTCCTTTAGCTTACGTTCGAAGATCGAGCGGATTTCGGTAAGTGTCTGCTCGTCGCGTGCCTCGAAGCGCATCACCAACGCCGGTTGGGTATTCGATGCGCGGACGAGGCCCCATCCGCCGGGGAAGGTCACCCGTGCACCATCGATATCGACGGTTTCGTAATTGCGGCGAAAATAGTCGGCGGCTTTGCGCACCACCTCGAACTTACGATCGTCCGGACAGTCCAGCCGGATCTCGGGCGTAAACGACGTCTTGGGGAGATCTGAGAGGAGCGCGGCAAGCCCGCGGCCTTCGCGGCCGAGAATTTCGAGCAGCCGCATCGACGCGTAAATCGCGTCATCGAAGCCGTAGTAGCGGTCGTTGAAAAACATATGGCCGCTCATCTCGCCGGCCAGCGCCGCATTTTCCTGCTTGAGTTTGCTCTTGATCAGCGAATGGCCGGTCTTCCACATGATTGGCCGGCCGCCATGTTGGGCGATATCGTCGTAGAGCCGCCGCGAGCATTTCACGTCGCCAATGATCGCCGCGCCCGGCCGTTCCTTCAGAATCGAGCGCGAAAATACCACCATCAGCTCATCGCCCCATACAATTCGCTGATTTTCGTCCACCGCGCCGATACGGTCGGCGTCGCCGTCGTAAGCGATCCCAACCAGGGCACCGCTCTTTTTTACGGCTGCCTGCAGGTCGCGCATGTTTTCTTCAACCGTGGGATCGGGATGATGGTTGGGGAAACGGCCGTCCATCTCGATATAAAGTTCGACGGTTTCCAGCCCCATCTCGCGCATCAGCGGCGCCGCGACCACGCCGCCACAGCCGTTGCCGCCGTCTACGGCGACCTTCATTCCAGGCGTGAGCTTGATGTTGCGCTTGATATATTCCCGGTAGTCGGGCAGCACCGGCCGATTGATGAGCAAGCCTTTGGCGCCGGTGGCTTTGAACGCGCGTGCCTCGATTATCCCGCGCACGCGCTGAATCTCCTCGCCGAAAATCGTCGTCGGTCCGACGCCAAGTTTGAACCCGTTGTACTCCGCCGCATTATGACTGCCGGTTATCATCGCACCGCCATCCATCTGCCAGTGCAGCACCGAGAAATAGAGCAGCGGCGTCGGCACCACGCCAACATCGGTCACATTGATCCCGGCCGGCAGCAATCCTTCAAGCAGTCGTTCGCGCAGCATGTCGGAGGAGAGACGGCAATCACGGCCGAGCGTGATGTTGTGCTTCCCTGCTTCAATCAGAATCGTGGCATAAGCGCGCCCCAAGTTAACGACGAACTCGTCGTCGAAATCATCCTGCACGATGCCCCGGATATCATATTCGCGAAAAACTTGCGGATTCATTAGTACCTGATTGTCTCCGCTGAAGTTCCAGGAATCAACCGAGCTTGTTCCCGCAGCTCTCCCTCTCTGGTTATGATAACGGATGACGGATGGCTCGTCCGCAAGCGACTTTGCGGTGCTGTTAATAATTCGTGGCGGAACAACAGTCTCAATTGCCCGTCGCCCTCATTACCGGGGCGGGCCGAGGAATCGGCCGGGCGGTGGCGCTTGCGCTGGCGCACGCGGGGTATGCCCTGTGCCTGGCCGCACGGACGTCCGAGCAACTGGCGGAGACCCGCACGATTTCAGGTCTGGAACCCAGGCTCTCGCTGATTGTGCTGATCGATCTTGCTCAGCCTGAAGCGCCCGAAAATCTCTTCACTGCGCTGATAGACCATTTCGGCCGACTCGACGTGTTGATCAACAATGCCGGCTTCGCACCACCACGCACGACGTTGGTTAAGATCAGCGAGGAGGACCAGGACAGAATGGTGTCGGTGAATCTGCGCGCCCCGATTGCACTCGCGCGCATGGCAGCAGCGCAAATGGCGCAGCAGCCAGAGGGCGGGATTATCATCAATATCGCGTCCAGTTCCGCCCGCAATGCTCCATCGGGCGAGAGCATTTACGCTGCGACCAAGGCTGGGCTGGTAGCTTTCACGCAGTCGTGTGCCGCCGAATTCCGCCACTATCGGGTGCGCACGTCGGTCATTCTGCCAGGTTTAACTGATACGTCGTTCATCCCGCAGAACAAGCGCCTGGAGCGCACCGCAATGCTGCAGCCGGCGGATATCGCCGCGGCCGTGATGGGTGTGGTGAACTCGCCGCGCCATATGTGCCCAGTGGAAGTTGTGGTCGAGCCGGCGCGCGACCCGATGCGCAGTGGACGCTGACGATGCCGGTATCGGCGAATGCCGAAGCGGAACCCCCATCCTGACTCCACTTTGCAGATGCGCGCGGCCACACGCACCTTCCCCCATCCATTCGCCCCCTCCGGCTCCGCTCAGGGCTGTGGCGAAGAACGCAATGGCCCTTCCCGAGGTCATACCAATCCCGGTTTCTTCTCACTGACGTTAATCGCGGCGTTGGGATTAGCGTTGGCGGCGGCGGTGATAATTGCGCCGGTTGCAGCGATGGCGTTGGCGGCGGCCGGCCTCCGCTTTCCCTTTCCGCGCATTTTTGACCGCACGGTTATGTTGACCTTGTTGGCCGCGTTGCTCTTGTTCGCGCGGCGGCTGAAGCTGGCCGATTTTCTACGTCAGGGGTTCAGCAGTGCGCGGGTCGGCTTCTGGCAGGCCTTCAGAGGCTTGGCGCTCGCGACCGGGGCGATGGCGGTTCTTTTCGCGCTTACCTCGATTGCCGGGGGAAATCTTCGCGGCTCAATGATTGCGGCATCAGCGCTGCGCTATTTGCCCGCGGCCGTGGTGATTGCGCTGATTGAAGAAGGCTTCTTCCGTGCATTTCTGCTGACCGGCATAGAGGGCGAACTCGGCTCGTCCGGGGCTCTACTCGCCAGCTCGGCAATCTTCGCCCTCGTGCATGTGATCCGATCGCCTGCGCGCTTTTACCTTGCGAGGTTCGAGCCGATGGCAGGAGCAGAGAACCTGGCCGCCTATGCTGAGCGAGTAATCCATCCGGAAGTCGGCCCGTCGCTCCTCGGGCTATTTCTGCTCGGTCTGGTGCTGGGCGAGGCATTTGTTCTCACCCGCCGGGCTTACTGTTCGATTGGCTTGCACGCCGGATTCGTGCTGGGCGCGAAAACCTGGAGGCCGGCGGTCGGCGGTGCAATTCCGCGATGGCTGGCGGGTCCCGGATCGGTTCCTCTGATTGCGGCGCCTGCGGCCTGGACGATATCAGTAATCATGCTGATCGTGCTGCCGCTATGGCTAGAGCCCAACGAGCAACAGCACGCTCGCCCTGACCCTCTTCCGCCAATCACCCTCACCTCACCCGTCCCGCATCAATACGGAAGACGGGCAGGCAGGAAGCCGACCGGAAGCTTAGGACTGCACGCCCCGGTTCCTCAATCGTAAACCGGTGGCATGCTGCGCGGACGAGTGCGATAGCGGCGATGGGTCCAGAGAAACTGCGTCGGATGGCGCCGGACGAAGTCCTCGATTGCACGCGTAAAGCGGCGCGTATTTTCTTCGATGTCGGCGCGAGAATCGTCAGTGCGTTGAATCGGAATCTCATCGAGAATCTCGATCCGATGTCGGCGCCGGTTCCGCTCGCGCAGCAGAAAAACCGGCACGACCGGCACCTCTGCGATTGCGACCAGCCGGGCGAGGCCACCGGACGTGGCCGCGGGTTCACCGAAGAAGGGCACGAACACCGCCTCGCTGCGCTTTGCGTTTTGATCGAACGGGATTCCGACCAGTTCGCCTTGGTTCAACGACTTCAACACGGCGCGCGCGGCTGCGTGCTTTCTAATCACCTTGATGCCGGCACGCTCACGCACGTAGGTCATCAATGCGTCGCCGGCCAGGAAACGTTGAGTATGATGGACCAGGGTTATCGGATAGCCGTGAAGCGCATGCGCCGCCGGCAGTAATTCGAAATTGCCAAAATGGGCCGTCAGGATTACTGCACCTTTACCGGGGTAACGGCGGTTCATCTTGGCCCAATATTCGAACCGGCTATATTTGACGCGCCATCTTAGGCGCCGATAAAAGAAGCCGCCAAGCCGGATGTACTCGGCGGCGCTGAGGCCCAGATTAAGGTAGGAGGCGCGGAGAATCCGTTTGCGTTCTTTTGCGCGCTTATCGGGAAAAGCTAGCGCCAGGTTGCGCAGACCAATCCGAATGTGGCGACTATCGAGCAGGTAACCCAGCCAACCACCGGCGATGCCAAGTTGGTATAGTACGAAATCCGGAAGCAGGCTGAGCACGTGCAGCGCCACCACCATCGCGTAAAATATCAATTTCCCCGTGAGGTTGAGCGTGACTTCGGTCTTTGATGTCTGGTGTTGATGACGCCGCAGTACCGCTGCCCGATGCAATTGGTTATTAGCCGAGCGTGGGCGCGCGAGGGTTGTAAGCCCCCGGCCTGCAGATTGTGTTTCTGATTCTGAAAGCAATTTGCGAATTAATTCGACACCGGACGGGCAACTTTGGGAATAACTACGATCCCCGATTCAGTGACAAAGAACCGCTTGCGGTCGCGGTCGCGGTCGTAGCCAATCTCGTCACCTTCGGCGACATGTACATTTTTGTCGATGATTGCCCTCCGCACCTTGGCATAACGCCCGATATGGCAATGGTCCATGATGACCGAGTCGTCAACCTGGCTGTATGAATGAATAAAGACTGAACGTCCCACAATCGAATTTCGCAGGCTACCGCCGGATACGATGCTTCCTTCGGAAACGATTGAATGGAGCGCCTGACCTCGCCGGGAATCTTCGTTGAACACGAATTTCGCCGGCGGCTGATCGAAGTAGGCCGTGCGCAAGGGCCAGAGCTGGTTGTACAGATTGAGGCGCGGACGCGCATCGCGCAAATCCATATTGGCTTCATAATAAGCTTCAAGGGTGCCGACGTCGCGCCAATAGCTTAAGTTCTCCTCCGAATCGCCGCGGATATGATTAGTCATGAAATTATAGGCATAAACCGGTACCCGCGGGATTAGGGCTGGGATCAGGTTCCGTCCGAAATCGTGATGACTGCTATGATCGGCACCATCTTCAATTAACGCATTGCGCAGAACGTGCGGATCGAACAGATAATTTCCCATCGAAGCCAAGCACTTACCGGGCGCGCCGGGCATCGCACGGGGATTCGCTGGCTTCTCGTCAAAGTTGAACACCCGCATTCCTGAGTCTACGTCAAGCACACCGAACTGATTCGCTTCCTCGAGCGATACCGGCAATGTCGCAACGGAAACGGATGCCTTATGCTCCAGATGAAATTCAATCATCTGCCGAATATCCATCCGGTAGATGTGATCGGCGCCAAACACCGCCACCAGGTCTGGGGCAAAATCGTCGATCAGATTCAGATTCTGGAAGATGGCATCAGCGGTCCCCTGATACCAGCTCTCGCCCAAGCGCATCTGCGCCGGTACCGGGATAATGAAATGGTCGCGGATAATTCGCCCCATTTGCCACCCGTCTTTGAGATGCTCGATCAGCGATTGCGACCGCCATTGGACCAAAACGTAAATCGAATAGATTTGCGAATTGACAAAATTTGACAGGACAAAGTCAACGATTCGATATTTGCCGCCGAATGGAACAGCCGGCTTGGCCCGATCGCGAGTAAGAGGAAACAGCCGCGTACCCTGACCACCGGCCATGATTAGTGCCAAGGTTCTCATCAATTTTTATCGTGCAGCCGACTGACCGCATGTCAAGCATATAACCGAAAATCACCATTCAAGAGTATCCGAAGGGGCCATGTATCAAACATATACGAAAATCCGCTGAGAAGATTCCGCCAACAACTTGGTTTCAAGGGGCGGACAGGCATTTAGATGTGATTAGCCGCGTGTTGAATCGCCTCATTAAGGTCTCGAATTGTCGCAAATTACTAAAACCGCACTGACGCGCCACCAGAAAACAGATTAGTGTCCAACCGGCGCGCGAGCAGCTTTCTCTTATATTTCAGGCATTTGTCCATGGTTTACGAAGCTCGCGGCAAAAGGCACAGTCATTGCTTGCGAAATATTCGCCCTGGATTTACGTCTATATAAAAGCTGCACGAGCGGCGGCCGAATAATTCAGACCCTTTCCGCGCAGGGAGGGAGGTAACAGATGCAAACTGAATCCGTCAATCATGAAATCCAGAAAAACAAGTCCGAAGGCGGCGTTGTTTATCGCACGGCTTGCCAGAACCCTGGTTGTGGCCATACCTTCGATCTTAGGGTCACCCCGGCCAACGCCAGCTTACTGAGTGGTACGATGGCCTGTCCTCGATGCCGTCGCCATGGCGGAATGTTGAAGCCCAAGGGCCGTCTTGGCAACAAATTGTTTTCAGCCAAGCTGGTTTTCAGGCTGACCGGGATAGGCCCGCGTATCGACGAGGATGAACTGACCGATGCGACCGAATTACGATAAAACTCAGAGTCGCATTAGCTCCTCGAGGGGGACACTCTTCACGGGCAACCTGAAGGTCTAAAACAAAGGCGCCGACGGTGTCCGACACTGCCGGCGCATTCTTGTTCGCTACCGATGCCAGCGAACCCTCTCCAATCGGGGACTAAATCCCGGCGACTGGCTCGAGCGTCACACCCTGTAGATTCTGGATGCTAGGACGCTCGAGTAGGCGCTTGAACCAGCCGTCGATGTTCCCGCGATTGGCGACAGGATCAACTCCCAATTCCTTCAACACCAGCAGGCGCGGAACGAAACCAATATCGGCGACAGAAAACTGCGAAGCAAGGAAGTCCTGCGCCTGCAACTGATGGTTTAAAAAACTGAGCATCTGCTCAATCCACTGCTGAAGCCGCTGGATCCTATTGGAATCACGGTCGGACTCCGCTTTACCCATTTCCGTCATGAGCTGGCCGACTTGCACAGTAAAGGAGGTGTCTGCAATATCCTCCCATGTTCTCGCCTGAGCGCGCAGTGCGCTTGAACCGATCGCAGGTAATAGCGGTGGCTCCGGATATTCGTCCTCCAGGTATTCGGCAATTATTGTCGAATCGTAGACCGTGATGTCTTCGTCCACGAGTACCGGGACGCGTCCGAACGGATTGAGACGTCGAAACTCCGGACGTCGCTGCTCGCCCTGGGTCAGGTCTATCTGGACAAGTTCGTATGAGAGGCCCTTCTCGGCCAGCACAATCCGCACCTTCTGGCCGAACGGGCAAGGCAGGAAGTCATAGAGCTTCATCATTTTTCCAACCGCAGTTCAAGCCGTGGCGGCGGCGACGCTGAATTTTAGGTTCGCATCTACTTCCGGCTGGAGTCTGACCGTGACGCTATAATCGCCCAGTTGTTTGATTGGTTCTGCTAACAAAATCCGGCGTCGATCGACGGCGAAGCCGCGTTCGTGCAGAGCCCGTTCGAGATCGAGGTTAGTAACCGAGCCAAACAACTTACCCTCTTCACCGGCACGGGCCGCCAGCGTTAGGTGCAAGCTCTCGATTTTCTCCTTCTCGGTCATCGCTTGCGCGCGCAGCGTTTCACGCTTAACCATCGCCAGCCGTCTCTGGTGCTCAAAAGCGCGCAGATTACGTGAATTTGCTTCTACCGCCAGTTTGCGTGGCAGCAAGTAGTTGCGCGCGTACCCGGCGCGTACCCTAACCACGTCTCCAGGCCGGCCCAGGTTGGGCAGGTCCTCATTCAGGATTACTTGGACGTTCATAGCCGCCTCACAGAGCCTAATTTTACAAGAAATTGCCCAGGTTACGTGCCGCCGCATTGGGTCGTTTCAAACGGCGGAAATCGACCCAAAGGTCGAACACGCCGGCAGCACCTACTAGCGCCGTCAAGACTGGCTGCGCCAGAGTGACGAAGTAGATTAATCCACGTGCAATCGGGGGCATTCCCAATTGCTTGAAATAAAAGGTCATAATCGCGAGCCCTTGACAGAAATAAACCCCCAATAGGCACACAAAACAATCGAGTGCGACAGTCGCAAGTGGCGGCAGGGGTATGAACCAACCAAACCCGCTGACCAGCAACGGCCAGATCAGCCATTCCGGCGCGGACCAACGCGCCAAATCACCAAATAGCGTATAGCCGACCCTCTGCTGCTTGCCGCCCAATCGCCAAAAAATCGCGAGATTCAGCAACACCGCAAGCGCGCCCAGTAAAGCCACCAGCGCCGGAATGAGCCGCATTACGGTATCTACGATGTAGACCTGAGAGTCCGCCGCAATCGCTGCGTCAACTCCCAGTTTTTTGTAGAGGTCCTCGCCGTGCATCATGCCCGCGACTAGTTGATTATGAACGTCCTGAGCCAACGCGGCTGGCGAACCTGCGGACACCACTGCCACCACGGTTCCAACCAGAATGGCCGCCGTGGTAGCACCCAGCACAATTTTTTCGAAGGGCTGCCGCCGCTCCAGCATGTAGCACATGACCCCTGCGGCCAGGCCGAAACTCACGAGGTAGGCCGTCGCCGCGGCCATTCCCCCACCCGCCGCTACCAAAACCGCACTAAAGGCGACTGCAACGCCGATCCTCCTCAGAGCATGTGGAAACCCTACCGCATAACCGAGTAGCGGGGCCGGTGCGAGCACCATGATGACACCGCCCACAAGCGGTATCACCGCTCCGGCTAAAAACATCAGGGCCGAGGCGAAAGCCGCTCGGGCCACGCCTGCAATATCTTTGAAGCTCACGAGATCCTGAGTCGCAGGCGTCAGAGTCCCAAAGTCGAGAACGGCAACAAGGCCAAGATACGAGCGCGCTTGATGGCTACCGCCAGCTGTCTTTGATGTTTGGCGCAGTTCCCGGAAGTTCGGCTGGGTACGATCTTTCCGCCCTCAGTAACAAAGCTCCCCAGCGTCCGTACGTCCTTGTAATCGACCGTAAGCGATTTGTCAGCACAGAAGCGGCAAACCTTACGTCGTCCTCCAGGCCGCCGGCGTCCGCTGGGTCGGCCTTCGCCCTCACCGCGACCACGTTGCCCGCGAGGCTGGTCGGAAATCTCGTGCGCGGGTGCAACAGATTCGTTTCTATCTTGCTCCGCCATTGTCCTTTGTTCTTACCACGAGCACGTCTATGGCACGCCAACCGCCACAGGGTTGTTCGATGCTGCGCTTGCCAAAGTGCGCAGTTGGGTGAGGTTGTCCGCAGGTATAATTACCAAACGCCGGGGGCAGAACGGCCCTGGGCGTCCGAATTGCGCCAAGGCTCAACACGGCGGTCAGCACACCCTTACGGAATTCCGCTATATCGATCAGCAGCATTATGTTTGCTCGTCGTCCTCTCCGTTCAAACTGGTAGTGTCTGCCTGCTCACTCGACTCAGGCGATGCCTCTTCGGCTATCGGCCGCTGCGAGGCATCGAGAGCCGACGCAGCCGCCGCCCCGCGGGCTGCCTCGGCGGCAGCGCGAGCGGCGTCTGCTGCTGCACGAGCTTCGGCGCTTCGCCGCCGATGGGCTTCGAGTTCAGCGCGAACAGTTGCCGGTTCGACGTCTCTATCGACCAGAACCGAAAGATAGCGTAAAACAATATCCGACAGCTTCAAATTGCGCTCGATTTCATTCATCGTCGCGCCGTTGCCGCCGTAGTCTAAACGGACGTAGAAGCCGCGGCGCTCGCCTTTAATGTGGTAGGCAAGCTCGCGAAAGCCCCATTCATCGGTGTCGATAATCTCGCCTGCACTCGCGCGGACGATACCCTCAAACCGCTTGATCGCCTCTTTTTGTACGGATTCGCCCAGGTCAGGACGAAGGATAAAAATAGTCTCGTAACGCCGCAACGCGCTCTCACCTCCTTTCGGATTCAAGCCCCCGAAAGCGGGGACAAGGAAGCGGATGTATCCTACCAATGCGATATTGTCGGAACAAGTGAAGCGGCACACGGCTCAGGCCAGCTTGCACTATGGCGGACATCGGCGGATGGCCAATTGATCGCCACTTTTGCGGCTGGGGACGAAAGGGCCCGCATAGGCTTTCCGCATCGCGGTCTTTTGTTTCGGCCATCGGCACGGTGTACTAGTGTGAATCCCGTTGCGTTGGCTCTTGTCTGGAAGGTCGCGATAGTATTTACAAGAAGCATGGTTGCGCGGATGCCGAAATCGCATGAGGGGGTAATCGATGGCCAAAACAATTACTAAGACGCGATCCCCAAAGAGTGCAGCACGGGGCAGGACCGTTGCGAAACCCAAGCCCAAGCCGAAGGTTATGCCGAAGGCGAAGGCCAAAGCGGTGAAAAAGGCAGTTCCCAGCAGGACTGCTAGGGCGAGCGCCAGGACGAAGGCTGCGCCACAAAGGTTGCGCCGGCCGATGAAAGGGGAAAGCGCAACTCCGGCCGAACCGCGGCCGATCCCTGCTGGCGTTCCTTCTTACGACCAATTGCCGATCCGCGAAGGCGCTCCCGCGGGAGCAGCGTGGGGGGTCTTCGGCGATGAGGATCAAGTAGGAACTATTAACCTGCTAACCCCAGAAAGGGTCGTACAGGCTGCCGATTTCGTACGCAGCGGACGCATATTCGCCCTCAATCTGCCGATTGATATTCCGGATCCACCGCTTTTTACGCGCGGCAAGCACCGCCACGTGATCAAGCAGTTCGCGAGCTACATCCTCGACGACTATCTCGACAATTTCTATCCGCAGGCATCGTCGCAATGGGACGCACTATCACATGTAAAGCATCCGCGGCTGGGTGCTTATAACGGCATCGCCGACAGCGACATCACCGGCTACGGCGGCTCCAAGCTCGGCATCGACAATCTGGCGCGCCGCGGTATCGCTGGCCGCGGAATTCTTGCCGATGTCGCCCGTTACTACGAACGGCAGGGGAAACAGCTCGACTGCGCGACCAATGACGTTGTCCCGCTGGAGGACCTTCTGGCGACACTCGAAGCACAGGGCACCAAAATGTGGCCGGGCGATGTTTTGCTCGTGCGAGTTGGATGGACCAAGGCTTATCGGGCGATGAGCCAGGAGCAAAAGTCGGAACTCGCACGCGAGACCAAATCTCCCGGCATCGAGGGTTCGCAACGCACCGCGAAATGGCTCTGGGAGCAGCACTTCGCCGCGGTGGCTTCGGATTCACCTGGACTTGAGGCGATCCCGCCACCCAATGTCAGCGATTTTATGGAAGCCAACGACCTGCTCCATTTTCACATGCTATCGTTCTTCGGCATGCCGATCGGTGAAATGTGGAATCTCGAGGAGCTGGCCGAAGATTGCGCCAACGATAATCGCTACGAATTCTTCTTTACCTCGGCGCCTTTGAATATCCCCGGCGGGATCGGTTCGCCACCAAACGCGCTGGCGATTAAATAGCAACCGCTTTCAGCACTGAGCGATCAGCCTGGGCTACTTGCTGATCGCTTTCCGCTGAGCGATTTCTTCAATCGAGTGCTTGCGGATCGCACTTGAGCGTCAGATCGCGAAGTTGCCCAATGTTGCGGTCTTCTTCGGCGGCGGATTCGCGCAGCCGCTCGGCAATTTGCGGATCGATACCGCTCCATTCCGAAAACTGAGAGTGCAACGCGCGCAGGATTTTGACCTGAAGCGCTAAATCATTCCGTAACCGCTCCCAGTTGCTCGAACCTTCGTGCGACGGTCTCCTCGATAATTTCGGCCATGCGCCATTCTGCTGCAACAGCTGACGCATCGCGTTGGCCTGCGCCATTTCCGATGCTGCCACTTCCTCAAGGCCGGCTCTGATAGTCGGGTAGCTGCACATCTCGGTATGCCGAGCGAGATTCGCAGCGAGCGTCTCAGCATCGGCAGCGGTCTCCGCCAATCGATTCAAGAGTTGCCTCGTAGGCGACACTAACCGACAAATCATTTCGAGAATTCTCATGATGCCCGTGGCGTAGTCAAAGTAAGTCAGCTTTGGGAAGGCACACCTAATCCGCTTCAGCCGCGGCGTCGCCAACCGTTTCCGGCGCAACTTCTACCCCTCGCGCCGATGCCTGTTCGTGTCCGCTCAGTTCCCAACCAGCGTCCGATGACAGCCGCAAAAAAAGTAACGCCGAGATGAGCGATAGCACACCCGTTACAATAAAAGCGGCCATAAAGTCGCGCGTCGTGAGCGTGTGGGCCCCACGCAGACGAAGGCTCAGATGTAACAGCATCGCCGCGATGCTGACGCCAAAGCTAAGCGATAGCTGTTGTACCATACTGGCGAGTGTGCTGGCACTGCTCATCATCGGCAGCGGCACGTCGGCATAGGTCAACGTGCCGAGGCTGGTGAATTGCAACGAGCGGAAAAACCCGCCGATAAGCAGCGTGAGAATGATAACGACGTAGGGAGTTGAGGGCCGGAACAGTGCGTATAGCATCAGTATAACCGAACTGATAATGCCGTTGCCGACCAGCACTCTCCGAAACCCCCAACGCCGGATTATCGGAGCGGCGGTGGGTTTCATCATCAATGCGCCAGCCGCGCTCGCAAAAGTGATCATTCCGGAACCAAACGGGGTAAGGCCGAACACCAGTTGCAATAGCATCGCCAGCAGGAACGGCAGCGCGCCGATCCCCATACGTCCCAGCGAGCCGCTGACGGTGGCAGCGGCGAACGTCGGAATACGCATCAGGCCGAGGTCGACGATCGGATTGGAAATGCGCCGCGAATGTACGACATACAATCCAACGCAAATTCCTCCCGCCGCCATTGCACTCATAACTACGCTGGCTGGCGCCATCCCGCGGCCGATGGTTTCAATACCGAACATCAAGCCGGCAAGTCCAAGACTGGTGAGCAGGAACCCTTGCAGGTCGAGCGGGAAAACCAGCTCTTCACGAATATCGTTGATGTAGACGGTTACCAGCGCAACTCCGATTATTCCAATTGGAACGTTCATCAGGAAGATCCAGCGCCAGGAGGCGTAGGTAACAATAAAGCCGCCGACGGGCGGTCCAACGACCGGCCCGAATACGGCGGGCACCGTCAAGTACGACATCGCGTCAACGAGATCTGCCTTGGATACAGTTTTGAGTACCAGCAGGCGGCCTACCGGAACCATCATGGCGCCGCCGAAACCTTGCACCACACGCGCCGCCACAAGTTGGGACAGCGTGCTCGCCAGCGCGCATAATATCGAACCCGCGGTGAATATGATGATTGCCGCGCGGAAGACGCCGCGCGCACCAAAGCGGTCTGCGACCCAGCCGCTAATCGGAATAAACACGGCCAAACTCAACAAATAAGAGGTAATCGCCAGGTTCAGCCGGATCGGGTCCTGATGCATCGACTTCGCGATCGCCGGTAAGGCGACGGCGATTACGGTCGAATCAAGCGTCTGCATGAACAGGGCGCAGCCGACAATCAGCGGTACGGCGAATGGGAAGCCACCCGCCTGATCAGGCTCTGCATTCATCACTTGCCAGAACTATCCGATCGGGCCACGTCCATTCAAATTGCGGCAAGCGAAAGTGTGAGCGCCTGCCAGCGCTCATAACTTACTTTTACACCACAATCAAGTCGATCTATCAGCACTTCATCAGACGAAGCGCAAAGTGGAGCCGACGGATCGGCAGCCTGAGGAGCCGAAGCCCTGAGCGATGCCCACGGGCAAGTCGAGGGAAACGAGTCTGCCCGATGATCGGCGCAAAGCGCCGTTTTGGAGGTGCGCTTGGCGGACGTCGCGCGCCGACAAAAAGGTGGAGCCGCCAAGGATCGAATAAGTCGATTTGGCAACGGTATTTGTTGTCGCGCGCAATTTTCTGCCATTAAGTACACACCCCGCGAAGCATCAAGCAGCCGCGGGAGCGAGTCTGCAAGCTAGGCATGGCGCGAACAAAAATGAATTCCTTTACGACCACAGATCCTGAGCCGGCTGAACAGGTCGATTATAAATCGATCGCGCTCCTGTCCGCGGCTCATTTGTGTGACGATATCAATCAGGGTGTGGTACCCGCGATGCTGCCGTTCTTCATCGCTGCATACCATCTCACCTATGCCGCAGCGGCGGGCCTGGTGCTCGCGCAAACCCTTTCATCGTCGGTCGTTCAGCCGTTGTTCGGGCTGCTGGCGGACCGCCGTTCCTCCCCATGGCTGATTCCGGTCGGAATGAGTTTGGCCGGTCTGGGAGTAGCGGTTTCGGGACTGGCGCCTACTTATGCCTTGATTTTTGTGTCGATCGCGGTCAGTGGCTTCGGCATATCAGCGTTCCATCCTGAAGCGGCGCGCCGCGTCAGATACTTGAGCGGTTCGCGCCAGGCAACCACCATGAGCCTTTTCACAGTCGGCGGGATGGTGGGCTTCGCCTTGGGGCCGCTGCTGATTACGCCCACGCTAATGGTGTTGGGTACGCGTGGCGCGGTGGTGCTGGCGATTCCGGTTCTGATCATGGCGCTGGTGGTGACGTCTAACCTGCATCGGCTGGTCGCCATAGAGCCGTCCGTAAGACTTCGAGTCAGTGGCCGCGCTATTGTCGAGGGGGATGAACGGTGGGGCGACTTCATCCGCCTCACCACCGTGGTTATGCTGCGTTCAATCGCCTTCTTCGGCCTCAACACTTTCTTACCGCTTTACTGGACGGCGAACCTCGGCGGCACCAAGGCGGGTGGGGGTATGGCTCTAACCGCTTTGGCGACATCCGTTGCAATAGGCACCCTTATCGGCGGCAGGCTGGCCGATCGCTATGGGCGCAAAACCGTTATTGCTGGGTCGCTTGGTGCGACCGTCCCTCTGTTGCTAATGTTCCTCAATTCACGAATTTTCGTGGCCGCGATAATGCTCGTGCCGGTCGGGGTAGCCGTCTCAGCCGCAAACAGCGTAGTGGTTGTAATGGGTCAGGATTATCTGCCTAACCGGGTTGGCCTCGCAGCCGGCGTTACGCTTGGATTATCTATGACGGTCGGCGGAATGCTGACCCCGGTACTGGGCACGGTCGCCGACCATTATGGTCTAAGTACGGCAATGTTCCTGGTGGCATTGGTGCCCTCGCTTGCATTTGCAATGAGCCTGACGCTGCATGAAACTGCGGGCGAGACCGTGAGAGTTGAAATGGCCGCCAGCGCGCTCCAATCACCCTCAACTACGGGCGGCAGGTAGCTGGCCGTCCGTTGACGGCGCTCAATACGCCGAGCATCGGAGTTGACTGTGGCACAGGAGATGATCGTATTTACCCAAGGTATCGAGATGCCGCCTGACATAATTGAACAGGCACGACGGATGAAGCCCGCGGGCTTCGCTATGGAGATGTTGCCGCCCCGGGCGAGCGCCGGCGATATCGCTGCGTCGATGCGCGAGGCCGAATATCTCCTCGGCTTTTTGCGCTTACTGCCCGACGACGCTTATCTTGAGGCCAAACGTTTGAAGCTGGTCCAGGTGCTGAGCGCCGGCTACGACATGGTCAATATTGAGGGCGCGCGCAAGGCCCGTATCCCGATTTGCTCCAACGGCGGCGCCAATTCCGTAGCGGTCGGAGAACACGCGATCATGCTGATGCTGGCGGTGTATCGCAAGCTGGTCGCGTTTCATCAAAACGTCGCCGCCGGCAGTTGGCATCGCGGCATCCCCCGTACGGTCAACATTTATGAGATCGAGGGCAAGACCGTTGGCATCGTTGGCCTCGGCAATATCGGCCAGCAGGTCACGCGGCGCATCAAAGCGTTTGACGCGCGCGTTATCTATTACGACCTGTTCCGCCGCAGCGGCGCGGAAGAAGAAAGGCTCGGCGTCGAGTATGTCCCCCTCAACACACTGCTCGAAACCGCCGATATCGTGAGCCTTCACGTGCCACTGAACGACAGCACCCGCCACATGATAGGCGCCGACCAACTGTCACGCATGAAGCCGAAAGCAATTCTGATCAACACCTGCCGCGGTGAAGTGGTCGATGAAGTGGCGCTGATTAAGGCGCTCCAGGAAAATCGGATTATGGCCGCGGGACTCGATTGCCAGGAAAAAGAACCCGCCGATCCGAATAACCCCTTGCTCAAACTGCCGAATGTCACGTTAACGCCGCATAACGCAGGACCCACAGTCGACAGCTATCGCAAACGCTTCGGCAATGGCTACGCGAATATCCAGCGGGTAGCCAATGGCCAGCCGCCATTGTGGGTCATCCCTGAAATGCGTGACCTTTTCCCGGCCGCGAGCTAATCATGAGGAGGTGTCGCCCTAGGTCGCCGAGGGCTGCTGATAACAAGAGCACCTTCTGAAAATTGGGCAGTCTCTCTGCAGATCATGCCTCTCTTGGGTTCAGCGATGAGTTCGTTTCAGAGGCGAGGGCTTCGGGCGAGAGTTCCTCTAGCGTCTTGCCGCGGGTTTCGGGGACGTAACCCAGAACCAAAACGGCACCAATCAGCGGACCGGCGGCGAATAGCGATACTGCATTACCCAAACCGCCGACCAGCCCTGAGAGGATGCCGGCGAAGACCGGCGCCAGCGTCCATCCAAGCTGGCCGACTACCTGCACCGTCAGGCTGAACCCGGTTGCACGCGCGGCGGTCGGAAAGAGTTCGGAGGAAAGCGCCGAAGTCGCGGTACGCGCGCCCTGATAAGCGAACATCGTCGCCATGAACGAGAGCAGAATCGCGCTTCGAGTGCTGCTTTGAAAAAGAATCGCCATTGCGAACGCGGTCATCACGCAGAAGGCAGCAGTGGTTGCACGTCGACCGATCCGATCCAACAATTGGCCGCTCAATAGAGTGCCCGCCGTCCCAAGCAGGTAGGCGCAGATGACTGCCGTTCCCACCTCGCCAGAACTCCAATGATGATCACGTTTGGCATAAAGACTAAAGAAGGAGATGGTCGGACCACCGGCCAATCCGATGCAATTGCAGATGGCCGAAACCAGCAGCATCCGCCCTGCCCACGGCCCGGCAGCCGGTTCCAGGCAGCGCCACAAAGGCTCGAATATCGCCTGCCGAGCACGGCCATGCAGTCTACGCTCTTGCTCGACTGCGGCGAAGCGCGCCGTCTCTCGCATCCCCCGCCGCAAGCAGGCAATCAGCAATAGCGGCGTAATGCCCAGGAAATACATGCCCCGCCATCCCCAACGTGAATCCGCCACCCGGCTATAGAGCAACCCTGCTGTAGCCACGCCGAGAAACGCTACCATCAGCAACAGCGAAATAGCGCGGGCTCGCCAGTGCTCCGGGAATTCCTCGCCGATCATGATAACCGCCACACCGAATTCCGCGGCGAGGAAAATCTGCGCGGCACTCTGAAAAACAGTGAACGTTAAAACGCCTGTGGACAAGGCGGTCATCAACGTGAAGCACCCGTAACATAGGACGGTGTTCGCCAGCACCCGCTTCCGCCCAAAAGAGTCTGCCAGGCTCACCACAAAGAACGACAGGATTCCCCCGAAACGGATAATCGTCGCTATTGCACCGACCGCCGCATCGCCCATTTGAAAGGTGCGAGCGATATCGGGCGTGCAGAGATGGAAAATCGTGATGTCGTACCCTTCGAAAAGGGTCGCGGAAAGCAGCATGCCCAGCAGTGCCCATAAGTAGCGGCGGGAATGCGGCGGCACGGCCAAACTCGTGTTAATCGAAGAGGCTTTCGGCGCTGCGTTCATTATCCGTTGAGCAGGGCCTTCGATCCTGACAAACGATTCAGGCTACCCGCCCTCTTCGTGGTACCGCCCCAAGAGCTGCCATAGTTATCTTAACGCGCCCGATGTAACGGAGCTTATTTTGTGGGCCTAGCCGCTGGAAAGCGGCTGGAACCCGTCAGCGTACTCGTCGCGCGCACCTGCCCGCCTTGGTATCTTAATCGCACCTTGGAAACTGTGCATCTCCCCCACCGCCAGTAGCTTTTTCACGACACCCCCTATTTGCAGGTGCGAAATAGGAGGACGAGGTGAGAAACCATCTTTTGGAAAGAAGCAGGGCGAAGCAACCATCGATAGTTGCAAGCCAGTTCGCCGGTATGGTTCTTGACGACGTATTCAACGAACCTTCTGTGACGCTTAACAGTGCGTTTCTTCAACTTGTCATTAACAAATAGAGAGGTGCTTCTTGATGAAAATCAGCAAAATACTAACTGCGGCAGGTTTGACAGTGGCCATCGGCGGATTCGCCCCTTCTGTCTTTGCTCAAGCAGGCGGAGGCGCCGGTGGCGTGGCTGGCGGCGGGGCCGCCGCGGGTGCGCCGGCAGTTGCAGGCAGCGGTGCGAATATGACCCACCAAGCACCATCCGAGGGTCAACCAGGAACCCAGGCGCCAGCAAGCGCAGCCCCTGGAGGAAGCGCGTCTAGCGATTATATGTCGAACGAGGGCGCAAATGGGCCTCAAAACTCATCAATGAG
The DNA here is from genome assembly GCA_963752805.1 of Binataceae bacterium (SeqCode). GTDB lineage: Bacteria > Desulfobacterota > Binatia > Binatales > Binataceae > JAMXLL01. The sequence goes on from CAVWAA010000005.1 coordinate 31,612, forward strand.
CGGCCCCTCGGCACAAAACGAGGAAACACGGGCACGTTGGCTCGAAACCAAAGTCGAGCGTGACATCGTGGCTGCGCGCGCCGATGGTGTAAATGTCTCCAAAGCGCAGCATCAGAAGTGGCTTGGCAGTACCGCTTTGTCCAAAGGCGAGAGGACAGGAGCGACGCGACATTTCCAGCGCGCTGAAAGGGATTTGCGTGCAGAAGGTTTTCGCATGAGCCGCAATAGCATGCAAGACAACGATTCCCGCACTAACCTCAACGCGAATGAGACCAACCAGGAATCAAATGCAGCAAATATGCATTCCGACCGCGGGACAAACGCTGCTTACTGAGTAGTGACTAGCTGCGGGACTACTTCCGCAGTCTGTCCACCTCAGCTTTGCGCACTCAACCTTGATGCTCGGGCCTGAAACAGGCCCGAGCATTGCCACAATAAGCCGGGTCTGCCGGCATCCCATCAGGCCCGAGTGGCCGTTGCGTCAGCAGGCAGTTGTAGCATGCAGTAGTATCGTCGGCATCGATCAAGCGTTCACCCTCAAGCGAGCGAAAATAGCCCATCTTCGTACGCAACATAATGCAGAATATCTGATTCTCGCGGACCATAAATTGCCCTAGCAACACAGGATTTCTACATATAGCGTCAGCGCGGGGCCCGGATTTGAGCCCGCCGGAGGCCTTAACCATTCTGCTGGACGCTACCAGCCTGGAGGATCGCGCGCCGCACCAGCGTCTTTGCAATTGGCACCTTATATCCGTTGTCGGCCAGTGGCTTCGCACCATTTAAGGCAACGTCCGCGGCATGTCCGGCAACCACAGAATCGAGAGTCGCACCAGCCAGGACTTTTTCTGCGTCCGGCACGCGCCATGGAATGGGCGCGACTGCACCCATTACGATTCGCGCCTGAAGCACGCGACCGGCGGCGCTTTCCACAACCGCAGCAACGCTCACCAACGGCCAGTCGAAGCTTTGCTTCTCGCGCGCCTCGAGATAGCTGCTGTCTGTGCCGGGGCTTGGGGCCGGCACAATTATTTCCGTGATTATCTCTTCTGGCTGAAGTAAGTTTTCGCGGAGCACGTCAGTCTGAGGCAGCACGAAGAAGTGCTCCAACTCTATTTCATGTTCCCCCTTTTGACCGAAAACCCTTGCTCTTGCGCCGAACGCGATCAGCGCCGGGGCCAGATTCGAGGGATGGACTATGTAAGATGGGCCGCCGCCTAGAATAGCGTGATAGCGATTGAGCCCGTCGGCGGCGTAGCATTTCAGCCCACCCTTTTTGAGACAATCGACCTCGGGATGACGAAAATACCAGCATCGCGGACGTTGCAGCAGATTGCCCGCAACGGTCGCGAGATTCCGGATTTGCGGAGTGGCCGCGGTACCCGCAGCCTCCGCTATCGCGGCATAGCGTCCGCGAACCTCCTTCGAATTTGCAACTTGATCCAACTTGACCAGAGCGCCTATCCGCAGTCCTGTTGCGCCATCTAATTGGATGGCATTCATCCCGCCGAGCCCTTTCAGATTAATCAATGCACGCGGTTCGATGATTTCCTGCTTGAGCAAATCGACCATGTCAACGCCGCCAGCCAGCGCAATATTGCCCCGTTGCGCAAGCAGTCTCGATGCGCCTGGCAGGTCGGAAGGGGTGATAACTTGGAACCTATTCATACCAGCGATTTCTGTGCGTGCTTATGGGCTCCGGGGCGTGGAAGTAATTGGAAAGCAAGGAGAAAGTCCGAAGCAATGCTTTGTTTCCGCGTCTCCCGTTCCTCACTCTTTTCTTCAGATTTTTCCCAATGCATCCAACACGCGGTCTGGGGTTATTGGCAGCGAGCGTACCGGAACACCGATCGCGTCAAACACCGCACATCCGATCGCGGCCGCAGTTGCGACATGCGCCGCTTCGCCAAGGCCCAGCACACCCGTGTTGGTGACGCCATTGGCGACCTCAACGAAAATGACCTTAATGTCGGGCGTGTCGAGCGGCCCGGGCAACTTGTAATCGTCCATCGTTGGATTCACCATCACCCCGATTTTAGGATCGAGCCTACGCTCCTCGAAGAGCGCAAATCCAACGCCCATGATGATGCCGCCGTTGACCTGGCTGCGTGCGGTGAGCGGATCGATGATCAATCCAGCATCATGAACCGCAATCACTTCGAGCACTCGAACAATTCCAGTTTCGGTATCGACCTCGACCTCGGCGAACTGACATCCCGCCTGGTTTGTTCGGAAGCCCTGGTAGTCAGGAACGTGTTCGCCATCGGCGGAGAGTGAGTCCGCCGGAATACGCCGGCATACTTCGGCGAAAGATAGAGCACGGGCTGGCTCGAACCGCACGCGGATCGTGCCGTCGCGTGCCTCCAAATCTCCAATATCAGCTCCGAGCGCCGGCGCTGCCAGGCGAAATAACTTATCCTTGAGATGCGCCGCGGCCTGGCGCACGGCGGGCGTAGTCAACGGCGCCGTGCTGCTGCCGCCCGAAGGCACTGCATATAAATAGCGCGTATCGCCAATTTCGACGCGTACCTGCGACAATGGAATCCCGAGTTCCTCTGCCGCGACCATGGCTAAGATAGTGCGCGTGCCGGTGCCAATATCCTGCGAGCCGGTGCGCAACTCGGCCCGCCCATCACGGTAGGCAACCATCTGTGCCTGCGAACCAGGACGCCCTAACCCATGCCACGAACCGCTGGCGACACCGATTCCACGGCGCAGCGAACCTTTGTTTGGCGTTGCGCGGCTCCGTTCGTCCCATTTGAAAGCACGAGCGCCGAGTTCGTACTCCAAAGCACGGACGGCATCTGAGTTGTTGCGGCGCCGGAATTCAAGCCGGTCAATTGCAAGCCTGCGGGCCAATTCGTCAACCGCCAACTCCAGTCCGAAACACCCCTGAGGCCATCCAGGCGCTCGCATTGGCGAGGACGGCCCAGCATTGAGATAAATATTGCGCTCTTCAGTACGAACGTTAGGGCAATTGTAAAGCTGCTTGTATGGTCCTGAACTGCCCGCTCCTCCGCCAATTCCGCCACTGCCGCGCTGAATCAGTTCAATTGCCGTCAGTTTGCCGTCAGCCGCGGCGCCAAGCTTCACGTGTTGCCATGAGTTCGGCCGATTGCCGGTCGCCAGATGCTCGGCCGCACGCGGAAGCATCAATTTAACGGGCGCCGCGGCCTCGCGTGCTAGCTGCGCCGTCATAATGACTTCTGCACCGGCTCCGAATTTCGAGCCGAAGCCCCCGCCGATGTAGGCGGTAATAACACGCACATTCTCAGGCGGCAGAGCGAAGAAAACCATCAGATCGTCGCGCACGGTAAAGATCCCTTGAGTCGAGACCCAGACTGTAAGTTGATCGCCATCCCATCGGGCTACCGACCCATGCGTCTCAAGCGAGACATGCGCTTGCACCTGCGTGGTGTAAATTGCCTCGTGAACCGCGGCAGCTTGCCCGAATCCGTGCACGACATTGCCGGCTTCGAAGAGCTTGGCGCTCGTGGCGTTGGAGCCGGAGGCAAACACTGGAGGCGCGGAGGGGTTGAGCGCCTGTTCCATGTTCGCGACGAAGGGCAGCGGCTGGTAATCAACTGTGATAGCGGCGAGGGCGTCGTCGGCGACCTGAGGGGAAATCGCGGCCACTGCCGCCACCTCCTGCCCGGCAAAGCGCACAACCTGGTCGTCACGGGCGATTGCCGCGCGCACACCTGGAATCCTGCGTGCTCCCGCCAAATCGATCTTGCCGACCCGTGCATGCGGGTAAGGACTGCGCAGAATGGCGCCGTAGAGCATTCCGGGCAGCTCGATATCATAGGTGTAGCGGGCACTGCCGGCCGCCTTCAGCGGACCGTCGAGCCTCGGCGTATCGACACCGACAACAGCAAATCGCTCGTCCAGTTCCCATGGCGTCGGTTCGTCGTCAGGAATAACGACGGTGACGTCTTGAACTTGACGGGCGAAGCCCAGCTTCAGTGTGAGCCGGCGCGCCATCTCCTTCAGCGACCCGGCAGGTGCCGTGCTCCAATGCAGAACTCTCTAAGGAAAGCTCGCAATGTTCTCGGATATGCGCCTGCGCCCATCAGACTTTCTGCTCGGTCATACTGCGCAGGTTGGTGGCTGCGGCAAGCGCTGCCTTGAAAACGTGCGGATAGGTGCCGCAGCGGCAAATATTGCCACTCACCGCCCGTTTGATTTCGTCGAGGCCTGCATTTGGATCGCGGTTAAGCGCAGCGGCGACCGACATAATCATCCCCGGCGTGCAGAAACCGCATTGCAGGGCATCATTTTCGACGAACGCATGCTGAACCGGATGCAAGCCGGCACCAGTGCCGAGCCCTTCAATGGTGGTGATTCGATGTCCGCGCGCATCTGCGATGAGAATCATGCATGAATTAACCGGGGAGCCGTCGAGATGAACGGTGCAGGCGCCGCAGGCGCCACGGCCGCAGACTAATTTGGTGCCATATAGCCCCAGGTGATCGCGCAGTGCTTCAAGCAGGGTCACGCGGGGCTCTACGGTTATCTGGCGAACAGCCCCGTTGATATTCAGTTCAATAGTCACGGCCTCGGGTCCAAGCTGTTCCGCTATGCCATCGCCCGCAACCGCAGGCGCCTCCGCCGAACCTGCGGCGCTCGCTGCTGGCTTTCTGATGGTGCCAATTCCAGCAACGACCGCAGCCGCTCCCGCGCCTTTGATAAACGCGCGGCGGCTAAGCTGTGAACCAACCTTTTCGGCGCGGGTGCGATCGTCGTTCATGAATTGCGTCAGGATGTTATGGCGCCGAGGCGCCTGCATCTACTTTCAAGACTGATCCATTTCAGTGTTTGCTGATTCGAGGGCAATCACCGGTGACGCATGCGATAGCCATTAGGCCAAGTCCGGCCAGCAGGGCGAAGCCCGCGGTCTTCGAAAAGTAAACCCCTGCGATCATAATCTTGTCAATCTGCCGGCCCGTGTCATAGCCCTCGCGTGAGATGATCCAACTCGCAAACGAAGAGCCGCGCCCGCTCCAGCCCAAACGCGCTACCACCGCGCACACGTGAATCAGCGGTGCAAACGCGATTACGGCGAGCACGACCGCGGCTAATCCAGCGCGGGAACGCCGGTCCGGACCGGCCACGAGGCTGCCACCGATCCGAATGGCAAGGAGCAGACCGAGGGCAGTCGCCCCACCTTCCATGAAATAAAACTGATGTGCCTCCCACCAGGCCGCGAACGCTGGATTATCTGAGCGAATCAGCTCAGACGCAGTCAGCGAATAACTCAGCAGCGAGACCAACCCGACTGCAAAAGCGAGCAGGATGAGCCAACCGAGAAACCGCAATGGGCGGGCAGTGGCACGAACCTCACTGCCTGCGGCTGAGCGTCGGTCATGAGTGCTCCCAGTCATTTGCTGGACACCAGTCATCTGCTGGACCCTTGCGGTCCATAGCATCGTCGATAAGGGTCCGCGCGATGTCAAACTGGCGGCTGACAGCACGGTAGCGCTGTTATCGGAACCCGCCCGCCAGTGTTCCCGCGCCGGTTCTGGTAAGTCCAAGCGAGAGATAAACAATCAGCAGCACAAGTGTTCCGACGGTTAAGCCGATTCGGCGGAAACGCGACTGCAAGGGCGCAATCTCCGCGCGCGGACCCTCAGCGGAGAGCCGCCAGATGCGGGCGCCGACGTTCGCATACTGATACGTCGCAAGCACAATGACGATGACCACCAGCACGAGCTTAGCCGCTAACAGAGCTGAGAAGATTCCGGTGAACAACATGTTGAGAATTCCAGTGAAAACCAACACAGCAAGGGCCGTGAGAACGATCGCCCCCAATCGCCGAATCACCCGGCGGCTAACCTGCACTCGCGCGGGAGCATCGAGTTCGTCAGCGAGAATCGGCGCGAGTGCGAACGTCGCAAACAATGAACCACCCAGCGCCACGATTACCGCGCCAACGTGCACGAACAGCACCAACATCCGCCAAGTGAGCATCGCCTCATCTCTCAATTTAACCTGACTGAGGACAGGTCTCAGTTCTGACAGTTAGTTCAAACACCTCCAGGACAGCTATCTCGCAAGCAGAAAACGCTGCTACAGCGATAGGAGAAAGGCGGGGCGGATGTCGGCTCGCTGGTCTGCGGAGCGTCCGATTTCGCGCGTCAACGCGGCACGCCACGGTGAAGCGGCCCCTGCGGTGACACGCAAACAACCCAGTAGTAATCCCGTAGAACCTGGTCGCCCGTGCCCGGAGGCACGGGCGACCGTTGCCTGCCTCAACAATTATTTATGACAACCCGCTCGCGACGATCGGGCAAGCATAGTACAAATTTCGGGGCGATCGCATTTACCGGACCGTCCGGCACTCACCCGATAATGCAGCCTGACCTCGCCGGGATCCGGCTATGCCTTCTCACTTGACGATGAGACCCTCCAAATCGCCCTGTTCGCGCCAGCGGGCGAGCATTTCGTAAAAGCGCACTGCGCCGTCAGGGTCCTGGGCCTCAAGAAAGCCCTGTCCGTCGTGTTTCCCCTCGCCGTTGTAATAGCCCGGAGTGCAGATGTCCTGGTAGGCACTCATGAAGGTCGGTCCGGTCACCCTCTTCACCCACTCAGCCTCGGCCTCGGGGGTGGGCTCCACTGACTTGGCTTCGCGAGTTTTTACCTCCGTGATGACATGGGCGATGTGAGTGGCCTGCCCGTTCAGCATGTAAGTGAAATTCGGCGCCAGACCGGTCTGGGTGAGACCCATATGGAAGCAGTTCGGAAAGCCGTGGCTCAAGAAGCCGTAGTGGGTCTTCATCCCCTTCGCCCAATAGTCGGATAGGGACAGGCCGCCGCGGCCGTACACCTCGAACTCGGCGCGCCGCGTATAGGCCGTGCCGACCTCGAAGCCCGTTGCGAAGATCAGGCAATCCACTTCGTACTCGACGCCGTCCACGACCACTGCGGTCTCGGTCACGCGCTCGACGCCTTTGCCCCTGGTGTCAACCAGCTTCACGTTGGGCCGGTTGAAGGTGGGCAGGTACTCGTCGTTGAAGGTCGGGCGCTTGCACCATTGACCGTACCACGGCTTGAGCGCCTCGGCGGTTTGTGAGTCTTTAACGACCGAGGAGACGCGAGCGCGAATCTCGTTCATCTTCTGGTAGTCAGCGATCTCCGACATGAGCGCCATCTCTTCGTCGGAGAGGTCCGAGTTTTTCTTGCCCGAGAGCAGCTTGGAAAGGTTCTTGAAGAGGCTCGTCCACTTATCCCCGACCAAATCCTCCTCAATGGGGAGACCGGCCAAAATGGCGCAGAAGTTGTGGTTCCGATAGGCCTGCCATCCAGGGTAGAGCGTCTTCACCCACTCCGGGTCGGTGGGCTTGTTGCCGCGTTCGTCCACTGAGGACGGCGTGCGCTGGAACACGTAGAGCTGCTTCGCGTGCTGGCCGAGATGCGACACGCACTGAATCGCGGTCGCCCCTGTCCCGATGATGCCGATGCGTTTGTCCCCGAGCTTGTGCAAGCCGCCGGTGGTATCGCCGCCGGTGTAGTCGTAGTCCCAGCGGCTGGTGTGGAAAGTGTGTCCCTTGAACTTCTCGATCCCGGGGATCGCGGGGAGCTTGGGCCGGTTGAGGGGCCCGCTCGACATGATCACAAAGCGCGCCTTGAATAAATCGCCGCGATCGGTCTTGATTGTCCACCGTCCCGTGGCATCGTCCCAGCGCGCTTCCTCGACCTGTGTCTGGAAGCAGGCGCGCTTATACAGGTTGAAATGCTTTCCGATCCGCTGGGCATGCTCGAAGATCTCTGGCGCGAATGAGTACTTTTCCTTCGGCATAAAACCGGTCTCTTCGAGCAGCGGCAGATAGACGTAAGATTCGATGTCACACTGAGCTCCGGGGTACCGGTTCCAGTACCAAGTCCCGCCGAAATCCCCAGCCTTCTCGATAATGCGGATATCGGTGATCCCAACCTCCTGAAGCCGCGCCGCGGCCAGGAGGCCACCAAAGCCGCCACCGATGATCACTGCATCGAGCTCTTCTTGCAGCGCTGGACGCGTGAAGCCCGGCTCGACGTAGGGGTCGTGGTTGTAGTGCTCGAGCGCGCCGGTGACTTCCCGGTACTGGTTGTTCCCGTCCGCGCGCAGACGCTTCGCGCGCTCCGCCGCGTACTTCTGGCGCAATGCGGCCGGGTCGAAGCCCAGCTCGTTGGGAGTCGGAATTCGGTTCGGTTTCGTTTCCACTACGGCTTCACTCATCGCATCAGCCCTCCTTCTCGATTAGGATGCGTGCTGGGCGGCGCATCTTAATTTTGGTCATTGTGTTGCACTCTGGTTCCTGCGTTCTCCGCCACTAGGAGGTCCCAAGTTACTACAATCGGCTGATGATTTGCCAAAGAAACCGGCCTAATTCAGGCATCGGTTTTGTTCCAGCTTTCGCCCTATTTGGTTCGTGGCAAGAGCAAACTTCGAACGGGCAGCTCTCGGCGAATTTTTTGGCCGGAAGCTTATTCAAAAATCGCGGCGGTAGTTGATGAAATTGCCGGTCACCGTGGCGCCGAGGCTTTCTGCCGTGCGACGCGATGGCCAATTGTCGTCCAACACCAGCGTGTAACCTGCGTAACGCATACGATGGTGCGCCATGGTGGCGAAGGAACGTGCCGCCATCGCCCGAGCAATACCTCTGGAGCGGGCTTGCTCGAGTACGCCTATATTGATCAAAGCGCCGCGCGTGCCACCACCGCGTTCTGGCTTGAGCCGCACGCCCGTGCGCACCTGAGCCAGTACGCCGCTCAGGTCCGGCACCGAAAAGACCGCGCCGACTGGATTTCCGTCCACCAGCGCGACCGTCGAAAGATCGGCAACCAGGGTGCCGGCGAGCGGCAAGAGCATCGGCCGCACCTCCTCGCGCGACACCGGGTTCCATCCCCAATGGCGCGAGAAGGCCGAATTAGTGACGTCGGTCCACACGTCGATCGCCGCTAGAAACCCGTACTCGCGCCAGCTTCGAATCTCCGCGCCGCCTTGGTGCGCCGCTTGGATTAGGTGGCGGTAGCGCTCGAGAATTGGTGGTGTTAGAGCGGCAGTATAATCCACCTGCCCCTTTTCGGTCAGGAACTGAGCATTCTTGAAGTACCGATGATAGCAGTCGGGGTTGCCGCGGAGCATAAACGACGGCAGCTCAGCATAATTGTCGATGCTGTACGGATAATCGAGAAATGCGGCAAAGCCACTGCGGGCGGCCTTCATCCCGCGCTGTGCGAGCCAATTGGCCGCTTCCTCGAGCAGCGCGTGGGCAGCCTCGTCCTCGCCTGGCAGCGCTTCGAAATGGATTAACTGCCCGAGTTTTTCGTTCCAATGCTCGTTGTACCGATAATTAACAACAGCGCTCACCCGTGCCACGAGCTTGCCGTCACGCCATGCGCAAAAAGGGCATAAATCGAGATGTGCCGCCATCAAAGCGCGGCCCGCCAGCAGATCGATTTCGTTGCGGATATCCGGCGGCCACCAGGCGTCGCGCCCGCTATAGATCTCGAACGGCAGCCGAGCAAAATCTTCGAAGCGCTCACGCGTGCCGATTTTCTCAACGCGGATGCTTTGCGCGCACAACTGAGTTCACCGCCGACGATTCAACGGGCCTATTTTCCAACCACCGAGATTAGGTGCTGGCGCAGGACCACGATTCCCATTAACGAAGGCTGAACTACTGCTGCGAAGCGTCCGGGTTCTGTTGATTTTGCGAGTCCGGGTCCTGATTGCTCTGGTTGGCATTATCACTGTTGTCGGGATTGGCGTTCATTTGCGGCGAGTCGCCCCCATTGTCACTATCCGAGGGACCAGCCTGGGAGGAATCGCCTCCATTATCATCGCCCGGCTGAGCGTTGGGCTGATCGGAGCTGTCGCCACTGGCATTGCTGTTGTCATTGCTGTTTTCATCGGCTGGCTGATCGGGCTGCTGTCCGCTATTCGGATCGTTCGACTCATCTTGTTGGGCAAGTTGCGGAGCCGTCGCGGTGACGGGCGGTGCCAAGATAGCCACGCCGCTGGCAGAAACCCACTCGTGAGCAAAGTGCGGCACCACCAGCACCAGCAGGCACGACAGAACCGCCCCTATCGGCAGGTAAACATTTCTCATCGCAAAATAACCTCCCGGCGCGATTGGAGCGAAGCTTAAACATTGAACCGTCGAGCTTCTCCCAATTCAGGCGCCAAACCATCCTGCCAGTCTAGCGCAAATTGACCCATTTAATCGCTCCAGCAACGCTCCACGAATCCGCAGCGTAATTTGCGGCAGACGCTTGCACTTGGCGGTTTTTTTGGATAGTCGCCGCTCGTTTGGGCATCGGCGATCTCGCGGCCAAGTGTCAATAGGCGCGCGCGCATGTCCGGCAAAGGGCGCAACGTGACGGGTACGGCCACACTATCATCCTTCAAGAAAACGATTTCGGCTTCGACGCTTGATCGCGGATATGCGTCAGCAACGGCCAGCGCGTACGCCTCCATCTGGACTTGATATAGCGACACCTGATCGGCAGCGCGAGCATACTTGTAATCACGAATGATAACGCGATCGCCTTGCTCGATGAGAGCATCGATCTGGCCGCGAACGAACAGCGATTCGCCGATATTATAAAAGAAGGGGACTTCGCGCGCCGTGGCAGCGCTGGTCACGAATTTTGCCAAGTAGCGGGCCAAGTCGGCGATGATTATCGCTCGCTCTTTGGTGTCGAGTCCGGCAGGGATGCCGAAGAGATCGACTAATTCGCCAATTTTGCGTTCGTTTGTTGCGTCGGATTGGACCCGCTCCAGCACGGCGTGAGCGACGGTGCCCATCGCTGATGCTCTGGCGGACGCTGTAGCGCCGTCCTCGCTCGCGGGCTCGGGCAGTTTAAGCCCATGCCGAAAATGGAACTGGCGCGGGCATCGTTCGAAATCGGCGAGCGCGGTTGGACTGATCACCAGTTCGCACGAGCGAGGTGGCTCGAAGCTTAGGCGACGCTGTGTCAAGGCGGCCAATTCCTGATCATTAATCGGCGGATCAACCGCTGGCGCAATTTCCGGCAGTCTTCGGGCGGATTCCGGCCGCATCAGAACTATCTTCGCACCTGCGCTCTCCGTGAACTCCCGCTCTTTGCGGGAGCTGACAAACGCCGCGAAAATCTCATCGCCGACAAAATTGCGAATCTGTTTCGCCCATCCCTGGAGCATCGCACCTTCACTGACAATCAGGCGGTCACGCGCACGGGTCAGCGCAACGTAAAGCAAACGTAGCGACTCGGCCTGCTGCTCGCCGTTGCTGCGCTTGCGGAATTTATCGAGCATGTGGTTGGGAATCTCGTCCATTCCACTGCCGACGGCGTCGCAAAGTAGCAGGCCGTTTTCCGGATCGGCCACCGGATTGCGCGTATCGCTGTCGGGCCTGCGTCCGGCATCGGCCAGGAATACCACCGGAAACTCAAGACCTTTCGCCTGATGTACTGTCATCAGACGAACGACATTCTCATTCTCTCCCAGAATCTGCGCCGGCGGCTCGTAAGGCTGCTGTTCGCCCAAGCGGCGCAGGTGGACGACGAAATCGTGAAACGTGAAGAGCCGGCGCGACTCGAAGTCGCGCGCGAGGTTAGCCAGCTTGCGCAAGTTGGCGACGCGCTGAGGCCCCTGCCGAAGCCCGAGCATCACCGCCTCATAGCCCGTCGCCTCGAGCGCATGCTCAACCACCCCGACAATCGTGCCTCGTTGGCGAAGCCTCCGTAACTCGCCAAGGATCCGCCACGCGCGAATGGCGTCATCGCGTCCTGCGGATAGCCAGGAGAAATCAGGGCCGCCGTCCGCGAAGGTGACGCAAAAGGGGCTTGCGGGCGAGAATTCGACACTCGCTTCGACCCGTTCGCTATGAAGTGCGATTTCGGCCAGACAGTCATCGGAAACAGCAAAGAACGGTGAGCGTAACGCGGCCGCCAGCGCCATCGAATCTGCCGGATCGTCGATCGTGGTCAGCAATTCGATGAAATCGAGCACTTCCTGACAAGCGAAGAAGCCCCGCCCCTTGACCGTGTAACAGGGGACGCCCGCATCCACCAGCGCTCCCTCGTAGATCGCGACATCGGTGAACGCGCGCAGCAGGAGCACGATATCGCTGTAGCGGACGGGCCGAAGCTCCGAGGTCGCCGAATCAGTGACCATCTCGTTGCCGACGAGTTGATTGATTCGAGAAGCTATCGCGGACCCTTCGAGCATGCGCTTGCGGCCCGCGTTGAGTCTGCGCGCACTGACGGTTGAAGGCGCCGATTCCATTACACGCCTGCTCGCGAAGGCGGCCGATTCGATAGGACTATCAGGAATTGCCGTAATTATTTCGACCGCCGGATCTAATGCAGGCGTGCGCAACGCACTGAGTTCATGTTCGGAACTCCATTCAACCCAATACGGTGGCGGTGGCTGCTCGCGCGCATGCATCAGCGACGCACCGATTCCGTTGACGAATGCCACGATGTTCGGCGAAGAGCGCCGATTGCCAAGCAGCGGAAGCTCACGAATTGGTGAAGTCCCTAAGCGCTGTCTAATCCGGCCGAATCCAGCAACGTCAGCGCCACGAAATCGATAGATCGATTGCTTCTCATCGCCAACGAGAAACAGCTCCGGCGCTTCGACCTCGGTCTCCGGGTCAATCAGCCGGGCCACAATCTCATGTTGAATTGCGTCGGTGTCCTGGAATTCATCGACCAGCAGCGCTCGAATCAGCGCCCGATAACGAAGCCGCGTGCTGGCACTGCGTTCGAGCAGATCGTTGGTCCGAAATAGCAAGTCGTCAAAGGTAACGAGGCGCTCGTCCGCCTTGGCAGCCTCAAGCTTCAGGGCGAGGTCGCGAATCATGGCAGCGATCTCGAGCGCTCTTGGAATCGCCCGGTAGGCGCCATAAGCGGAGATCAATTCGCCGCCGAGACCAAAGCGGCCATTCCCGGCGCGATTGACGATGTTCTTAATTGACGCTACGCAATCGCGGACGCGTCCTCGCGCGCTGGGAATGAATTCGCAAAATTCGTGGAGAAAGTCGAGCGCCTCAGGCTCAACGTGCGCGTTAATTGCGAGGATTCGCTCCTGGTATTCTTGCCGCCGTGTCCGCAACGGCGCAATCGTCTGTTCGGCTAGAGCGCTGAGACTTCCGGCTGCCAGCAGCTCGTCGAGCAGCCTGCTAAGCTCCCCCGCCAGAACCGCGACGCGGCTCGCTTCGGCCTGAATCCGCGCAGCGGCTTCGCACGTAGCATCGTAAAGCCATTGAGGTGTGCGCCCGAGCCGGGCCACCTCGTCGAGCAATTCGCATCACGATAGCGAGCGCACCTTCCCGCGGGGTTCCAGGGTCAAGGCCGCGCGCCCGCGCCAGATACCAGGCTCCCGGATCCGATTGTCGCACCGCATCTATCAGAACCTGTTTGCAAAGCCGCTCGAGGAACGTCTGGCTTTCGTAATCGTCGAGCACCTCGAAATCGGGATCGAGCGCCGCGTCCAGCGCATTCTCGCGCAGGAGCCGCGCGCAGAAGGCGTGGATCGTGGAGATGCGCGCAAGCGGCAGCATCGCGCGCGCGCGAATCAGATAAGATCGGCGCTCGCCCTGCGCTGGCGACAGAATACGCTCCTCAAGCACGGAAGCGATTCGCACGCGCATGTCATAGGCTGCTTTGTCCGTGAAGGTAATGGCGGCAACTTGCGCCGCGTTAAGCGGCTGACGGCCTTCGATCTCGCCTGCAATCAGCGCGACGAAGCGGCGCGCCAGCACTTCAGTCTTGCCTGAACCTGCCCCCGCCCTCACCAACAAATTGCCCGGCGTCAGAATTGCTTCACGCTGCTCTGCGCTGAGAACTACCGTGGAACTTCTCACGAATGGAACGCGGGCTTGCGATACCGGCAGACCCGGCGGTAAGGGCAATACTCACTGCATTTGAGTGGATCGACCTCGAACCTACCGCCGACTGCGCCGGCAACCAGGTTGAGAATGCGAGCGGCCACCGTCTTCTGCAGGGCTGCTTCGGGCGGCGCGCCCAACAGCGCCAGCGGAATCGGCTGCGGCTCGGTTTCCTTGTCTCTGTTCTTCAGCACGATATAGCTCACGTCAACTCCAGCTTCAGGCGACAATTCCGCACGAAAATTCTCCGCCGCCCCAAGCGCATAGACCGGCATCTGCAAATCCTCGCAAGCGAAATGGTCTGGCTTCAGCAACTCAGCATACTTGGTTATCCGGCGAGAGGTTTTGTAGTCGATCAGTCTGAGACGCCGGATCCGGCCAGCGTCGCGATAGATCTCCAACCGATCGATTTGACCAACCAGCGCGATTTCGAGTGGACCTTCGGCGCCAGTGCTTGCTTTTCCAGAAAGCATAAAATTCAGCGGGAATTCGTGATACATCTCCGTCGCAGCCTCGCCCCGAGCTTGGCGTGCGATTTCGTGCTCGATTATTTCATTGACCATTGCCTCGATTGATGTCCATTCGACTTCAAAAAAGGCGGGGTCGCGCACTCGCAGGCGTTCGCGGCGATGCCATTCGTCCAGAACTTGCCGCTCGGATGCTCGCAGCGAGTCCGCATCAGACGGCTTGGCGTCAGTAAAAATTGCGTGAAGGATTTCGTGGACCAGGGTGCCGGTTTCCAGCGCAGTTTGCTCGTAGTCGGCCTCGTCCTGTTCACGCAACAGCAGGATCCGCCGCGCGAAGAACTTGTAACCGCAGGCCGCAAGTTCGCTCAGTTGCGCGGCACTCCACTCGCGCGGGCCGCCACCTGGCCGCTCGCGCAGAAAGCGGTCGAGCGCCGGACCCGCTGTTATCCGCCCGTCGTATGCGCTCGCGCAGGCCAGCTTTTCGTCATCGGGAGAAAGATCGACACCCAGCCACCGAGCGTCGTTCGGCGCACTTTGCTGGCGTCGCCGATCATCGACTAGTTCTTCCCTGGATGGCAACGCCAGGTACTTCTCACGCCTGCGCTCGACTTCCGTTCTACGAAGGATCGACTCAATCTGGATGGTATCGCCCAAATGGGGCCGCCCTGATTGGGGCAGAGCCGCGTCGAGCGCTGCCCTCGCCAGGAACTCGCCCGGCGCGAAACAATTGGTCGCAGGCGGGATGAATTCGTCGGCATTGATGCGTTCGAAGGTTGCGCCGTTCAGGATACGACTCACCTCGGCAACGAACGGCGAAACCGGGAGTTGCTTGCCACGACCATCGGCCGCGGAATACGAGAGAACGACCGAACGCGCCGGCATCGACATTGCGAGAAAGAACAGGAACGGCTCTTCGGCATTTCGATCACCGTGCGTGCGCAGGATCGGGCCGGGCGCGTCCGGGGCGAACCTCCCCATCCGCTGCCGCAAAGCATCGCGCAGAGGCGCGTTCAATTTTCGGATTGTATCGTCGGGAAATAACGGGTCTTCGGAACGGTAGGTAGGGAAGACCCCGTCATTTAACCCGAGGATAAATACCAATTCGAAATCAAGCCCGCGCGCGTCCGCCACCGCCATCGCGCGCACACCTCCCGTCGTGTGGTTCGCCGTGTCTTCAACCGTAGTCTCGTCAAGTACCCGTTCGACGATCGAAGCGAACTCGCCAAGTGTGGCCTGGCGCTGGGGGACCACGATTCTCGCTTCATTGGCCAGCATTTCAAAAGCCGACCGCAGCGGCCCGGCAGCCGCTGCCGCAGAATCAATGAGCGAGTCTCGGGCTGGATCAAAACCCAGGCCGATCCAGCACGCCAAGTGTTTTGACAACGTGGTCGGCAAGGGTCGCTGGAGCCTCCAACGTAGCCATCAGGTCGATCAGTTCGCTCCAAGCCTGAGCGGCTCGGTCAAGATGCGCGAGCCGGCGGCGGAAGGGTTCAAGCTGAGCGCGGCCTGTTTTCTGCTCCATTGTAAGAGTCAATTCTGCCCGCCGCGATTCGATACATACCGACAGCGGACGCGTCTTCCGATCGATGTAACCGACCTGCGCGGGTAGCTCGTGGTATCGTGCCGCTGCGAACCGCAAAAACGGCGCCCGGCATAGGCGCAACATGCTATCGCGATGATAATCCTGAGTGGGAATTCGGAGGATATCACGAACGACGCGCGCGGGGCCTAACGCTGACAGGGGCCGGCGCCGAAACAGGTTTAAGGGAATGCGGTAGCGGCGAAACGCAGTTTCGAGGTAATCGCTGTAACTTGGCAGGTTGCGCGCGACAATCGCGATACGGTCGAGCGCGATCTGCTCGGCAGCCGGCAATTCCAGCATTCGGCGAATTGCGCGGGCGACTTCTTCTGCTTCCCGGCTGGGGTTCGGTGCTTCGATAATCCGCACAGTGCCATCCTGCGGCGGCAATTCAAGTCCGCTCGCCGCCAGATCCTGCTTGTCCCTCTGCCGTTCTCTGAACGGAAAGGTAAGCTGAGGATGATCGGCGGGAGAGGATGCAGCCTGCGCAAAAAGATGGGTGAGCACGAAA
Organism: Binataceae bacterium (SeqCode); assembly: GCA_963752805.1. Lineage (GTDB taxonomy): Bacteria > Desulfobacterota > Binatia > Binatales > Binataceae > JAMXLL01. Next base: position 48,028 of record CAVWAA010000005.1, read on the forward strand.
CCGAGACGCCCCTTGCGCCCACCTCTGCGGACAAAATGCGGTAGAACCTTGTCGCTGATCGATTCCTCGGCCACAAATCGGTTCCAAGTCAGGTCGGCAAATCGGCTGACACGGAGGTCGAATGGTTCGGCTTGGATCGTCAACGTCGCATCGCCAATCAGCCTAATCAAGGAGGAGACCAGCATGAATTGCAGCAGGCTGGGATCGTAAACCTCTGCCACTAGCAGGTGCTCGACCCCATTCAGAAAGCGCGGACGCTGATCCGTTTGTTCCATTCGATGAAGCTTTTCAACCACCAGCCGCTCACGATCATGCGCGTCGGCCGTTCCGGCTTCCTCCAGGAGACTATCGTACTCAGCAAAAATCTCGGCGAAGCCCCTGATACGCCGGGCCGCCGTATCGTGTAACCCTGCGCAGGCCTGCCGAAGGTCACTGGCGCCAATCGCTGCACCCTTCAACTCGCGAATGAAACCAAGCAAATGGTTATTTGTTCCCTCTCCGGGCACAAACGCTAAGTCGACGCCGCGGGCGCGGACCCGAGTGATGGCTTCCTCAAGCGCGAGCCGTTCGCCCGCGGGTCCGATAGCCGTCCGCACAATGCCGGTTTCGCGCCACAAAGCGTCGGTGACCTGCGGGAATGTCGTCACTCGATGGCCAAGCAGGCATCCCTTTGCCCGACTCTCGCGCTTGAGCAGGTCATCGACCTTGTGCGCGGTAGGGTAAATCGCGAGCACAGAATGCATTTTCGGCTGCCTGGAATACGCCTTTTGTTCTTTAGTATTCACCATGCTGTGCGGGCTAAACGAAGGCTTCCCCATGGATAATCAAGTATATCCTCCGCGTGTCGGCCGCGCTTGTGCTTTACTCAAAGCAAATCCACAGCCGGCGATGTATCGCTGCGATAGGTGAATTGATGATTGGAATGTTGGCATCACCCGAGGCGCGGCAGTCGTCGGCCTAACCCCGATATAACATATGCGTTAGCTTTAATGCATTCCACACGAGCCTCTCGAGGGATTTGTCTTAAGCAGGCTTGGATGTTATAAGCAGGTATGGGCGCCTCGTCCTCTGCATCGCTCGGCGCAGGTGAGCGCATTAAGCGGCTTCGCGGGCGCTTCGGCCTGACACAGGTTCAGTTTGCTGAGCTGATGGGAGTGTCGTTCGCCTCCGTGAACCGGTGGGAGAACGGGCAATCCAATCCCTCAGCGCTCGCCTGGCAACGCATCTTCGCGGCAGAGGAACATGGTCTAGCAGCCCTGTCGCCGATAGTGAGGATGCCAAAGTCGGACGGCCCTCGGCCCGGCTCGGAGTCGGCACTCCCCATCGACTTCGCCTCTGATTCCGAAGTCGTCCGAACAGTCGCTGAGGCTGAACGGCTGTCGCATGGCTACATCTTCAACCCGGCGTTCGCCACCGAAATCTCCCTAATCGACCCGCTGCCCCACCAGCGGATCGCGGTCTACGAGCACATGCTGCCCCAGCCGCGCCTCCGGTTCCTGCTGGCCGACGACGCCGGGGCCGGCAAGACGATCATGGCCGGGCCTGTACATCCGCGAGATGCTAGCGCGCCGCCTGATCCGCCGAGTCCTCATCGTTCCGCCCGCCGGCCTGGTCGGCAACTGGGAGAGCGAGCTGCGCAAGCTGTTCGGCCTGCGCTTCAGCATCGTCGCCGGCGCCGACGCCCGGGCCGCGCAACCCGTTCACCGGGCCCGACAGCGACCTGGTCATCGTCAGCGTCGACACGCTGGCCAGCGAGCGGATGTTTGCCCGGCTTCAGGAACCGGGCGTCGAGCCCTACGACCTCGCGATCTTCGACGAGGCCCACAAGCTGTCGGCGCCGACCGCCAGCCCGACTTCACGATCCGCAAGACCGACCGCTACCGGGTCGCCGAAGCGCTCGCCGGCGTCCGCACCGACGACCCGCGAGTATCGCCTGGCATGGGCTTGCCACCACTTGCTGCTGCTGACGGCCACGCCGCACATGGGCAAGGACTATCCCGTACTACGCCCTGTGGCGGCTGCTGGAGCCCGAGGTCCTGTCCACCGTAGACGCCTTCGACGCCTACCCGCCCGACGCCCGCCGCCGTCACTTCATCCGCCGCACCAAGGAGGAGATGGTCAACTTCGATGGCACGCGCATCTACCCGCGGCGCGTGTCCGACACGCTCAGCTACGATCTCTCCCAGGGCGAGGTCAGCGAGCAGACGCTCTACGACCAAACCACCGACTACATCCGCGATTACTACAACCGCGCCCGCATCCTGAACCGCTCCGCCGCCCGGCTGGCAATGAGCGTCTTCCAGCGCCGGCTGGCCAGTTCGACCTACGCCCTGCTGCGCTCGTTCGAGCGCGCCTCGCGAAGCTCGACGGCTTGATCGACGACATTCGAGCCGGACGACTCACCAGCGAGCAGCTTCAATCGCTTCAGCGAGAAGCTCGCCTGACACGAGGACGTGCTCGACGACGAGACCGGCGACGAGGAAGCAGCCGCAGGACGGCCTGGAAGAGAATGAGGTCGTCGAAGCGCGAGCCTGGGCGGCTGTCGTCGCGCTGTCACTCTCGCCGAGCTTGAGGCCGAGCGCAACCAGGTCCAGGAGCTGCTCGACCTCGCACGCACGGTCTATGACCACGGGCGACGAGTCGAAGTTCGAGAAGCTCCGCGAAGTCCTCCGCGACCCCCAGCTGCCGCGACGAGAAGCTCATCATCTTCACCGAGCACCGCGACACACTCGACTTCCTCGTCCGCCGCCTCGAAGGCATGGGCTTCACCGGCCAGGTCGCCCGAATCCACGGCGGCATGGACTACCTCGAACGCGAGGAGCAGGTCGAGTTCTTCCGCAGCCCGACCAGGAAGGCGGCGCCACTTACATGGTCTGCACCGACGCCGCCGGCGAGGGCATCAACCTGCAGTTCTGCTGGCTGATGGTCAACTACGACATCCCGTGGAACCCGGCCCGGCTCGAACAGCGGATGGGCCGCATCCACCGCTACAAGCAGAAGCACGACCCGGTCGCATCATCAACCTGGTCGCTGGCAAGACGCGCGAGGGGCGGGTGCTCAAGACGCTGCTCGAAAAGCTCGAAGCGCATCCGCAAGGAACTGGGCTCCGACAAGGTCTTCGACGTGATCGGCCGGCTGTTCGAGGGCGTAAGCCTCAAAGAATACATGGAGCAGTCGCTCACCGAAGAAGGGCGCGAGGGAAATCGAGCGAAAGTTCGAAGGCACACTCACGCCCGAGCAGGTCAAGGCGTTCGAGGAGCGGGAGCGAAAGCTCTACGGCGCCGGCGGCGAGGTCAAGTCCCAGCTCGCCGAAGCAACGCGCCCTGGTTTCGCGCGAACAATTCCGGCGGCTGCTGCCTGGCTATGTCCGCAGCTTCATCGAGCAGTCCGCCCCGCTGCTCGGTCTGCGGATCGACGGCGACCTCGACGGCTTTTTCTCCTTCGCCGAGGCGCGGCCGAATGCGCTCGACCCTTTCTGGTTGACACTCGATTCTATACCCCTCAAGACCCGCAACCGCCTCATCTTGCACAAGCCGGAGGACTCGATCCGGCGATTTTTCTCCATCCCGGCGAGCCGCTCTTCGAGCGATGCGTGAATTGATCGTCAGCCGCTTCGCGCGCGACGCGCTCCGCGGCGGCGTCTTCATCGATGCTTATGCACCGCGGCCCTATTTTTTTCACCTGGCGCTGATCGAAGCGGCTCGGAGGGCGGATCCCAATTTCGATGCGCTTCGCACCGATGAGCCACTTGAATATCGGCTCGTCGGACTGCGACAGGAGGAGGCGGACAGATCGAAGAATGCCCGGTTGAGCATCTGCTCTTACTTCGCGGCGCTCGTGGCATTCCGCTCGCAGTTCGCACATTTGCTCGCCGCGTGCCAGAGCAGTGCCTCTCTGGATGCGAATTTTGCGCTCGATTCCGTTGCGCGACCGATCGCCGAACGTCATCGCGCCTCACTGCTTGACAGCCTCCCGGAAAGGGAACGTTTTATCGGCCGGCTACCGCTACGAGGAAGACATATTGCTCGCAACGCGTAATGAAGACGGCCGCAGGCGCGCGAGGGAGATCCAAAGCTGCCGCTGACCTCGGAACGATTAAGGACCGTCAGCGCGCGCTGGAAGACCCTGAAGGAGCAAGCGCTCGCGACAATTCACCGCGAGCCCGAACTAATCGAACCCCGCGAGATCCAGTTCCTTGCCCACGCCCTGGTGGTCCCGTCCACCGATCCCGAAGATCGCAAACGCCACGACGACGAAGTCGAAAAAATCGCAGTCAGAATAGCGTCGGAGTACGAGCGAGAGCAGGGATGGACTCCGCGAGATGTATCGACTCCGCCGCTCGCACGAGCTGCCGGACTCTCCGACAATCCCGGATTCGACATTCTCTCGACCCGGCCGGCGTTCGGCGCAACGAGCCAACGATCGACCGTCTTTGAGGAGCGCGCGATTGAGGTGAAGGGCCGCGCGGGAGTCGGCGACATCGAACTCACCGAGAACGAATGGAGCCGCGCGTGCAATTCGCGCGATCGCTATTGGCTCTACGTCGTATACGACTGCGGCACATCGAACCCGCGATTGCTCCGCGTACAGAATCCCTTCTAGAAGCTGATCGCCAATGCCAAGGGCGGCGTAATCATGGATGAAGACTCAAATCTTTGGAGCGGCCGAACGATGAGCGCAAAATTGATTAGCCATAGTTGAGGGACGTGCTTTTTACCTCTCCCTTTGTCGGGAGAGGTCGCTCGGGCGTTTTCGCCGCGCGGGTGAGGGACCATTATCGAGGGATTCCCAGTCTGCTGCCAAGCCACCCGTGCTCGCCCGCGACCGCGCGCGGTCTCTGCGCGCCGCCCAGACTGAGGTTGAACGCAGGCTATGGCAGCGGCTGCGGACTCGTCAGCTTAACGGAGTGAAATTCCGGCGGCAGCACCCGATTGGTTCTTATATCGCGGATTTCTCTGTCTGATGCGCGGTTCGCGATCCGCCGGAACCGAAGCTAGCTGGTCATCGAGCTTGACGGTAGCCAGCATGGCGAGGTGTGCCGAGCGGCAAGCCGATGAGCGCCGCACGCAATTCTTTGAGCAGCCGAAACTATCGAGTACTGCGCTTCTGGAACGAGGAGGTTTTGACCAACATCGATGGTGTGCTCGAATCTATCGCCAGACGTCTTTAATTTTGCGGTCCCTCACCCGCACGGCGAACAGATGCCGCGCGACCTCTCCCGACAGGGAGAGGCAGGGAGGGAGGCAACAGCATTCGGAGGCACGCGCTGATGGACTGATCGGCCCCGCCTCATCGAGCGGGGGTTTCCGCTGAAGCAGGCGTCGCTGGATTCCGTGCATGAGAAGAATGTCCGGCACGGGCATATCTCGACGCTGCACATCTGGCCGGCGCGGCGACCGCTAGCGGCGTGTCGAGCGCGCTGATCGCGACGCTGCTGCCCGATCCGGGCGATCCGGAGGAACGGCGCAGGCTCATCGAGCGAATCGGCGGGCGGGTCGTTCCGAAGATCGAAAAGAAGAAGGTTGAGGGCAAGTCGGTCGAGGTCGAGCGCGAAGAGACCATCGGCGGCATCCTCCATTGGGGACGCGAGTCCGAGTCCCGACATGCAATTTTTCCGCGACGAGATTCGCAAGGCCTACGGCGGGCGCGCGCCGCGTGTGCTCGATCCGTTCGCGGGCGGCGGCGCGATCCCACTTGAAGCGATGCGCCTTGGATGCGAAGTCACCGCGATCGACATCAATCCGGTCGCCTGGTTCATCCTCAAATGCACGCTCGAATATCCGCAGAAGCTCGCCGGACAGAAACGCCCGCTGCCCGATTTCGTGCTGCACGATCCGCGAATTCATGGAGTCGTTCTTCAAGGCGCAGGGACTTCAAGGGCGCGACGCTTCGGACGCAACTTGAACGGATCGGACTGGGCGACGAGAACAGCGACTCCGGACAGCCTGCTCCGGCATCGCCGGGAAGGAAAGCGGACAGCAGCCGCAGAGCGGGTTTGACCTTGGCGTCGATTCGAGCTTGTTCGAAGCGGACCTCGCGTGGCACGTGCGGGCGTGGGGATGATGGGTGCTTGCAGCGGGCGAAGGCTGACCTTGAACGCTTCTATCCGACTATCGATGGCAAGCCGACCGTCGCCTATCTGTGGGCGCGAACGGTCAAATGCAAGAACTGCCGCGCGACGATGCCCCTGCTCAAGACCAAATGGCTCTGCAAGAAAGATAACAAGCGCGTTTTGCTCAAGGTCGAGCCGAACGCGGACAAGACCGGACCCGTTTTCAGCATCTTGAGCGGCGAAGATGCCGCAACCCAGGGCGGCAACGGCAGCGCAGCGGCGCGAATACGACAAGAAGATCGGCGCCGGCACGATGTCGCGCTCGGGTGCGACCTGCGTATGCTGCGGTCTGCCCGTCAATGACGATGGAGGACATACGGCTTGAAGGGAGAGCCGGGCGGCTCGGTGCGATAATGACCGCGGTGGTCGTCGAGGGCCCGAACGGCAAGGAGTACCGGCTCGCCGACTGCCGATGAGAATTCGACTTGCTGCCGAGTGCAGAAGAGATGAACAGTTCCTTCGCAGAAATTCCGTTCGGAATACCAGACGAGCCTGTGCCAAGAGGCGCAAGCAGGCCTCAGGTGGCACATCCTTCCCCGTTCACGCTCTACGGCTTCGATCGATGGAGCAAATCTGTTCACACCACGCCAATTTCTCGCGCATCGGCACATTCGTGACACACACGCGAGCGACGCGGTCGCAGCATCGCGTCGTTCAGTCCTACGATCCGTGACTGGCAAGACGCCCTAGGCGCTTACCTTCGCAATCGGTCTGGATCGAATTAATCGATCGCCAATCCGCATTCTGTCGCTGGAACCAAGGCTACGCCAAGATAAGTACACACTTTCTCGCGATTCGCTTTGCCCATGCTTTGGGACTATTGCAGAAGGCAATCCGTTCGTCGATACTCGACAGGAGGCTACTCATCGGTGCCTCGAATGGGTCGCTGAAGTCGTCGACGCATCGTCATTCGCGAGCTGCACCAGCTCGAACTCGCAAGTCGTCCAAGGCTCTGCCGCCGTGGCCCACGATTGCAGAACAGTAGTGACCTCGTCATAACTGATCCGCCCTATTACGATGCCATCCCATTACTCCGATCTGATGGATTTTTTCTATGTCTGGCTGCGGCGAACACTGCATGGACTCTCGCCTGAAATGGACTGAGGCCTTTAAGCGAGCCGCTAGGGCCGAAGTGGAACAACGAAACGAACGATGGCGAGCTCATCGACGATGCCAGCCGATTCGGCGGCGACAAGGCCGCATCGAAGAAGGCCTATGAAGACGGAATGTTCCGCGCCTTCCAGGCCTGCGACCGCGCCCTCGTTCCCGACGGCCGCATGGTCGTCGTCTTCGCGAACAAAAATCCCGATGCATGGGAAACCCTGGTCAGCGCGATCATCCGCGCCGGCTTCGTCGTCGATGCGAAGCTGGCCGATTCAGACCGAGATGGGCAATCGCACGCGTGCGCTGTCATCCGCGGCGCTCGCCTCGTCTGTCTGGCTCGTATGCCGCAAGCGGCCCGAGACCGCGCGACCCGGATGGGACAATCGCGTGCTCGACGAGATGCGCGAGAACATCCACACCAGCTTCGCGAATACTGGGATGCCGGCATCCGCGGCCCCGACTTCGTTTGGGCCGCGACCGGCCCGGCGCTGGAGGCCTACAGCAAGCATCCGGTCGTCAAGAAGGCCAACGAACCAGGCGCGTCATGGAGGTATCGGAGTTCCTGCGCGCCGTCCGCCGCATCGTGGTCGATTTCGTCGTCGGCCGCGTGCTCACCCACAACGGCGATGCACGGCTACAGCGGCCTCGACGATGTGACCACCTACTACCTGCTCCATCGCCACGACTTCGGGATGGACGACGCGCCGATCGGCGCCTGCATCCTGTACGCGATCTCATGCGGCCTCTCCGATCACGACCTGGCCGACCGGTACGAAATACTGCAGACGACCGGCGGCCAAGCCGAACCGAAGATGAAGGAGCGACGAACCCGCCGCCGAGGACGCTGAATGCCGAAGCCGAAGAAGGCACCGGCAGCAAGGTCCGGCTCCGCCCCTGGAACCGGCGCATCCGCAAGAGCATGGGCTACGATGGCGATGGCTGGCACTGCCGCTGGCAAACCGGCTCCTCTGATCGATCAGGTCCATCGGATGATGCATCTGTGGAAGGCGGGCGACGTGGTCCGCGTGGATGAGTATCTCGAGGCGCGCGGCCTCAAGCCGCAACGCACTGTTCCATCAGCTCTTGCAGGCTCTGATCGAGCTCGCGCCCGCCGGCAGCGAAGAGCGTTCACTGCTGGAGAGCATCAGCAACCACATTTCGGCAAGACCCGCGTCGGCAGAAGAGAGACAGTCGGAAATGTTTGGAACGAAAGAAGCCTAATGTCATGGCCAAACGAGCGAGAGCGTACTTCGTGGCCAGCCAGGCCGTTCCAACCAAAGAACTCGATCACATCTGGTTTGCTCGCACCTGCGAGGGACCAGCCGAAAGCTTTTGTCACTTACTCTGCTTTCGCGGGCCGGACGACCTCATTCGAGAAGCCAATAGACCCAATGCGATGTTCGGACCCCTATACGATGCATAATGGAGAGCAAGTTGCTCGGTCAGAACCTGCGCTCAATCGAGCCACCGAGCTGTTGCTTGAGCCCGCGCCCGCAACGCGTGAAACGATCTGACGCGAATGACCGCGATGCCCATCCGAGAGGAGACCTCGCAATGAGAAAGAACAAGAAACCAGCCCACGACAGAGCTATCGATCGCCAGGATCTTCTCTCTCGCATCACGATCGATCCGAACATATGTCACGGCAAGCCTTGTATCCGGGGCCATCGGATCTGGGTTTCCCTGATCCTCGACTTTCTCGCCGGGGGCGCGACGCCAGAAGAGATTCTGGACGACTACCCAGGCATCCAAGAGGCCGACATACGTGCTTGTATCGCTTACGGTGCGGAAATGACTCGCGGAAACTTCGTTGATGTTGTGCTTGGCGACAGCGAGTGAAACTGAAGTTGGACGAAAACCTGGGCAGACGCGGCGCGGATATATTGCGCGAAGCTGGACACGATGTTCGCACTGTAGCCGAACAATCTCTGTTATCGGCTCCCGACGGCGAAGTACTGGATCGCTGCCGGACTGAAGGCCGCGCTCTCATTAGCCTGGACCTGGGTCTCGCCGACCCCTTGGTTCATTCCCCGGTCGATTATGCTGGCATAATCGTTCTTCGGCTGCCTAGAAAACCCAAGCAACGTTCATCTGAACAACGCGCTGAGAGTCATGATCGCCGGCCTGAGGCATCATCGACCGGCTGGTAGGTTGTGGCTCGTGCGCTCGGGGCGCATCCGCATCTTCAGGCAAGGAAGAACAGATGGCTAAACTCGCGTGGACACCATGGCACAACGTCGTCAGAATCCGACCTGACGTTAAATCCGGCGAATTGTCGCTCAACATTTTCGCTGCAGACCTCTACGACGTCGCGATGGGAGTAGCGAAGCCTGTTTACCAGGACCCTAAGGAATTCTTCTCGCTTACGTATCCCACCTTCAACCTTCGAGAACTCGCGAAGGACATCGTCTCGCGTCTTGCTCGAAAGAGCGAGAAGGCTGTCCGCCAACTGGAACTCACCTATGGCGGCGGGAAGACGCATTCGCTGATAACCTTGTGGCACCTCGTTTCGGATCCGCAAAAGCTTCCCGACCTTCCGGCCGTCAACGAGTTCGTCCAGCACATCGGAATGCGCCCTCCGAAGTCCTGCGTCGCTGTACTCCCCTTCGACAAACTGGATGCCGAAAAGGGAATGGAGGTGGTCAGCCCCAAGGGCGAAAAGCGCTGGCTCAAGAATCCGTGGAGCGTGATTGCCTTCCAGATCAGCGGGCGGTGATGGGCTTCGACTGCTTCATCCTGACGAAAAGGAAGAGGAACGCGATACTGCACCGGCCGAAAATTTGATGACGGCGCTGCTCTCGATGCCGCAGCGCGAGGATCTTTCGACGCTTATACTCATTGACGAAGTCCTGATGTACGCCCGTGAGAAAGTAGGCTTGGATCCCGTCTGGCAGGGGCGCCTCGCCGATTTCTTTCAGTCCCTCACCCAGGCCGCAACCAAAGTCGATAGATGCGCTATCGTCGCTTCTCTGCTCGCAACTGACCCCCGTAAGAGCGACGCCTTGGGTAAAGCGATCACCGCAGACCTCTACGCAATCTTCCGTCGAGAAAAGGAAGAAGGAGTTCAGCCCGTCCTCAAGGACGATGTAGCTGAAGTGCTCAGACGTAGGTTCTTCACCGCGGAGTCAATTAAAGATCGAGCAGCGTTCCGCGGCCACGTGGTCGCCGCGCTAAAAGGCGTAACTGATCTCGACGACCAAACTCGCAAAGAAGGAAAAACGGCCGAAGAGCGATACCTGAATAGTTATCCCTTTCATCCTGATCTGATCGACGTCTTCTATGCCAAGTGGACTCAGCTCGAAGGATTCCAACGTACCCGCGGGGTTCTCCGTACATTTGCACTTGCGCTGCGCGAGAGTGAGAAGTGGGACGACGCACCGCTCGTCTCCGCCGGCGCTTTCCTGGTCGATCCAAAGAAGACAGGAATTTCCGAGGCCGCCCGCGAACTCACCACCGTCGCTGCGACGGAGGAGTACGAAGGAAAAAAGCAAGAATGGACCGGCATCCTGGAAGGCGAACTCGGGAAGGCGCGGGACATCCAAAATGAGAGTGCCGGACTCAAGTTCCGCGAGCTTGAACAGGCTGTTTTCGCAACGTTTTTGCACTCTCAGCCTGTCGGCCAGAAGGCACTCACACGCGATCTCATGGTCCTGCTCGGGCCGAGCCGCCCTGACAAGATCGAGGTTGAAAAAGCGCTCACGCGATGGGCCGAAGTATCGTGGTTTCTCGACGAGGCCGCTACGGCCGATGTCGATCGTGGCAGCGGCGTCAAGCAGCTTCCAAAGTCCTGGCGGCTCGGCTCCAGACCGAATCTACGCCAGATGCATCACGATGCGTGCCAGCGGGTTTCGGGGGACGTCGTCGAAGCAAAACTGGTCGATGAGATCGGCAAGCTGAAGACTCTCACCGCGGGTGCTTCAGCCGCAGGCGCGACCGTCCACAACTTGCCAAGGCGACCCGACGAAATCAGAGACGACGGTGAATTTCACTTCGCAGTGCTTGGGCCGAAAGCCGCATCCGATTCCGGAAAACCGAGCGCCGAAGCACGACGCTATATAGACGAGACCACTGGCCCCGATAAGCCGCGCACCAATCGTAACGCCGCCGTGCTTGCAGTTCCCTCCCGCGACGGAATCGAGGCCGCCCGAACACGCATCAAAGAATATCTAGGCTGGGAAGAGGTTCGCTCGCAACTAAAGGATCAACTTAGGGGCCAAGACCTGGACGCGCTCCGCGACGCCTCGCTCTCAGCAAACCTCAGCGACTCACGCGCCAAGATCGCCGACCAGATCCAGCAGGCGTATTGCATCGTCATTACAGTCTCGGAGAAGAACGACATCCAAGCGTTCAAAATCAACGTCAACGGAGGACCGCTCTTCGCGAAAATAAAAGAGGACAAGCGCTCACGAATCCAGGACACCGCAATCGAATCCGCGGCCCTCTTGCCTGGCGGTCCATACGATTTATGGCGCGAAGGCGAAACCTCGCGCCGACTCAACGATCTCGTCGGAGCTTTTGCGCTATCTCCTCAATTGCCAAAGATGCTAAACCGCAAAGCGATTCTCGACACGCTTTTGCTCGGGTGCAGGCAAGGCGAGTTTGTTTTGCGTGTGACGCGTCCCGATCGGTCTGTGCGAACATTCTGGCATCAGGAACCCGACGAGCCCGCGCTCAAGGACCCCGGCCTGGAAGTCGTTCTTCCGGAAGCTGCAGAGATTTCGGAGCTTCCGCCCGACCTGCTGAAACCAGGAAATCTTCCGGGGTTGTGGGAAACAGACCGACTCAGTATTGCCGAGCTCGGCGGCTATTTCGCCGGAGGCAAGGTCGTGAAGCTGAGGAAGGATGGCTATGACGAACCCGTCACAATTCCGAAGGCCAGCCGTGACGCGATCTACGCGGCCGTCGAGCAGGCCGTTGAACAGGGCAAGCTTTGGCTCAGTTCCGGCCAAGCCAGCATTCTCGCGGAGTCGATCCCAGCAGGCCTGCTGACCGACGCAGCGCAACTCCAATCACCACCGCAGCCCATACCCACCAGCGACGTGACCCCGTCGGCACTGCCTGAGGTATGGACCGGACAAACTGCCACCGCTCTCGCGGTCGCCGTCGCGCTCTCAAATAAAGCCGGAACCAACCTTCCTTGGGCGACCGTTTGCGAAGCCATCGACGGAGCGATTCGAGCGCGAGCGATCGAACTCGCTCTCGACTCGGCACCCTGGCCATCAGATTTTGCGATCAGCACAGAAGATAAGGCTGAAGCTTCCTGCCACTCCGCCACCGATCGAAGACAAATTCAAACTTAGACCGGACTTTCTTGTGACCGAGGCCGAGCTTCGACCAAGCGAGATTCAGGACCTCGCCGAACAAATCTCGGATATCAGGAAAGCGGCGGCTCCGTTAGAGCTGAAATTCCGGCTGCGGTTGGAACTCGATACGGGAGGCAAACCGCCCGCCTCGGACACACTTGCAGCGCTCAATGAGCTTCTGAGGAAGGTATCGAAGGCATTATCATTTGGCTGAAGGGTCGCCTTCCGTAAACCGTTCATCTATCGCGCTGAAAATGGATAGGCCGCAACCCCAGTTGCCGTATCGAGATCTGACCGGAATCGTTCGGACAGTGTCAGCAGAATTCTTCCGCCACGAGTTTGCCGATGTCTCCTGGTGCTTTGTCATCCAGCGAATGCTCGCCTGCATCACACCCGCATCTCGCGTTATCCAGGTTCACAACGTTCTCAATGCCACTGACGTACCCGAGCACGTCTTCGTTACGATCGTCATCCACGAGATGCTTCATCTACAGAATCCCGCCGACCAAGACAGGAAATGGCAGGTCGAACATGCACCCGCCGGAATTCTGGGAGACCGAACGCCGGCTCTCGCCCGGTTACGAAGAATCCTGGGACTGGCTGCATACGAATCTGCCTCTGCGACGACGGCCGCGCCTTCAGTGTACCGACGTTGTTCCAAATGTCTTGCGGCTGACGCCGCAGCAACGGGAATGGGCACGCCTGCGGTTCAGTATCGCCCTACCGCCCACGATCCGTTCCGACGATCCATCATACCGCCGAATCAGTCCGGAAGTCTGGCGAATCGCCCTCGCAGCGCAGCTGCACGTCTAACTGGCAAAGGGCGGAGCCCTTGGCCAGTTAGAGTTAGACGCCACGGGCTACTACTGGCGCAACGTGTTCACGTTCCTCGTCGCTGAGGGATTCTCAATTGCGCTACTCAACCCCTTACGCGCTCGCCGCTTTGCAGAGGAGGACCTCGCGCGGACCAAAACCGATGCCTTTGACGCGCTGGGGATTGCGCGCTTCGCCGCTCAGAAACGCGCGACTCCGACCAAGCCTGTTTTCTGCTCCATTGTAAGAGGCCGCTTACGATCATGCGCGTCGGCCGTTCCGGCTTCTTCCAGGAGACTGTCGTACTCAGCAAAAATCTCGGCGAAGCCCCAGATACGCCGGGCCGCCGTATCGTGTAATCCTGCGCAGGCCTGCCGAAGGTCACTGGCGCCAATCGCCGCACCCTTCAACTGCCGAATAAAACCAAGCAAATGGTTATGTGCTCCCTCGCCGGGCATGAACGCTAAGTCAACGCCGCGGGCGCGGACCCTCTAGTGATGGCTTCCTCAAGCGCGAGCCGTTCGCTGGCGGGTCCGATAGCCGTCCGCACCATGCCGGTTTCGCGCCACAAAGCGTCGGTAACCTGCGGGAATGTCGTCACTCGATGGCCAAGCAGGCATCCCTTTGCCCGACTCTCGCGCTTGAGCAGGTGTTCGACCTTGTGCGCGGTAGGGTAAATCGCGAGCACAGAATGCATTTTCGGCTGCCTGGAATACGCCTTTTGTTCCTTAGTACTCACCATGCTGTGGGGTTAAACGCAGGCTTTCGTATGGATAACCAAGTATATCCTCCGCGTGTCGGCCGCGCTTGTGCTTTACTCAAAGCAAATCCACAGCCGGCGATGTATCGCTGCGATAGGTGAGGCGCCCGCTTCGCTTCAACCTGCAATTAATGCGAATGAGGCGAGATCGATCCTGTGCCTGGCCTGGCCTCGCTGATCTTAACGCCTCCTACACAATCGATGAATGACTCGATCGGACTCCGCGCGCTCGGCGTTGCGAATACCCTTACTTCCGAATATGCAGCGGCCTCGAAGTACGGCGCGGTAGTCAAATAGACCGCGTTCAAACCCTTGCCTGCTACCAACAACTCGCCGGCGCTTTCGGTCGTAAACACCGTTTCGTATCGATTTGCATATTGCCATCCCTGTAGATCTTAGTTGCACGACGGATGATTCGCGGTGCGAACTGCACATTGATCCGCACCAGACCGGCTTCGGGAGAAGATGGTCTTTGCACTGCTTGTTAAAGCTTAATTAACGCCGTCTACATTGAGCGATCATATCGTTCTACTAAACGTTTTCCCTCGCACGCTTAATTACGCAGGTCTAAGCAGGGAGGAACAGAATGACTGGAAAGGTAAAAGCGCGGACAATCATTGGCGCCATTTTGTTGGCATCGGTGTCGCTGACATCGGCAGTGTCATACGCCAATCCACCCCAAATCGATCGGGTTTTGTTGATTAGCATCGACGGCATGCACGCCGTGGATTTAGCCAATTGTGCCAGCGGTCTGAGCGCCGTAAATGGTGGCAAACCATATTGTCCCCACCTGGCGGCTCTGCCGGCGACCGGGGTGAACTATGTCGCCACTTCCACCTCAAAACCGTCGGATTCATTTCCAGGCCTGATGGCGCTGATGACTGGGGCTTCGCCGCGCACGATGGGCGTCTATTACGACGTGGCCTATGATCGTTCGCTCAATCCGCCAGCACAGACATCCGGCAACGGAAACCCCGGCGCAAGTTGTACGCCAGGAGCAACCCCACCCGGTACCACAACCGAATATGACGAGGGTATCTCGTTCGATAAGACCAAGCTCAACGGTGGCGCACCGAGCGGCGACGGCGGAGTGAACTCGATCGACCCGAATTTCCTGGTACGCGACAGGAATTGCCATCCGGTTTATCCATGGAACTTTGTTCGCACGAACACGATTTACGACGTTATCCATAACGCGGGGGGCTATACCGCCTGGTCTGACAAGCATCCCTCATATTCGTCCGTGGGCGGCCCAACCGGCACCAATGTTGACACTAATGTCAACGACTATTATGCGCCGGAGATCAATTCTAATTCGCAAGACTATGGATCGAGCGACATTAAGGTCGCTGGCTGCAATCCGCTTCCTGATCAGGCGGCAGTAATGGCAGCTGACGACTACACCGGCAGCTTCCAAAACATCCAGTGCTACGATGCTCTGAAGGTGCGGGCTATCCTCAACCAGATCGACGGGATGAACCACAACGCCACCGCCACGAGGCCGGTGCCGAACATTTTCGGCATGAACTTTCAGGCCGTCAGCATCGGCCAGAAATTGATTTACCAGCACGGCACGGTCGCGAGGGGTTATAGCGAAAGAGGCGGCTATCTTGGTTCGATTGGGACACCGTCTGCTTCGTTACTGCGGGAGATCAAGTTCGTCGACGATTCGATCGGGATGATGGTATCCGAGCTGAAAAAGCGCCGTCTTTATAATTCGACGCTGATCATCGTCACAGCGAAACATGGGCAGTCACCAATCGACACTAGCCGCTATAATCCGGACGGCTCGCCCAACGACCCGGCTACGATCCTGAGCAGCTATCTGGCGCCTTCGGAGAATAGCGCGATCGGACCGACGGAAGATGACGTCGCGCTGCTGTGGCTTGCCGATTCGGCAAACACTGCGACCGCAGTCGGGGTGCTGGAAAAGGCGTCCCCCGCTTTGCCGCTGGCCAACAACATCGCCGGCATTGGCGAGATTTTCTCGGGCCGCCCCCTTAGCATCCTCTACAACAAGCCGGGATTGCCGCCGAATGGTGATCCGCGCACGCCGGATATCATCGTTACACCCAATATCGGTGTGACCTACTCCAACAGCACCAAGAAGCAGGCGGAGCACGGTGGCTTCTCTCATGACGACACCAACGTCATTTTGCTGGTGTCGAACCCGAACTTACATAACGCGACGATATCCAGTCCGGTCGAGACTGCTCAGGTCGCTCCGACGATATTGGAGGCTCTGGGACTTGATCCTGATAGCCTTCAGGCTGTGCGGGAGGAGGGTACGCAAGTTCTGCCGAGACTCCCCTTCTAGGTCTCAACCGATTCGCGCGTGTCAACCCGCCGAAGTGGGCGCCAAATCGCGCCCACTTCATTGTATCGGCGCAAGCCTACGCCACTAACGTGTGTCTGGCTGCCGACGACAAGCCAGCGCCCGAGTAATCAAAAGACTCGTGGTCATTTTTTTTGTTTGGTTAGCCGGCGGAGTCCCATAAAATCAGGACTCTCTGCAAAGGGTAGCCGTGTCTCTGATTGCCGAGTATCGCTAGCCAGAGGTGGAACCAGTTCAGATTGTCGAACTTCAGGAAAAGATGATATAGCGGGCCTGAGGCAGTAAGGAGAGGACCATGCACACGCGTCTGTTTTTTGGAGAAATTCAGCAAGGCAAATACGATGAAGCCTGGCAAATTCTGAGCGAATTCGCCGAGCGCGTGAAGCAGCAAAAGGGTTGTATTCTCCAGCAGGTCCTGCGTCATGGCAATGAAGTCATCGGGATCACCAGTTGGGAAAACCAGGACGATCTCGCAGCGTACGCCAATGGCGAAATCGCGCGTGAGCTGTTCAGGCGTATTACCCCATTGCTAATGGGGGTGCCGAGAGTCCAGACCTTCGAGGTAAAGATGAACCTGTGTGACGCTGCGGCAATGAAGCCGGTTTAGCCTGGATCCCTATGCTTGCGCCAGACAGTATCAGCTTTCTGACCGTGCGCCGCCGCGGCAGGAGAGCAGCAGTACGTCCAGATTTATGAAAAGAGGTTCGGAAGGAGGACCACCATGTTTCAAATGGCAAAGGTGTGGGTCGATCCGAACGATCGTGTAGACAGCGTCGAAATTCGCTACACCTGGTCCCCAGTTGGGACACCACCGGATTTCACCAACGGCAAGGATGAGGCTGAGGTGATGCAGGTGGTGCTCGGGACCAACCCTCGGGTACGCCAGGCCATTATCGAGATCCCGCGTTATCTCGAAGGCAAAGACAATTATTCGCTCCACTACCATTTCAGCGGTGGCGGCGAACATCACGAAGGTTTTACGCAGGTATACACGGAGGAGATAGTTTCGAAAGAAGTCGAGTATATCGATCGTGAGGGCCAGCTGACCGAAGTACGCGTGCTATGGAGTGTCGGCGGCTGGGCGGCACCGAACTGGACGCAGGCGCGACTCGACGGGCTACCGTTGAAAGTGCCGGTGGACGCGCCCGGACATGATGCCGAAGGCGAGGGCCTGGCCGATGAGGCGATTTACGAATTCGTTCAGACGGTTCCGCTGCCGCGCCGTTTCGTCGCCCGAGTATGGGGCCCGCGTGGGGGCAACGTCGAATACTGCTTTCAGTTGCTGCGTAACAATACGCCAATTGAGGGTGACGAGTTTGCTCGCTGGGACAACAACCAAAATCAGAATTTCTCTATTGTCTTGAGCTGACCCGCGCTACAATTCCACCGTGGCGATTTATCCGGAAGGCCGCGGGGGGACGATGCCCAAGTTACTTATTAATCGAAAGCTGCTCGTGTGCGGGATCTGCGGTTGGGTCCATTATGCGATGACTGAGGATGAGAAAACGGACCTTGATGGCGCTCTCGTCCGCTATCACCTCAGCGAGCACGAGCGCGAGATCTATGAAGCGGAATTTCGCCAATGTCTTAGATGCGAATCCCCGGTGAGTGCCTTTAAGCAGGCGACCAAAATCGACGTTGCCCGCGCTGAAGGCCATATTGTGACCCCGGTTCTGGTCTGACATTCGGGGCAAATCGGCCCGTTAGTGAGAAGCCAACTCAGCCTGATGCGCGATGCTTGGCTAAATCTCTAAGCGGCGAGCCCGGAGAGTTGAGAACTCTCCTTGCAACGGTGGTTTCGCGGCGAAACGCTCCTTAGCCGTGCGAATTGCCGTTAAGATTGAACAGCCGGCGAGCATTGTCGCCCATGACCTTACACGCGGTTTCACGGTCGAGCGACTTGACCAACGCTAACAGCCCATCATTGTAGGTCTCGGAGCCTTCCACGTTCGGTGGCTGACGATGGTAGTGAGACGGACCATCGATTGAAGCATCTGAACCAAACAGAATCCGGTCTGCACCTACGCCATCGATAAGCCTTCGCACCATCTGCCATCTGCACCACGAGGTCTCCAGATACAGATTGGGCTGTTCGAGCGCATGCTCCAATGCGCGCAGCCGACCTTCCTCGGGTCCGAGATAGGTGTGATACAGGATGACCGGGGTTTCCGGGAAACGCTCCGCCAAGCGCCGGATATGGTCCGGGTCCGCATCACCTGGCGCACTGTGGCAGGCGACCGGGCAGCCTACGCGAGCAGCTACTTCCAGGTAACGGTCCAGCCGCGGATCGTCTGCGGGATAATCATCGACCGTGGGATGAAGTTTGAGGCCGACCGCGCCGGTGGTCAAGCGCCTTTTCACTTCGGTGATCGCAGTCTCGCCCGGCCGTACCCAAACCAGCGGAAACAGCCTGGCGGCGCTGAGATCTACACTATCGAGCGCCCGATTGTCGATCCATGAACTTACGCCGGCAACGATGCCCGCTGAAGCCATCGCCATGCCGAGGCTGCGAATGCCCAGGGCTCCGGCACCCCCGCCGCTCACGTGCAGATGGGCGTCAAGCGCGTCAAAGCCGATCCATAGGCGATAATCGACCCCTCGATTATTGTCCCATTCGTCGCCGCAGCCCACCGCGCAATCCAGCGCGATGTGACCGTCAAGCTGGTTAATTTCTGCAACCGCGAATCCAGGTTCCACGGTTTCCATGCGGATTTCCTGGATCGGTTCCTGCCATCCGTCGAAGCCGTAATGGAGCCTGACATCTGGTCCTTCAAAAGCGCCACGATAGGCTAGCCAACGCTGAGAACTGTCCGCTCCGCCACCTAGCCAACTGATTCTTCCAGGGTTCACGTCTTCCTCTCCTCCGAACTAGCCGTTATAGGCGCAACATTCGTGCCTCGCGAAATGTAGACGGCTAGCCCCGTTCCGCCTCATCACCCGGTTGGGCAACATCCATACCGGGTCCTGTTGGTCCGGTGACCACTGCTTCGGAATAGAGCGGCGAATACTGACGGTCACCGCCCTGGCAAACCTCGAAATAATAATGCAGCGTGTAGTGCCTGCACGGCCGGCCTTGAGAGTCTGAAACGGATGACGGCAGTCTCAGCTCCTTCATTCGGATCGACCTGCCGACCAGTGGCATATAGCGGGTTGCCCGCGCATGGTTCCAGTCGGGCGTTTCCTCGACTGCTGTCAGGACGTAATGGATACTGACTGCTTCTATGTCATCGGTGTAATCGCGAAACCACTTCACCACACGATGAGAGCCCATATTGTTATCCACACTCACCTCAACAGGCTCGTACCGCCGTTAGCTGATGCGGGCGCCCCCCTGCGCAGCTCATAAAGTATGAACCACATACCCCCAATAATCCTCCCATCTGTCCGCCCGGTTGGGAGTCCACAATCCGCCTACATGCCATCGCTGATGGACGTTCGCGCCTTTGGGTCCGCGGATACGGCCAACGTAGCGGCGGGGCATCGGCAACGCCCTCAACATTTCAGAGCGGATCCGTGAAAATTCCTCCATGTCTTCACAGCCATAGAACTTGAAGGAACGATAGGGACTGTCCTCGCCGTAGCTTGCGGTGAAATTGCTTTCCTCGGTGGGCTGATATTGCGGCGAATCCCAATCGTAGATGCTCCAGTAAATGCACATGCCGCCGAGGTCGCCGCGGTAATCGACGTATTCGACTTCCTTGCTGACAATCTCTTCGCTGAACAGTGGGCTCAACTCGCGTTTGCCACCGCGGAAAATCTCAAAGTAGTGATGAAAGAGGTAAGTGTCGCTGTATTTGCCGGTATCAGGATCAAGGATCTCATTGGGCAGCTTGATAATCTTGCGGCGTATCCCATCATCCGGCAGCTCGATGACGTCCTGCTGGGTCTGCCGCACCTCGCCAGTCTCGTCGATGGTGGTGCCACCCATGCCCCTGACCAATGTGCCACCCCGGGGCATTGCGCGGGTCTCGCGATGAGTTTCCCAGTTCGGCATTTGTGCAAGAGGGGTCCACGTATAATGAATGTTCACCAGCTCAATGCCAGGCATCGTATCGACAAAAGTTTTTTTCATATAGAAGGAAAACATAGCATTGCTCCATTTTGCCGCAGGTAACGCGCCGTTTTCATCGATTCTTCATCAGTTCTGGTATCACGAATCACGTCCAGCACCTAACCAGCAGTGCGTCCGAGAAGGAAATATCGCCAGCTCCGCAGAATAGCCGATTAACCTAAATCACCGTGCTCGATCTATGCCGACGCCGCCCAGATCAGATGAAAAGCCGACGGTTTGACGAACGCGCTTTGAAAATCGGGGCTGTGCTGCAACGTCTCGTCAGGCGAAATATCTTCGACCCTTGCGGCTCCGGCCAGAAACTGACCCAACGATTGCATCCGGAACGACTGTGCCGCACGCGCATCCTTGTTGATTATTACCAGCGCGCGTTCGCGCCTGTCTCGCGACCACTTGACCAAGGCGAAGATGCGCGGGTTCTCGACCGTGAGGGCATCGATTGGCCCTTCTTCGTTGAACACACGCCGCGACGCTTTGAGCCGATTGACCCGCCCAATATAGTCGCTTAAGTCCCACTGCGGCTTTTCCCAGTCCGCCGGGCGGGTCTTCACCACGTTCAGGCGCCTGCTAAAGCCATATTCGAAACCCATCGGCATCATCACCCCGGTTGAGAATACGGCAGAAAAGCCATAGCGCATCTTGACCGCTTCGCGGTCGCCCTTGAGATCAGCGGCAAGCCGCGCGGTGTCATGCGATTCAGGAAAACTGATCGACGGAACGAGCGGCGCGGTCTGGCGGTATTGCTCCAGGCACCAGGGAGCAGCAAAGTCCCACCATTTCGAACTATTGAAAATAAAATCGAAGCCGCAACCCGCGAGCCGTACCGTCTCGGAGAAGGGACAACCGAGCGATTCAGCTAAAAAGACCGCATCTGGGTGCGCCCGTTTCAGACGCCCAATCAGTGTCCGCCACAGTTCCGACGGCAGCTTGTAGGCAGCGTCGCAGCGGAAGCCGCGGATTCCCATCGACGCATAATGTTCTGCCAGATCTGCCCAATAGGTCCAAAGGCCGTCGTGGTCTTTACTATTGTCGATTTCGAACAGGTCGCCCCACGTGATCACACGATCATCTTCGCGCGCGCTCGGATGAACGGGCTTGCCATCCGGGCCGTGCTTGTACCAGGAAGGATGCTGCGCCAGCAGTGACGAATCGAATGCCGTGTGATTAATGACCAGGTCCATTATCACGCTCAGACCGAGCCGGTGAGCGGTCTCCAGCATCTGGCGGAATTGCGTCTCCGGCGGCCCGGCGGAAGGATCAATCAACCGCCGATCAAACTCGTAGTAATCTGCGATGGAATAGAGACTGCCTGAGTATCCGGCCTGGTGAAATGGATTAAGAAAAACCCAATCGAACTCCATCCCGCGGGCCCGTTCCAAATGTTCTTTCCAGCACGGAAATGCTCCAGCCAGCAGTGGAAAGAGATTGTAGATACGTGGTCCAGTCCGCCAGGAGTCCGACGTGCTCATGGTTATTCGCTCCGCTTAAGCTCCGCTGCGCTCGTCGCTAAGCTCTTTTAATTGTGCGCACCTCGCAGACTGGTTTGCTCGTCTCATTTTCGTTGCGCTGGTGAACTCGGCTCAGTTTCCGTCCGCCGAGTGCGGTAATCCTCGTTTGCCACGTCGCCGCGGCGGGCGGGGCTTCGGCGGAAGGCGTCGCGGGCGCGGAGGCTTCCATAAGAATACCAATAAATCTTTGAGATGGGCGCGCCAACTGGTCCAGTTATGGCCACCGGGCAGTTCCTGATAAAGAGTCGGCCATCGTTTCTTCTTCAACAACCCAATCAGTCTTTCATGCGGCGGTATGAAGCGAGGCTCGTATTTTCCTACGTCAAAGTAAAACCGAAAGCTTGCGCCCCCGGTGCGCTGCACCATCGAGGCCAGCCTCTCCGCTTCAATCATTAATGCACTGGATTGGCCGCCGACGAGTGAGAACAAAGCTGGGCGTGAAAGGGCCGCGTAGACCGAAATGAGCCCACCCAGCGAAGCGCCCATGATACCGCGCGCTTTGCGATCAGGTTCTGTCCGATACCGCTGCTCTATTTCTGGCAGTAGCTCGCTGCACAGGAACTCCAGATAGCGGTCATTGGCCCAATACTCTTGCATCCGGTTCACGGGATCGACCATGACCGTCACCAGCGCTGGAATCTGGCCTTCAGCAGTCAGGTTGTCCAGCACATTTACCATCTTCGCACGTTCGAGGTATTCGCCGCCGTCGTGCACATAGAGCGAGCCAAAGCGCCGGCCCCGATCGTTGTCGTAAGCCGCCGGCAGGTAGACGTAAACCCGGCGAGTATTATCCAGGAGCTTGCTGCTGAATTCGAATTGCTCAACCCGTCCGTGGGGAATGTTGTCCACCCATTGCAATTCCGGTGGTTCATGAAAGTCGCCGACAATGAAGTAGGAGTTCGAGTCGCCGAGTCCATTGTCGATTCGATTTGGGCAAAACGGATCGGGCTGCCACTCACCATCAACAATAAACTTGTATTCAAGCCGGGCGGGTTCAGTTAATTGCAAGGTATGGTAGAACAACCCACTGGCATCGAGCGGGGCCATCGGGATGGCCTGTCCACCGCGGCCCCATTGATTGAACTCCCCCGTAAGCTCGACGTGCCTTGCCTGCGGGCCATAGTAAATAAAATTGACTTGCGGCCCTTCGATCATCGGCGTACCCAGAGTCTTCAGGATCTGGAGAAATCGCGATACTTCTTGTTCAAGCTGGGGGCCTTCTGCTCCTTCCAGCCGGGCTTTCCAGTTGGGAAATGTAGGGGCGGCTTCTTCCCGAGTGGCTGACATGTGATTCCCGTTTTAGCTTCGCCTCCGGGATAGTTCGCTATACTCCGATCTGATGGCAACTTAGTTATCAGCGATTCGGGCGGCCTGCGGTTCGTGATTTCCCTTGACTCGTTTTTGGGTGGGTGCGGCTGACCCGATCCTGATGACGCACGGTCGATTTTGCGGGGCCTGGAGGCTTGCGATTCGCAAGGTTTACGGGTGCGGACATCAGATAACCATCCCACAGAATTGCAGCGAGTTCATCCCAATCGACACTCGAGTCCAGACGCACGCCCACCCATCCTTTGACACCGACATAAGGAGGGTTGAAAAATCTCTTGGGCATCGAACGTATCAAAGTTTCCTGCACAGTAGGCGGAGCCATTACCCACACCGCGAGGTGACCGCTCTTGTGATGATCGTTGTCAGTCATCGCGAACATCTTGCCGCCGGCGACGCGAAAAGTGCATTCACCCCACGCTTCTTTCTCGACGACCGCGGGAAAGGCAAGGCAGATTTCCCGCAGCTGCTTTATCAGCTCGTTCGACTCGTCATACATCCGTGGATGCGTCACCGTTCCTCTCCCTTGTAGAGATGAGCTGTTTTCCCCGGTTCGCCACGACTCGTTGCTTTTTCACCACAAGTAAGGAATCAAACGGTACCGGGTACGCTCGGTGTATGCTTTGTACCCGTCGAGTTCCTGCCGCAGAAATCGTTCTTCAATTTGGATGCGCAGAGCTATCGCACCAATCGGGACGATCGCCAGCAGAGCCGCCGCGTATGACCCCAGCCATAGACAGATTCCGATAATGAACGGAACGCCACCCGCATACATCGGGTGCCGCACCCTGGAGTACACTCCGCTGTCGATCACCCTTTGATGCCTCTCTTCCTGATACTTGACCACCGGCGCAGCAAAAGCGTTCTCATGCAGCGCGAGTGCGATTAGCCACCATCCGGCAACGATTAACCCGAGCCCCAGCAAGGAGATCAACGTGCCCGGTCCAGCCATGAGATGAAATCGGAAGACATCCAGCGGAATAAAGATAATCACGCCGCAAAACGTCACCAGGAAAAGGTTCAGCACAATCTTATCTACCAGCGGCTGACCTTTTTGGAGCGGTCCCTTGAGCCGCTCATTGATTAAGCCTTCGTTGTTGCGCAGATAGAGCATCGTCGCCGCCGTGGCCATCATGACGCCGCCGATGAACACCCACGCGCGTGGCCACGCCAGCGTTCGCGCCGGAACAAACAGCAACAGCCCTAAGAGCGCGCCCTGCATTACAAGGCTGTAAATCAATTTGAGCGCGAACATCGCTGTTCATTCCTCGGTTGGAGCGACGACCGTTCGCCTTTGCGTTGTGAGCGCGATACCGAAAAGCGGTTTTCAAGCCGAGAAAGAATTAGCGCGCGGCGGGCCAATGTTGCGCGGCGCCAAGACCTTCGAGCGCGAGTCCGTAGCCGAGGTTGTCGAGCATCAGGCGCTTGATCACCTGCGTCATTGCTACTCGTGCGTACCTGACCGCGAGCGATGGCCGCGCCGCGATTTGCTCCGCCAGTTCCCATGCGCGCGGTAGCAGCCGCTCTCGCGGCAGGACTTCGTTCACCACTCCGAGCTTGAGTGCTTCCTGCGCGGAGAGCTTCTGGCCGGTCAGAAGGAAATAGCGTCCGCGATTTGGCCCCAGCACCATCGGCCACGCCACATGCACACCATCGCCGGGCACCGTCCCATTGGGAAAATGGGCCGAATCCTGGAAAGTTACGTGCTCTGCCGCGAGGACAATGTCGCACAGGATCGCGATTTCCGCGTGCCGATGGGCGGGACCATTAACCGCCGCAATCATCGGCACTTCGATACTCAGGTGATTCATCAGCAGATGCTTGCCCTCATTATAGACTCGGTCCCACGCGTCGGAGCCGATACTGCTTGAGCCCTGCGGCGGAGGATTGGCGCAGAAGGATTCGCCGGTGCCGGTCAAAATGACTACTTTATTTTCAGAATCCCGCGCGATATCGGCGAACAAAAACGACAGGTCCTCGTGCGGTCCGAGACCCCATTCCATCTCGTGGCCATCGCTATGGCAGGTTACCTGCAAAATCCCGTTGCGCCGCTCCAGTTTCGCGTGCCGGTACTTGTTTGCATAATCGTCGAATTTGATTGCCATTTTATCGACCTCGCCGCTGAACTGCGGAACGTAATGGCGCGCGCTACTCAGGCCAGAATTGCTCGTCCATGACGTGTTCGAAAGTCCACGGGCTCGATATGGGTGGCTGTGGTTCCGAGCTACGTAAAAACCGCGTGGTGAGATCGACGCGAGCCGCCTTGTAAGCCTGCGCCAGAACATCGGGAATGGACGGCTTCAGCCCAGGATTTTCGTCCAGGTGTTCCCGAATCTTCAGACGCTGCACAGCGATAGTTGCTCTCCAGCTGCGGCTTCGACGGGTAGCTTGGAACTGCCATTTCAATAGATGCTCAAGCAGCACCTCCAGCCGACTTCGAAGCTCTCTGCGCTCGGTCTTTGCCAAGCCCTCCACCTCGTCCGCGAGGTTTTCCCAATCAAGTTCCTCCAGCCGGTGTTCCTTGAGCGCACGAGCCTGCTGCAGCGCCCACGTGTAATAGTCACGCTCGTAAAGGCTCTGCTTATCTTCAGTCGGTTCCGTAGACACTAGATCATTAGCCATTGCCATTACTTCAACTGTAAATCAAATATAGCTCATGCGGCTTTGCGGGCGCGCCGCAGCTGTGGCGCGGTCAACAACTCATGCCAGCGCCGCCAAAACGTGCGGATTTGCAACTCGTCTGAGATCGATGGATGCTCGCGCAGCATGCCCCGCGAGATATCAGACCATGCGACCTCGCGATTGGCGAAACCACGCTGACATGCTTCGAGCATTTCGACATCGTCCGGAGTGGCGAACCCGCCTGGTCCAAGAAAGGTAAGAAAATTATCCAACCGAAGCTCGGAATCTTCTATGTCTTCCTCTGCTGGCCCCAGATTCCACGCATTGACTTCCATGTAGTCAGGCGAGATTGGGAAGAAAGTGCGGACGGTAATCGCCATGATGTCGTTGATAATCAGGTTAGGGAAAATCAGCAGGTTGCGGCCGGTTTGTGCGATGCGGAACGCGCGTTCAGCCCCGAATCGTTCCTCGAGGCGGCGCTGCTTTTCCTCGATACGCGCCTTCGCCAGTTCGCCAAAGCTCGGCACCCAGCGTGCTATCGGGCGGCCAAAGGGCGCTATAAATTCGATGGCAGCATGGCCATTTCCGAGGTCGAGTGCTTTCTGATGAGGGCCGTCCAAGCCCCCGCGGAGGTCGGCGCCGGTATCGGCCAGGAACGTAAAGTACCGCTGATGGGTGGGCAGGCCGTGATATCCGTCGATACTGTTCTCGACCAGCAGCTTCCAGTTCGCGCGAATACTATAGGCCTGTGCTCCTTCTGAAATCTTCATTCTGGTCTCCGACTGGTCGCAGACCAGATCCAAATACTCCTTGGCGCCAGCCAGATAGTCACTCAGGTCGGGAGCGGCACGGTCGAAACTGACGAAGATGAACCCCCGGTAGATATCCATTCGGGCCGGACGGCCAAGCGCAAATTCGGCTCGGTCAAATGCCTCGCTATAGGAACTTTCGCCCGGGACGCCGATCAGATCACCGCGGCAACTGAATGTCCACGCATGGTAGGGGCACTGAAAACTCCGGGCATTCCCGCGCGGCTGGCGGCATACGAGCGAACCGCGATGAGTACAGGTGTTGAAGAGGACCCGGACGACGCCGTCATCGCCGCGAACAATGATCAGCGATCGGCCGGCGACGCGGCGCGAGCGGAAATCGCCCGGCTCTGGAATTTCCGATTCGTGCCCGGCATAAATCCAGCATTTACCGAAAACCCGAGCGTGTTCGAGTTCGAGATATTCGGTTTCGGTAAAAGCCCGCCGGTTAACGCGGAAAATGCCTGCCTTCTGATCGTCGATAATCAGGTTGTCAAGCGCCGTATCCTTCATGTCTTCTCTCCGTCGCCTTCGGACCGGCCCATCATCCGCCGGTACAAGGACAAAGTCTGGAAAGGCCGTCCCACATATCAAGACATACCCTGCCCTTGCAGCTCGCCCGGCCCTTTTGGTTCAGTTACTTCGCGCCTTCTGCCGGATCCCATGCCCAATAACGCGCCACGGTCCCAGCGTCAACCCGCAGATCCATCCCGGTCATCATCTCCGAGTCATCGGAGGCGAGAAACACCGCTGCGCGCCCATAATGTTGCGGGCTGGGCAATTTCTGCATCGGCGTCCGCTTGCGAAAGGGCTCGAAGCCCTGCCTAATCCGGTCGGCATTCGTGACCTTTCTGCCCCATCGCACGGCTCGCTCAAGTCCCTCCGATGGATCGGTGGCAGTTGGCGTCAAACTGTTGACGCGAATCCCGTATGGTACCAGTTCCATCGCGACCGACCGCGTAAAATTGAGCAGTCCGCATTTGCTGGTACAGTAGGCAACGTTATTGGGCTGCCCCTGATGGCCGGCACTGGAGATGATATTGATCATCGCCCCCTTGCGCTTTTGCTCGATCATCGATTGCGCCACGTACTTGGTAAATAAGAAAGTGCCGGTGAGGATAATGGCAATCTGCCGCTCCCATTCAGCCAGCGGCATATCAAGGACGCCTTTTTGATTGAAGATCGCAGCGCCGTTCACAAGGACATCGATACCGCGATGGGTTTCGCAGGCTCTGGCAACCACCGATTTGACCTGCGCTTCATTGGTCACGTCGCATGAGGCGGCCATGGCACGGCCACCCGCCTGCTCGATCGCGCCAGCACAATCGGCGGCGTTCTCAGGTTTAATATCGACGCAGACTATGGTTGCTCCCTCAGTGGCCATCACCTCAGCGATGCCGCCGCCGATATTCGAGCTAGTGCCGGTGATAACCGCCACTTTTCCGTTGAGTTTCACGTCCTAAAGCTCCACCTTTGACGAGATTACGGCTGCCCGGCTCAAACGATGTGCGTTGCAGTCTGGTAAAATCCCCCGCCCGCTCGTTTGCGGGAGGCCAGGCTGAGGGTTCTGTCTACGCGATCAGAAAACACTTGTTCGAATTCAGCACCCAGGTCGTGATGAAATCGATCTCCGCCGGCTTGCGATTAAGATAGGAAAGCGCACCTGCCAGGCACATCCAGTTAAGTACTTCCTGCTGTCCGCTCTCTTCGATCGCCGATAGCGGATAGTTTCTCCACCGATCGTAGTTGCCTGCCCGCAATGCATCATAAAGTGCACGGTCCGCGGGGATATCGGGATAGAGAAAATAGTTCTTCGCCGTGAGAAACGCATGCGACCAACTCGACGAGGCCATCAGCACGACGCGCCAGTCGCTCTGTGACAGAACCTTTGCGGTAGCCGCGCCCAGATCGAACAGCCGCTGCGGCCGCGGCGACGGCGGATCCAATTGCGCTTCGGTCGGCGGGTTCTTGAATATCGGCAAGCCGCCCTTTTGCGCGACCACCCGGCGCCCATAGCAATTTATCGCGAATGGGATCACCGGATGTGGAAAGCCGTTGCGCTCGTAGTCGAGATAGAGAATCGCATTGCCGAATGCATGGCCCAATGGCTCGTGGAGCGGCCGATAAGCGTATGCGGTGTCGAAGCCCGAATCGAGAAGGCCCGCCGCCAGAAACTTGGCGGCGGCGGGATGTCCGGTAACGTGGTATTTCTGCTCGGCAGTTTCGTTCCAGATATTACCCGCGGGCGGACTGAAATCGACGCTATCATAAGCGCAGACGCAGTATGGCGGGATCACGTCCTCTTTGAAATTTTCGTATTGATCGTCGCCCCAAATCAGCACGAAATCAGGCTTGAACTCATCGATTGCGGCACGCTGACGGCGAAACCATGGCAACAGGTCGGCGCGATGGCGCGCCGCGGTGGCGGTGGCGTGATCCTTCCCCCACTCTTCGCGCATCGGAGGGGGCCAGCCCTCAGGGCTTCGAAATTTTTCCGGAAGCCCCGGATTCTGTAGCATCCGGTCCATGATCATTGCCATGTTCTCGTCGCGCCAGGCGAGCGGCGGATAATGAGTGAGGCCGATTGCGAGTATTTCACCCATCTCGCTTCCTCCGTCCGGAGAATTCGTGATGCCGGATTTCAATATACCAGAAGCCAGTGAAAAGTGTGGACGGCTGGAAAATGCCTGATTTGCCAGCGGCAACGATGTTCATCCATACTCCAGGCCCGCGAGCGCGCGCCGACGACGCTCTGCTATTACATACTGGGAGAAGCTAGAAGGTGTATTACGACCCGAGGCATAAACCAATTCCTCTTCCTCATGATCCTTTGACCGCGCTGGTGGTGCCCAGACCTATCGGATGGATTTCAACGCTCGGGCGCAATGGTATCGTCAATCTGGCGCCGTACAGCTTCTTCAACGCGGTCGCCAGCATTCCGCCGTTCGTGATGTTCTCCAGCGCAGGGATTAAGCATTCTCAGCTCAATGCGGAACAGACCGGGGAATTCGTCGCCAGCCTTGCCACCTACGAGTTACGCGAGGAGCTGAACATCACTTCGGCGATGGTGGGAGCTGAGGTCAGCGAGCCGGAACTCGCCCGGCTCGAAATGGCGCCCTCAATTGCAGTGAAGCCACCGCGGGTGAAGAGATCGCCAACCGCACTCGAATGCAGGTATGTCAAAACTGTCGAGCTACCCGGGCCCGATGGCAAGCCGCACAACTTCTCAATCGTTATCGGCGAGGTAGTCGGCATCTATATTGACGACAGTGTGATCGTAAACGGAATGGTCGATCTGTCGCGGGTTCGTCCTATAGCGCGTCTTGGCTATCTCGATCAGTACACAGTAGTTGACACAATTTTCAAAATGACAAGACCCTGATGAAACAGAGTAGAGCTCGGAACGGGTCGGCAATGCCCTGGCGGTCGTGTTCGCTCTCAATCAATTCGCGGGCGCGGTCAACATCTGCTGCGGCGCGAGTTTCGGCTTGCGTCCGAATTTCACGCCCGGCGCGTTGCGGCTTTCACCCGGCGCGGGTGCGTTCATTTATCAGGCTGCGCTCAAGTTCGGCCAGGAGGCCAGGCATCTGCCACATGGCGCGACGGTCCGCGTGTCGGTGTCGATATGCTCAGTGAGTGATCGGGATTTCATCTCGCGGCGCTTCAGGTCATCGAGGATGTATTATGAAGTCGCGCAAGCTGCGGCTTAGCCTGTCCAGCTTCCGCACGCTCTACCTCACTTTCAATTGCCACCTCTTTGCTGATGTCACGTAGATGCCGGTTGGCGTCGCGTGTCTGTCGTGTTGTGAAATCGATTTCCCACACGGAAAGATAAAGGTCTCGGGCTTTGTTGAGTAGCGCCCGGCTGGCTTGCCCCAATCTTAAAACCGTTCTTCCCAGGTCATTAGCATTAGCGAAGGAGCCCAAGTCTCTTGAGGTCTTCCTCGCTCCAGTGCGCCTGCTGCTCAATCATTGTTTTGAGGGTTTTGGTGTTGAAGGTCTCTCCCGATTTGTGGAAGGACAATGTTACTCGGCGGCGGTTGACGGGATGGTAGTAGAGTTGATGGGAACCGCGCTGCCGGTCAAATTCAAACCCGTCTCGGAGGAGGGCGGAAATTATTTCGCGCGCGGTGAGATTGCGGAGGTTGGCATAGTTGATAGGCATGGGTCATACGGTCACTGCCACCTCCGGAACGTTCGAAATGTGTACTTGGTCGCTTGGCTCTTCCGGTATCGGCTCCCCATGCTCGCGCAAGCTGTCCACCACCATCTCAACCACTTCCCGGATGTTCTTCATCGCTTCGTCGCGAGTTGCACCGTGCGTAGCCGCACCTTGCTCAACAAGGGCGGGGCAATACGCATGCCAGCGGTCATCGTCGGGCTCGATGATTACTTTGAACGTGTACGTTTTCATCTATTGCGAGATTTGGCCATTAAGCTTTGATTGTGAGGCACGGTTGCTGGGCGTCAAGCTCGCGTTCTCTCTCCGAAAGTCATTACGGGCCGGCTGCCACCGACGGAGTTGAGCTAAGCCGGCTATCTATCGCGATGTTTCTTACCTTGTTCTAATTTCAGCCAAGCGAACGTGATGCAAGGGACTCGGACAAAAGCTCGAGCGCTTTTGCGGCGAACGCCCGCATGTTTGCAACTCGATCGGGGTTGCCGGTGCGTACTATCAGCGCACGTTCGGTCGGACCGGCCACGGCGATGCAACTGGTGCCCGGCGGATCGCCGTAGCGGCTGCCGGTCGGGCCGGCCGCACCCACTTCGGAAATGCTCCAGGTGGTGGCGAAGCGCTGGCGGGCGCCGCGAGCCAGGACCAGCGCCAATTCTTCGGTTAGTCCGCGCAGCCCTGCGAATGCCGAATCAGGCAGATCAAGCAGCGACGCGCCGGGATTGCAGCGTATACACCACTGCGCCGCCGAGATAATAGGCCGAAGCGCCAGGAATCGCCAGCAAGGCAGCCGAAATCAGCCCGCCCGACGAAGATTCAGCAACTCCGATCGTCTCGCGCCTGGTTTTGAGTATATCGCCGATTTTTTCTGCAAGCGGCAGTAGTTCCTGCATAGGACGAGGGCCTCCTCGTGATCAAATCAACCCGTACGCGCGGGCGACATTTTCGCCCAGGATGCCGCGACGGCCGGTATCGGTCATCGGCTGAACCATTTCGGCCAGTTCTTCGAGGTAGTTGCCAGGGTGGTCAGGATGGGGATAATCGCTCGCCCAGAAAAACTTATCTTCGCCCACGTGCGCCATCATCGCGGCGATAGTCCGTTCGTCAGGATCGGCCGAAATATAGCAGCGGTCCTTAAAGTAGTATGAAGGCTTCTCCTTCAAACGCACGGTCTGCGCAATCGTGGTGCCGGTGAAAATCGCATCGGCGCGGTCGAGAAAATATCCGATCCATCCGGCACCCGATTCCAGCACCACCACCTTCAATCCCGGAAAGCGATCAAACACGCCCAACTGGAAAAACGTTGCGAAGGCATGCTGGACCCCATGACCGGCGAACAGGTCGAAGTACCACGCGGCCCATCCAAAGTGGTCATAACGATGGAAGACTCCCCAGGCCGGCGGCTCGATCGTCGGATGGATCGCCAACGGCAGCCCGCAATCCTGCGCGGCTGCGAAGACGCGATCGTGCACGAGATCGCCATGCGGACGCCGCGTAATTGTGAAGGGCGCCACGAAGGCGCCTTTACAGCCATCCTTAGCCGCACGTTGAAGCTCGCGGGCGGCCTCGTCAGGGTCGCCGAGTGAGAGATGGGCGATCGGAACCAGCCGCCCGCCGGATTCACGGCAGAAATCAGCAATCCAGCGATTGTAGGCGCGGCAATAGGCTCCCGATAAATCCGGATCCATGGTCTCGCATTCCCAAAGCAGTCCGAGGGTCGGGTACAAGATCGCTTTAGCCAATCCCTCGCGGTCGAGCAGTTGAATGCGTTCCCGCATGTCCATCGTGCCGAATGCTGCACCCTTGAGATAGGTATCTTCGGGCATTGGCTTACGGAAGCGCAATTGCTCGGCTCGGCCGGTCGTGACGAATTCCTCTCGGCGGCGGCGTGCTTCTTCGATTTCCAGCTGCTTGCCCATGCCGCCGAGCGTGCCGAGGGCGCCCGCACGCGTCATCGCCGCCCGCTTCCCGGCGACTTCGAGATATTCGTAACCGTCGTCGCCAACTTTGATGCGAATTGCTTGCGAACGATATTTCGCTTCGAGATACGTCTCCCAGAGATCAGGCGGTTCGAGGATGTGCCCGTCGGCATCGATTACAAGTGCTTCAACTCTCATTGAGCGATGCTCCAATCAGAACAAGGCTAGCGGATTGACCGGCGATGCGGTGCCTTGCGTCAATATCAGCGGTGCCATGATGAACTGAAATTCGTAGCGGCCGTTGCGCGCACAGGCGGCCGACAAGGCATCGAGGTCAGCGTTATCGATCAGATGCACGCCCATGTAAACCAGCGTACAACTGTGAATCGGCAGGGCCAGTTCCTGGTATCCACTAGGCACCGCATCGCTGACCCCGTCGGAGCCGAGCACCGCGATCTTGCGTTGATGAAGCCATGGCAGGCAATTCGGGTCGAGTCCCGCCAGTCCACCCTGAAAGGCGTCCCAGGGGCCCTTGGCCTTGCGCTGGCGTGCGCGGCCAGTGCGCACGAACAGCACATCGCCTTCCTCGACCGTCACGCGATGATCCTTCTCGGCGGCGTCGAGATCGTCGGCAGTAATCCTGACATTGTTCTCCAACCATTCGGCGCGCTTGATCTTGGGAATATCGAGCAGGACGCCGCGGCTGATGACGCCCTCTTTGGCGACATCGATCGCACATTTCTTGGCGCCATGGGAACCGACCTCGGCCGCGTCAAACCCGTTGTACATTTTACCTTTATGGAAGACATGACAGAGCGCATCGAGATGTGTGTTGGCCAGCCCATGCGGCGCTATCGCGAAATAGTCACCCACGTATGGCAACAGCTCCACCTCATGCGCGTCGAAGCCGGTCTGCTGCATCAGATGCATTACCGGAGTGGGATTGTCCGGTGCGGGAACGGTCGCCAGCGGCAGCGCCAATGAGACCGTCTCGCCCGTCTGCACGAGCCTGGCGGCGGCCGCCCGCTTCTTATCGGTGATGAAATTCAGCGCGCCACGCTGGTCATCCTTACCCCAGCGCCCCCAGTTGCTGCATTTTTCGAGTACGCCGTTCACTTCCTGCTCTGAAAGCCTGGTCGCCATGATGTCCACCCTCTTGCCCTTCGAATAAATCGTCAAAGCCGCAGATCACTCGGCCGTATTGTGCTGGTTCACATTAGAATAATGCCAGCGGATTGACCGGCGAGGCCGTCCCTCGCTCGAGGATCAGCGGCGCCATCGAAAAGAGGAACTCGTAACGCCGATGTTTCTCGCAAGCCACCGCCAGCGCCTCAAGGTCGGCATTATCAATCAGGTGAATACCCTGGATCACGAGCGTGCCGACGTGGATCGGCAGGCCCATCTCGGCGCCATACGGACTGGGCGCGATATCACTGACCGCATCGCATCCCAGCACTGCAATCTTACGCTCGTGGAGCCAGTCCAGACATGATGCATCAAGCCCCGGCAACCCTTCACGGCGCGGGTCCCAGGCACCTTTGACTGTGCGCCGCTTATGGCGCCCGGTGCGAATCAGCAGGATGTCACCCTCATCGACGTGCAGGCTACCCAGCTTTTCAGCCGCTTCCAGATCCTCAGGATAAATCGCTTCGCGCAGTTCGAGCCATTCGATTTTCTTCGCTTTTGGGATATCAAGCAGGACGCCGCGGCTCATAACGCCATCGCGCGTTACGTCGATAGCGCAGCGGCGAGCGCCGAAACGGCCGACCTCGCGCTCGCTGAAGCCGTTATACATCTTGCCCTCCCAAAACACATGACAGAGCGCGTCGAGATGCGTAAACGCCATCCCATGCGGCGCTATCGCGAAATAATCGAGTGAAGCATAGCCGGGCGCTCCAGGCATGCAGCATCATATGCTGCACTGGCTGCGGATTATCGGGCCCTGACTGCGTGGACAACGGCAATGACAGCGAGACGATTTCGCCGCTCTGCACCAGCCGGGCGGCGGCCGCGCGTCTTTCGGGCGTGATAAAGTTCAACGCCCCGCGTTGATCTTCCTTGCCCCAACGGCCCCAATTGCTGATCTTGTCGTAAAGACTTCTCACCTGATTAACGCTAAGCCGAGTGGCCATGAATCAACCTCCAGTCAAACGCGAGCTTCTATAGCATGCGCGCCGCCCTCGTGCACACGCTCGCGGATGCTATGATCGTTATGTGTCCATACGGCACAGGGAGATCCGGCAACAGTTATGGCACAATCGAGTAACCGGGATATTAATGTCGCGCTGGCTTATCATGAGGCTACCAAGCATTCATATACGAGCGTGCGCAGCGACGCGCATCTCCTTGACTGGAGCAACCGTCCCCTGCCCTACAAGATTTATCCTGGCGCCGGCACACTCGCATTGCCCCGGGATTTGAGCTTGTCGCAAATATCAACGCTCAGCGCTCTGCGCCGGCGTTCCGACTCCGCTCAAAAATCGGTTGACCTTGAAACCGTGACACGACTGCTCTTCTGCGCCGACGGCTTAACGAGGCAGGCCAACGTCGGAGGCGAGGATTATCATTTTCGCGCGGCCGCATCGGCGGGCGCTTTGTATCCAGTCGAGATCTACCTGGTTGCGGGTGAAATCGAAGGAATGGAACCCGGGCTCTACCATTTGCTACCCGCCGATCTGAAACTGCATGGCCTCCGGCGCGGCGATTGGCGCCGTTACCTGGCCGGCTGCACAGGATCAACTTCTCTCCGCCATGCTCGCGCAGTGTTTATAATGACCAGCATCTTTTGGCGCAGCGCCTGGAAGTACCGCGCGCGCGCTTACCGCTACTGCTTTTGGGATACTGGAACGATGCTCGCGAACCTGCTGGCAGCGGCGAACGCCGACGCGCTCGATACTGAAATCATCACCGCCTTCAACGACAGGCCAATCGAAGAGTTGCTCGAAGTGGACGGCGACCGCGAGGGAATCGCATGTTTGGTGGCCCTGGGACAAGCTCACGCCGACTCCGAGGAATCCCCCATGCTCAGTAGTATGAAGCTGGAGTCGATACCGCTGTCAGCGAAAGAGGTTGTGTACGAAGACCTGGTGCGACTTAATCGCGCTTCGCGATTATCCACATCGGAGGAGGTTTCGGAGCTGACCCGGGTAGAATTCGAGGCGAAACAACTAGAGAATTCCCCTGCCGCAATCACGCTCGAGGCCTTGGGCGACGACGCTGCAATGGGACTCAGCGAGACGATTCTGCGGCGCGGCTCGACCCGAGTCTTCGCCCAGAAACCGATCGCGGCCGAAGAACTAGCAACGATCATGGCGACGTCGAAACTTGACGCAAACGGGGATCTGGCACGCCTCGCAGAGACTTACCTCATCGTCAACGCCGTCGAAGGGGTCGCACCGGGTGCTTATTATTATCGGCGTGAGTGCGGCACTCTGGAGCAGGTCAAAGCCGGCGACTTCCGCGCCGAAGCCGGCTACCTGTGCCTGGAGCAGCCGCTCGGCGCAGATTGCAGCGCGTTGATCATCTACATGGCGGACCTGAAGCGGATTCTGAACCGACTCGGCAATCGTGGCTATCGCGATGCGCATCTTGAAGCCGGACTGCTCGGCGGCCGCGCCTACCTGGCCGCTTATAGTCTCGGGCGCGGCGCCACCGGTTTGACGTTTTACGATGACGACACAACCGCGTTCTTGCAGCCCCATTGTGAACAGACGAGCCCGCTACTGATGCTTGCTCTGGGAGTGCCGCGCTCCCGCCATTGCGAGACCTAATCCGTTCGTCAAAATACTTATCGCGGAAATCGAGTTGCCAGCGATTGTGCAAATGCCTGTCGGATGGGAATCACTTTGCCGCGCGCCGGGCAGCGGGGTCATCGAATGTCGCTTATGTTAATCTCGCCGAATTAGAACGACGATGTTTTCGGGCTGCCATGAATGACGTGGCCGAAGCGACTGTTCAGTTAAAAAATCGGTTCGGCCTGCATGTCAGAACCGCAAGCATGGTTGCAAAGGCCGCGTTGCGCTTCCGCTCACAAATCTGGATCTCGGATGAACATCAAAATGCCAACGCGCGAAGCGTGGTCGAAATGACCTCCCTTGGCGCTCGGCAAGGTCGACAATTAAAGCTGAAAGCTCAAGGCCCGGACGCTAAAGATGCGGTGAAAGAGATCCGACTGCTGTTCGAAACCAGCTTCGGCGAGCAATAAACACGCCTTGCACACCTGTGGTCAGCGACTCCTTCTTTTCTGCCAGCCGCTAAAGACGTCAATATTTAGGCATCAAACGGTGGTGCCAGGCGTGTCCCTTCATCGGTCAGGCCGAGTGCCCAAATAGATCGGAGCCGGCTGCATTACACGAGTAAGTATCCTTACGGCAATCGCCAGCTTAAGTCTCGTGAGAGTTCCGACGCTATTCGGCATCGAATGATGCGGTCTGATACCATCGCGTAAGGGGCGCCTTGACATCAAAAGTGTCCATGGCGACCCAAGGCGGAGTTAGTAGGTACTAGCCCACCAGGCCTGTCAGGGCGATCATATGCTTTATTAGTTTCGATTATTTCCCATCCTTTTGTGGTGGCAACGGTCGCTATACACCAAACAGGAGTTTCGTCTCTCTG
>CAVWAA010000006.1:0-82353 GCA_963752805.1 Binataceae bacterium (SeqCode)
AACCGGAAATGCATGACTACAAGACGACCGTCGCGGCCTTCAACAGTTTCCCTAAAGAGGAATTATTTCGTGCCCGGCTCTCGGAATTGCGCGCGCAATTGCGGCTCGTGCTCGACCTCCAGAGCGAAGATGAAGTACGCCTCAGCCTGCAGAGCGACAGCGTGCGCGGCAATGTTATCGCCCTGGTGATCATGCCGCGCCAGCAATTCTCGGCCGAAGTCCGTATGCGCATTCAGCACGCGCTATGTGAGCGGCTCGGCGGCTCACTGGTCTATTATTACCTCGCGCTCGGTATGGGCCACACGGCCCGCCTGCATTTCTGTTTCGCGGCGCCACCACCACAGCCTGAGACTCTTCCGCTCCTACGCGCGGACATTGCGAGCCTCGCTCGTTCATGGGACAGCTTGCTGCGAGAAGGATTGACCGCCCGCTATGGCCATGAGCACGGCCATAGACTCGCGGCGCGCTGGGTTACGGTCTTCACGCCCAGGTACAAAAATACTACATCGGTCGAAATGGCCTTGGGCGACATCGAGCAGATCGAGCGCCTGCTGCAAGAAGGCCGCTTCAGCGTGCTGGTCGGCGGGACCGGAACAGAAGCCGAACAGCATTGCAGTGAACTGCGGCTGTACGAGATTGGCGAGGCACCGCTGCTCTCCGAGTTGATTCCGGTCCTGCAAAATTTTGGAATTTCGGTAATCTCCGAGGATGCGCATGAGTTCCGGCTGGAGCTGGATGGAAAACCGCAGATAGCCAATCTCCAGGCATTTCGTGTCCGCAGTGCTGAAGGCAGACCGTTGGAGCAGGAGCCGGGCGCAGGCTTGATCAGTGGCGCGCTGGTGGCAGTGCGCACTGGCCAGGCCGAAGACGATCGGCTCAACCTGCTGACCCTGAGCGCCGGCCTCTCCTGGCACGAAGTGGCTTTGCTGCGTGGTTATCTTGCCGCCGCGTTCCAAATGAGACTAACCGCCGCGCGCAATGCCGGCCAACGTCCGTTCCTATCTTGCCCTCAGTTGGCGCGGCAGTTCATTGGAGTTTTCCGGGCGCGCTTCGATCCGGACCGCGACACGCCGCCGGACGAAGCCGCATCGTTGCGTGCGGGCTATCTCGAACAACTTGGCGTGATTGACAATATCGTCGATGACCGGACGGCGCGCATGCTGCTGGGGATGCTCGAAGCGACCGTGCGCACGAATTTCTTCCTGCCCATGCCGGCGCCTATCCCATACGTCGCGCTTAAATTCGAGAGCGGGCGCATTGCGAATCTTCCTGATACCGCACCGCTGTACGAGCTTCACGTCAATAGTCCCCTGATGGAGGGGTGCCATCTCCGCGCGGGCAAAATCGCGCGCGGCGGCATCCGCCACAGTGACCGCCCCGACGATTATCGCACCGAGATTCTCGACCTCATGAAGACGCAAACGGTCAAGAACGCAATCATCGTCCCAGTCGGAGCTAAAGGCGGCTTCATCGTCAAACCTCATCCTGGCCGCCCCGCCGGTCCGGAGACGGCGGTCGAGGCTTACAGCATGCTGATCAACGGGATGCTGGACCTCGCTGATAACGTCGTCGCTCAGCGGCGTGTAAGACCGGCGCGGGTCAAATGCTACGACGACGACGGCGCCTATCTAGTAGTGGCGGCCGACAAGGGCACGGCCAGCTACTCGGATACCGCCAACGAGATTGCAGGGCGGCGTAAGTTCTGGCTCGGCGATGCGTTCGCGTCGGGCGGCGAGTACGGTTACGACCACAAGAAGATGGGCATCACCGCGCGTGGCGCCTGGGAGTCCGCCCGCCGACATCTGCGCGAGATGGGTCGCGATTTGCGCGGCGCACCGGTGACGATGGTGGGAATTGGCGACATGTCCGGCGACGTTTTCGGCAACGGCTTGCTGCAGTCCAACAATATCAAGCTTATCGCCGCGTTCGACCATCGCCATATATTCATCGACCCTGACCCCGATCCGGCGGCGAGCTACGCCGAACGAAAGCGCCTGTACCGGTTGCCGAACTCGCAATGGTCGGATTATGCGGCGGCGTTGATCAGCAAGGGCGGTGGCATCTTTCGCCGCGGCCAAAAACGCATCGTTGTGAGCGCGGAAGCGCGCGCCGCGTTGAAGTGTGACGCTACCGAGCTCGACGCCGACACACTCATCCAGCTCATTGTGCGCGCGGATGTGGACATGCTTTACAACGGCGGTATCGGGACCTACGTCCGCGCGAGCGCTGAAACCGACGCAGACGTGGGCGACCATGCGAACGACGCCTGTCGAATCGCGGCCAGCGAACTTCGCTGCAAAATCGTAGTCGAGGGCGGCAATCTCGGCTTAACCCAGAGAGCTCGCGTTGAATACGCCTTGCGCGGCGGCCGCATCAATACCGACGCGATCGACAATTCCGCCGGCGTCAACATGTCAGATCACGAGGTGAATCTTAAAATACTGCTGCAGCCCGTGCTCGCTCGTGGTGAACTGGGCTTCGACCAGCGCAACCGCGAACTCGCCGCGGTGGCAGAAGAAGTGGTGCGCAGCGTGCTGGAAAACAATCGCGACCAGGTGCTCTCGCTCAGCTTGGAGCAACGCCGCAGCCATTACTCAGTCTCGGCCTTTCGCGAGCATCTGACTGCGATTGAGCAGCGCGGCCTCTTACGCCATCAGGATACGGTGCTGCCGAGCCATGAACAGTTGCGCGAGCGGCGCGCCGTGCAGGCCGGGTTGACCCGTCCCGAACTGGCGGTGCTGACGGCGTACACCAAGATCGATTTGGCCTTGCGAATGGGGACTACGCCGCTGGCTGAGGACTCCTATCTCATTGAACGTTTTCTGCGGCCGTATTTCCCTCTGCAAATCTCTACTGCCTTTTCCAGCGAGATTGCGCAGCATGGGCTCCGTCACGAACTGGTCGCAACATTGATAGTAAATGAAATGGTTGACCTGATGGGCTCGGTGTTTGTATTCGAGTTGGTGCGCGATTACGGCGTCCGAGAGGACGAGGCGGTATCTGCCTTCCTGATTGCGGAGGGAGTGCTCGATATTCGCGAGCGGGCCGAGAATCTCAAAGCCGGCGCGCAGGAGCTGACGGCCGAGGCAGAAATCGGCGCTTTCCTCGGACTGGAGCAGGCGGTGCGTCATGCCGTTTCATGGGCGCTGACCAACACGCTCGAACCAAGTTCGCTCGAAGAGGTCGTGCGCCATTTCAAGCCCGCGTTTGACCAGCTTACGCCGCAATTCGAAAGTCTGCTTAAAGGAGGGGAACGCGCACGCTTCGAACGCACTTACCGCGAGCTGCGGACGGCGGTACATCATGAGCGGCTCGCACTTGGTCTCACGCGGCTGTCGTTCGCCCAACATTTGCTCAATGTGGTGACACTGAGTTTTTCGCTGACACTGGAGCCGCTCGAAGTTGCGCGGACTTATTTCAGCTTGAGCGATCACATCGAATTCGCGATGATCGAGGACGCGATTGACGGCATCCGCACCGACGATCGCTGGGAGCGGCGCGCGGCCAGCGACATGGCGGCAGAACTGGTTTGGGCGCGGATGCAATTGTGTCGCTCGTTGCTGACCCGCACTGGAGATACGCGTCCGTTGCCTGCGCGGCTAGCACAGGGCCGTGAGCGGCGCGCAGCCGAGGTCGAGCATCTGATGGGCGAAATGCGCGCGTTGCCATCGGTCGGATTGCCGCCACTTCAGGTCGCGGTCCGCGCGCTGGCCCGTCTCGCCGCCGGTACGTGAAGCGATTGAACACCCGATGCGCCGTCGAGGCGCCCGCACCTAAGTCGAATCCTCTCCCTATCAGGGGGAGGCGAGGGAGAGGGTCATTATTCAACCGCCGCGGAGGCGCGCGATTTAGGAAACAAGATGCTCTGCATCTCTGTTTCTCGCCATCAATCCGTTGAAAACATGGATCGTAGCAGCCGCTTTTCCTATCTATGCAACCAATGCGGCCGATGCTGCCACGACCAGGTGATAACGCTCTCGCCGTATGACGTGATTCGCCTGGCGCGAGTGGCAGGCATGTCAACCCGCGAGGCGGTCGGCCGGTACACAATTCGCCGCGGCTCAATTCTCAAATTCGACGAAAATGGTAGCTGCGCAGCTTTGGACGGGGCAACTTGTACGGTTCATGCGGGACGGCCGCTAGCCTGCCGGCTTTATCCGCTGGGATTGGACCATGATCGGCGAGGCGCCGAACGGTACCGGCGGCTTGAGCCGGCGGCGGGGTCGCGTGGCATCTACGGAGACGACGGGACCGCGCAAGATTTTCTTGCCGCCCAGGGTGCCCAACTGTACCTTCGAACAAACCGCCGTTACACGAGCCTACTTGGCATCTTTCGGCAGCGAATCTCCGAGCTGAACGATTTCGAGATCGTCGAGCCGCGCGAGTTTTGGCGGGTCGCCGTACGTGACGCGCTCGCCGAAGCGAATTTCGACTTCAATCCAATTATTGAAGCATTATTCGACCCGGATAGCCTCGGCTGCCAGCCCGCATCCGAGATGGACTTCATCGAACAGCATGTGAAGGCGATAGAGCAACTAATTCGTAGCGAAACCGACCCCGCACTGCTCGCGACCGCCGCGGTAATGGTTGCGGTGAGTCTCGGCTTTTTACCCAACGAGGTCATGACGGGCTGCACTTCTTGGCGCCGCTCTCCCGAATAAGACGTGCAACCTCGAAGACGCCGGCGCGCCACTCGGATAACTCGCTACGCCCAGGATCACTCGACGTCGCGATCGTCGGGTTTCTGCGATTCTGCTCCAGGCGAAGGTATTACTGATCGCGTTGCGGCTGGACGCGGCTGGTCCGCGCCGAGAGCGTGAATGATCTGGTCGGCGTGCGTGGCTGGATCGACTTGCGGGTAAACGGCCACAATCCGGCCATCTTCGCCGATTACGTAGGTGACCCGCTTATCAAGCCCGAGAATCGGAATGCCATTGTCGGCGCGATAGGCTTTGGCGATTTTTTTGTCCGGATCAAGCAGCAGCGGAAACGGCAAGCCGTACTTTTTAGCAAAGGCCCGGTGCGCGTCGCCGCTATCGACACTGCATCCGAAAACGGTGATTCCCCAGTTCTGTAACTTTGCGTAGCCGTCACGAAAGGCGCACGCCTCTCTCGTGCACCCAGGCGTATTGTCCTTGGGATAGAAATACAGCACGACCCGCCGACCACGATAATCAATCAGGTGAACGGTAATCGTCTCCCCGCCTGCAATTGCACTGGTGGAGAAGTCGGGCGCCTGGTCACCGACGTTGAGC
This sequence comes from Binataceae bacterium (SeqCode), assembly GCA_963752805.1. GTDB lineage: Bacteria > Desulfobacterota > Binatia > Binatales > Binataceae > JAMXLL01. The sequence continues at coordinate 5,256 of CAVWAA010000006.1, forward strand.
ATTTCCGCCTGAGCCGTTCTCGGGCGCAGAAGCACAGCAGCGAATCCCGCTGCGACGAGTACCGCGAAAAGTGTCAGAATCAGCCGCATCTCAGACGTAATAGAGCCATGAACGATAACGCGGATCGCGGCCGTGCAGCGCGGCGCGGAAAACTTCCATTACCTTAAGCGTGATAGGGCCAGGCTTGCCGTCGCCGATCGTACGATCGTCAAGCTCGCGGACCGGCGTAACCTCGGCCGCGGTGCCGGTCATAAATGCTTCATCGGCAATATACACGGCGTCGCGCGGAAAGAGCTGCTCGGTCACAGTGACGCCCGCATCGCGCAAGATGCGGATTACAGATGCGCGAGTGATGCCCGGCAGACATGACATAATCGGCGGTGTCCGCACTTCACCGTCGCGGACGATAAAGAAATTCTCGCCGCTGCCCTCGGCCACATAACCGTTGACGTCCAGCAGCAGGGCTTCATCGTAGTTGTGGCGGCGGGCCTCATAACCGGCGAGAATCGAGTTGATATACGGTCCAGACGCCTTAGCGTTGGGTGGAATCGAATTGTGATGAAATCGGACGAAGGAGGAGGTCTTGAGCCGCACGCCCGTGGCGTGCCGCCTCCTCGCCGAGGTAGGCGCCCCACGGCCATGCGGCGACCGCGACGCGCACCGCATTGCCGCGCGCTGACAAGCCCATCTCGCCTTCACCATAGAAGGCGATCGGCCGGATGTAACATTCGCTGAGCCGATTTACCCGCACCACATCCGCGCATGCCTTGAGGATTTCTTCCTGGCTAAACGGCATCGGCATTTCAACGATATGGGCTGAATCGAACAGCCGGCGCACATGCTCGTTGGCGCGGAAAATGGCCGAGCGGCCATCGTCGCTCTTATAGCAGCGCATCCCCTCGAACACGGCGAGGCCATAGTGGAGACTGTGCGTCAGGATATGCACATTGGCCTGGTCATACGGAACCAAACCGCCGTCCATCCAGATTTTGTCAGTTCGTAAACCGCTCGCAGCCAATAGCTCCTCCGGGTCATATTCCATGCAGGCTGGATTTTTCGCGGCGCGCAATTAACGCCACCATTAACCTGCAATGCGGACTATCTGTTGGAGTCGAAATGCGATCTTACGTTAATCGAAGGGCTGCTGCGCCACAAGAATAAGTCGAGATTCGCCAGGCTTTGCAACCAAGAGCAGATAATGACAGTACGCGCTGGTTCCGCGCCCCTGACACACTCTTACTTTAACTGTCCGGCATTTTGTCGATGACGGTCGGTGCCCGAACCGAAGCTTCGGCCGCAAGCCCGTCCGTAGAGACCTCTGCTTTCGCGGTCTCGGAACCCGAGCCGCCAGTCCCGTGAAGTCTGAGATTCCGCCCCTGGCTGCGGCGCCCGCCGCGCCTCTTTCTGCGCCGGCGATGCGGGTTACTATCTCCCATAGGCTGGGACGGTTGCTGATTTCGGCGCGCGCGATGATGCTCGTGTGGAGTGGCCAGAAAACGGTCCAACTCGGCAGCGTCAGACGAGAAGATGGGTGCAATCAGCTCGAATAGCCGCCGTGCTAGCGGATAATATGGGCGTCGCACGAGCCGCCGGGTGATTCGCGAACGTTTCAGCATGTGGCCCAGTGCTTCAAGCAGCAAGCGGGAATGCTCGGTGTCGCCACGCGAGAAGCCGCGTGCGCGCAACGCGTCGCAGAGTCGCAATGCATGCACGGAGCCCGATTCCGTCGCCAGGGTAAGATGCATGTCTGCCAATAGGCAGGCGAGCAAAAACCCACGTGGCGGCTCGAATCCTGCCCCAATCGCCTCGCCTAACGCCCCCATGATACGAATCGTCGGCGCAGCTTCGAGCCCATGATAATGCTGCTTCAGATGGTGGGACAGCATCGGCAGCGCGGAATCGAGCAGCCCAAGCCGCTCCATCAGAAACAGCGCACGGGCCGAATTTGCCAATAGCAGGGTTCGATAGACTTCCTCGATCAGGCGAGGCGCCGAAGCCTTGATCAGATCGCCCGCACAACACTTGATCGCGTGCGCGGTCGCAGGTTCAATTTCAAAGTTGAGTTTGGCCGCCAGCCGCACCGCTCGAATCATCCGAACCGGGTCTTCGCGCATCCGCAGCTCGGGTTCGCCAATCGTCCGAATCAGCCGCTCAGCAAGGTCCCGGACTCCGCCGACGCAATCGAGCACGCGGAAGGTACGCGGGTCATAGAACAGCGCGTTAACCGTAAAATCGCGCCGAAAGGCGTCTTCCTCGGGCGTGCCAAAAGTGTTGTCATGCCGAATCAGCAGGCCGTCGACATCATCGCTCTCGCCCAGGCGGCGAAAAGTGGCGACTTCTATATTGGTCGCGCCGAAGAAAACATGAACCAGGCGGAAGCGCCGCCCAATCAGCCGCGAATTCCGGAAAAGCTCGCGGATTTGGTGAGGATGGGCTGAAGTGGCGACATCAAAGTCCTTCGGCTGGCGGCCCAGCATCAAATCCCGCACACCGCCGCCAACCAGGTAGGCGACGTGGTCCGCGTTAATCAACCGATACAGGACCTTGAGCACGTTGCTATCGATATCGCGGCGCGATATCGGGTGCTCAGGCCGTTCCAGCACCAATGGTTCGAATGCCAATTCTACGCGCGAAGCCTCGCCCGCCACTAATTACTGTTTAGGACAACTTATTATAATTGTAAGTGTAATACCTCTGTTCAGCCGAGGCATCCATCAGAAATACCCGGAGGGCAGAGACCCCAACAACACAAGAGACAGGTCTTTTTTGTTTGGTGCAAGCCAGGTTACCCAACAAATCGCGCTCGGCGTTCGGCCTCGGCCTTGTCCGCGTCTTCTTTGGGTGGCCGTCCCGGCAGGAAGCCATCGGTGTAATCGGTTTCCTCCCAGGTACTATCGTTCGCATCCCATACGTACGGAAGATGGATGATGGTGCCGGGCCTTGTGATGGTTGGAAACGCTTGCATTGCGTCGCGCACAATCCGGTGCTGGAGTTCCGGTTGATGTGGTTTGCCGGTTTGATGGCCGAGCGGAAAATTTAGAAAGACCGCGCGCGGCGGATTAACTGCCTGCGTAATATCGAGGGCCGAGGTCATACAAAGCGTCGGAATTCCTGCGGCTTCGACCACTCGCGCAATCAGTCCAACGGACTGATGGCACACGGGTCAGGCGGGCACCAGGTAGAATGCGTCGACGTGGGCGCGCTTGAGTTCGTCGGCTATTTTCGGAGCAAGCTCGTCGCGGACCTTGCGCCCGGAATATATTCCGCCCATAAAGCTATAGGCTGGGTCCGCCAGTTCACCAATCACACCCTCCGCCTCCAGTTCGCGCATTCGCGCCAGCGGCAAAACGCAATTAGGGTCTGCTTTGGCGTCCTTGGTCGGATAGCCGAAGTGCCACACATCCAGCTCGGCCTGCGTCGCGGCTTTGGGGATGATGCGATAAGAGGCATCCTCGCGATGGAAGCGAGGCTGATCGCGATAAAGAATTCCGCCAGAGCTCATCAGCGCAACCTTGCACAGCGCCATCGGCTTCGTCAGCGGCGTCCACGGCGGGGTATCGGTGTTGACCACCCATCGGTAGCGCGCAAAATCCCGGTAGAGTTCAAGCGTACGCGGAATATATTCAACTGGCATCCGTGTTCTCCTCGCTAATTCACATAGTAGCGATTGTTTTCACCGCCTCGCATGCGCGTCTGAGCAGAGGTCGGCAGAAGTCGGGATGGCACTGTTATAATCGTGCGAAATGCGCTGAATAGGAACCTCTCTGCGTCGCCGGAGGCGCGCCGTTCTTCCCTGATAGGGGGAAGGTTTAGCTTTCGGGGCGGCGGCGCATGCCTTCGCCGGCGGTGATGCCGCCGTCAACGATAAGCTGCGTACCCGTGATGTACGACGCGTCATCAGAGAGCAGGAATACGACGGCCTTGGCAATTTCCCAGGGCGTCCCCTGACGGCCCATCGGGATTCGCGGCGCTACCCGCGCTTCACGGTCACCGATTTCCCGCCGCACCATCGAGGAGTTGATCAAACCTGGCAGGATCGCGTTGACGCGGACATTGTCGCGCGCATAGCGGACCGCCACCGATCGCGACAATCCGAGCAGTGCCGCCTTGGTTGCTTCATAGGCGATTCCGCTGCCGGAGAGCAGCGCGGCAACCGACGAGACGTTGACGATTGCGCCGCCGCCGGCCTTGACGATCTCGGGCAAGGCGTACTTCATCATCAGGAAATGGCTGCGCAGGTTGACCTCATACATGCGGTTGAATTCATCGATGGTGGTATTGAGGAGTGCGCGGCCAATCGCGATCCCAACGTTATTGACCAGCAGATGAAGCGCGCCGAAGCGCCGAACCGTTTCCTCAACCGCGCGGCGGCAATCGTTCTCGCGCGACACATCGGCTTCAACTGCGTCTGCCTGATGTTCTTCGGCGCGAATTGCCGAAGCGGTCTCAAGGGCGAGTTCGCGCTTAAGATCAGCGACCATAACCGACGCGCCTTCACGCGCGCACATGATAGCTGTGGCGCGGCCGTTGCCGATCGAAAGTTCCTCACCCGGATTGGGCGGACCATCTGCGCCGCCGCCGACGATCAACGCGATCTTTCTATCAAGGCGTCCCATACGATACGAGTCCTCCCATTGCTTAAACCAGTACAATCCGAGCCCGCAAGCCCAGCCGCTGTGCCACCGTGCAGCCGAGCGCTCCAATGCTGCCCCTCTTCGCTGCTCAACACCAACTCCGCCTTCGGCCGTGTTCGCATGCTCATTTAGACGAATATAATCTACCATTATTCGTCGGTTTTCTGTGACGGCCCATCGTTGAACGGTGCGCAGAGAAGCCTTCGCTCGATGCTCAATCTGGCGCTCATCGCCGTGCTCTAGTATGGCGGCCCGCAAGTAGCTTTACAGACATGGGAACCTGCCGCTTGTGTCATTCTCGCGCGTGGCTGCTGTTTGTGCGCCAGACATAGTTGACAGGTGTACGAGGGGAGAAGAGATGCCCCACACCGCGTAAACTTATTTGCGGGACACCACACTAGGAGTAGTGCGACCGCATCGAGCGTCCTTTTGTAGGTTGCTTCGAACAGTTGCGCGCATAGTTCCCGCAGTTCGAGCAACAAACGTTCGTCGGCGGAGCGCGCAACGCCGCGATGTGTCGATGCGCTGGCGGAATAATCGCCGAGCGGGCGACACTTTGGCTGTCCGCGACACTTCCGTGTGCTCCCTCTTCGGCGTATTTCGTACGCCGCGGATTGCCACTAAGGCAATATCGAGGCTGAGGACAAGGTATGATAACAAGACATTGCCAAGGCTCGCTTTGACGGCCAAGAGGTGCTATGTGGCGGTGTTGAGCAGGGCGGGACAAAACGGAAATTCCGGCTCAAACTCAACAATTTCCACAACGGTGAGGTACCGGCTGATGCTGTACCTCCGAGATAGAGGAGAAAGATCATGCGACTATCAAAACTGACTGCGGCGCTCAGCACTATGGCGGTTGCCTGCTTGGCTCTTTGCGGTTCGGGTTTCGCTCAAAACGAAAACTTCACCTTCGCGATGGTCCCCACGTTAGGAACGGAATCGTGCGTACCCGCCAAGGGTCGTGTCACGATTACGCACACCTTAACACTGGTCGAGAACATGCACGTCGAGGTGTCGGGGCTGCCCAAGAACACGGATTTCGATCTGTTCGTTATTCAAGTTCCCACGAGTCCCTTTGGCCTTGCCTGGTACATGGGGGATATGTTCACCGACGCACATGGCGTAGCGGTCGGCGACTTTATCGGCCGCTTCCAGATCGGAACCTTCATTGTGGCTCCCGGCACAGCTCCGGCCCCGGTGGTGCTTGCGGGCGATGCCAGTAGCAATCCCGCAACGAAGCCCGTGCAGCTTTATCATCTCGGTCTTTGGTTCGACTCTCCGGCGGCTGCGAACGCTGCCGGATGCGGCAATAAGGTCACGCCGTTCAACTCAACGCACAACGCCGGCGTTCAGATTCTGAACACCAGCAATTTTTCGAATGGTAACGGGCCTCTCCGCAGCGTCAATAGGTAACGGAGCGCCTCCCAACTTCTTGTTAGATGATTGGTGTAGCGGCAGCATCCAGCGCAATATACAGCAGCGGGTTCACGCAGTGTGTTCCCGCTGCCTTAGGACGGGCAAAGTGATACGGTCGCCGCGGCGCTAGATGACGACTGAGAATGTTGGCTCGAGCGCCGCGCCGCGCTCCGCACCGAGTATCGCGATCGGCAAGGCTGGTCGGGCGAGCTCTACCTGCCCGAGCGGGAGATGCGCACGATGCTCCGCGAGTGATCGAAGGCCCGGATGCTGACCACAAGCAATCACCGAATGGACAAAGTTTTCTCCCCCTCCGTTGAGAGCGGGAAACGGGTGCGGCTTTTGCGCGCCCTCAGGAATAACCATAACGTGCCGGTGAGGCTTCTCCCCCACAAATAGCGCAAAGCCGCCGCTATTGCACAGCGCCCGTTCCGTGCGACGCCGCAGCGCGGCGGGCGAAAACCCTCGTCATTCAACCATCCTCAAGCCACCCGCCTTAAGCCACGCGAGTTCAGGCTTTCAGCGCCCATAACCTTAAAACGCCATGCTCTATCTGGACTTTAGCGGCCGAAGGCTTGGATAATGAATGGTTGGGCTGTTTGGCTACCCGTTTGTATTGGAGCTGGCCTTCCTGACTCTTACCGCGACGGAGTTTCCTAAACAGATGAGTTTGCGCATCGAAGACTATGCCCTGATCGGGAATACCTATAGCGCCGCGCTGGTGGGCCGCAACGGCTCTATCGACTGGCTGTCTGTGCCACGGTTTGATTCGCCCGCCTGTTTTGCGGCCCTGCTGGGCACTGAACAAAACGGCCGCTGGCTAATTAGACCAGACTGCGAAGCGGCCGTCAGCCGCCGCCACTACCTGGGCGATACGCTCGTGCTGGAAACTGAGTTCGAACTGCCCGGCGGCGACCGTGTCGCGATAATCGATTTCATGCCGATTAGCGAGCACGGTGGCCGCGTCAACCTGTTTCGGATCGTCGAGGGCCGGCGGGGACGCGTGCCAATGCGGATGGAGATAATTTTCCGCTTCGATTACGGACGCATCGTGCCGTGGGTGCGCCGCCGCCCCTACGGGCTGAGCGCTGTCGCTGGTCCTGATGCGATGCAACTCCGTTCGCGCGTCCGCATGCAGGGGGAGGATTTCACCACGGTGGCCAACTTCAGCGTCAGCGCCGGCGAAACCGTGCCCTTCACGTTGACCTGGTATCCATCGCATTTACAGGAAACCGGTACCCGCCATCCACAAAGGGCGCTGGACGAGACTCAGCAATGGTGGAAGGAATGGTCGGCGCGATGCACCGCTACGGGCAAATGGCGCGACGCGATCATCCGTTCGCTGATCACCCTCAAAGCGCTGACCTACAGTCCTACCGGCGGTATCGTCGCCGCGCCGACCACGTCCCTGCCTGAACGTCTCGGCGGCGTGCGAAACTGGGACTATCGATTCTGCTGGTTGCGCGATGCGACTTTCACACTGTTCGCCTTGTTATCGTCGGGCTATACGGAGGAAGCTTGCCAATGGCGCGATTGGTTGCTGCGTGCGATCGCTGGCCAGCCCCACGAATTGCAAACAATGTACAGTATCATGGGAGAGCGGCGGCTGACCGAAATGGAACTGGATTGGCTGCCGGGTTACGAAAATAGCCGTCCGGTCCGCATCGGCAATGCCGCTCACAGCCAGTTTCAGCTCGATGTCTACGGCGAGGTCCTCGATGCCTTCGACGTTGCTGTGCGTCACGGGGTAGCTGCGGGCGAAGACGCATGGCGTGTGCAGCAACTGCTGATGGATTTCCTCGAGTCCCAATGGCATCAGCCGGACGAGGGCATCTGGGAAGTGCGCGGTCCACGCCGGCAGTTTACCCATTCGAAGGTGATGGCCTGGGTCGGTGCTGACCGTGCGGTTAAAGCCATCGAACGTTCAGGCTTGCCCGGCCCGGTTGACCGCTGGCGCACGCTGCGCGCGGCCATCCATGCTGACGTGTGCCGCCACGCATTCAATCCGTCGCTCAATGCGTTCGTTCAGTATTACGGTGCCGATAAGCTCGATGCCGCGACCCTGTTGATCCCGCTGGTAGGTTTCCTCCCGCCCGGCGATGCGCGCGTTATCGGCACGCTCGAGGCAATTCGCCGCGAGCTTTCGGTCGATGGTCTGATCAAGCGGTACTCAACCCGGCCTGATGGGGTTGACGGACTACCTGCGGGCGAGGGTGCCTTTCTGCCGTGCACTTTCTGGTTGGTTGATAATCTCGTCATGCTGGGCCGATATGGGGAGGCGCGCGAAATTTTTGAGCGGGTGGTGAAATTGCGCAATGACGTCGGGCTGTTGGCCGAGGAATATGATCCGCATACTGGACGCCATCTTGGTAATTTTCCGCAAGCCTTCAGCCACGTCTTCCTGATCAACAGCGCACAGAATCTCACCCGCTCCGAGGGTCCGGCTCGTGCACGCGCGCGTGCCACCCCAAGCCCCCCTACACGTCCGGAATATGCCGAGATGCAGTCGGCGGAAGGGAAGGGACCGGTGGAGGAATGGTAATTTCTGTATTACTCGGCATAATTCGTGGCTGATTAGGTCATCTGCGCCAGGAGAACGAGATGCTTCAGGAATCCAATACCGTTGATGAGAAAAATCGCTGGCGGCTCGATAGCCCCGGCCATCAAGGATGGGAGCGTACGGCACGGCCCGGCGACCCGCGCAAGTACCTGATGATCTCGGCCGATTGCCATTGCAACGAACCCGGCGGTCTCTGGTGGCAGAGAATCGATAAGAAATTCCAGCATCGTCTGCCCCATGTCGAAGTGGACGAGAACGGTGAGAAGTGGATGGTGGTCGAGGGTTATCAGAAATCACGCATGCGCGCCCGCAATATCGCCGATGCGCCCAAGGGCGGCGAGGATCGCCTGCGGGGCGAGGCCGGCCGCGCTCCTGAAGACCGGATTCGTGACCATGCCCGCGACGGCATTGACGCCGAAATTCTGTTCCCCAACAAGGGCTTGTCGATGTGGGCCACCCACGATGTGGATTTTGGCGCTGCCCAATGCCGGGTGTGGAACGATTGGGCATGGGAAACTTTCGGACCATACAACGAATTTATGTCGCCGATAGCGGCGATCATGACCGCCGACGTGAACGTCGCTATAGAGGAAATCAAACGGGTCGCGAAGTTAGGCTTTCGCGCCGTCAACTTGCCATGCAAGCCGGTGTGGGGCGCTCACGACGCCCGTCATCCGAACTACAATCTGCCGCAGTACGATCCGGTCTGGGCGGTAATCCAGGATTGCGATATTCCCGTTACATTTCATATCTCGACCGGAATGGACCCTCGCGCCGCGCGCAAGGATGGTGGAGCGGTCATCAACTACGTTACCCACGCCTGCCCAACCGTGATCGAACCAATGTCATGCCTGTGCGCGTCGGGAGTATTCGAGCGTTTCCCCAGGCTCCGCTTTGCACTCATTGAGTGCGGCATTGGCTGGGTGCCGTGGGCCCTTGATGCAATGGACGAAGCTTATCGCAAACATCATTTGTGGGCATACCCGAAACTCAAGCAATTACCCAGTGAGTATTTCCGCGAGCACGGCGCGGCGTCGTTTCAGGAAGATGCGGCCGGTCTGCGGTTGGCCGAACCCTTTAATCTGATCGACAATTTCCTATGGGCCAATGACTATCCGCACGCGGAAGGCTCATGGCCGCATTCGGCCGAAGCAATCGAGCGTCAGATGCAACATCTGAGTGATGAGCACCGCGCAAAAATCCTCGGCCTGAACATCGCCAAGATGTTCAAGTTCGATGTAAACAAGCTACTCGCGCGGCGACATGCCGCATCGCATTCCGCTTGAGGTTCACGATGGCAAATCCGCTGGCAGGCAATTGATAGCTCACCGCGCAAAGCTGACGCCGCCATCAAGCCTGTTGGCGGCGGGAGTTGATGAGTTCGCTGATTTTGGTGGCGATTGCGCTGAGCGGGGTGCCGGTCGGGAAAGACTGCGGCCGCGCCAATGTTTTCCAGAGACTCAATATCGCGCGGTGGAATCGTGCCACCCACGACTACCGCGATCTCGTCGGCGCAGCCTGCCGCCTTTAATCCTGCGATTACCTTTTCAGTCAGAGCGAGATGCGCGCCGGACAGGATGCTCAAACCGATCGCATCTACGTCTTCGTCTATCGCGGCTTTGACTATTTCCTCGGTAGTGCGCCGCAGGCCGGTGTATACGACTTCCATTCCCGCATCGCGCAGCGCGTAGGCGATTACCTTCGCGCCGCGGTCATGCCCGTCGAGGCCGGGCTTGGCGACTAATATGCGGATGGCTTTGGATTCCATCTGGCGCTGCCTTAAATCCTATCCCCTCCCGCATTCCCTCACATGGTGGAGGGCGATGGTGGGGGGCCTGCTACGGTTTGACCAATCTCGCTGCGCGCACTCCGATCGTCCTCTTCCTGCACTCCTATATACTCGCCGGCTCCTGGAAGATGCCAAATTCTTCGCGTAGCACCCCGCAGATTTCGCCGATGCTCGCATACGCCCTCACCGCATCTATGATTGCGGGCATAAGGCTGCGGTCACTTCGAGCGGCGTCGCGCAAGTTGTTGAGTGTGCTGGCGACCAGGGAGTTGTCGCGGCGCGCTTTGATACGGGCGAGGTCTTCGCGCTGCCGCACACCGAGCGCCGGGTCGAGTTCCCATAGTTCAAGCTGACGGCGCTCCGGCTCCTCGCGCGTGAATTTGTTCACGCCGACCACTACCTGCTCGCCATTCTCGATCCGTTGCTGATGACGGTAGGCTTCGGCCGCAATCTCTTTCTGGATAAGGCCATTCTGGATGCACGGCACCATCCCGCCCATCCGGTCGATTCGTTCGATAATCGCGAGCGCCTCACGTTCAATCCGATCGGTCAGCGCCTCGACGAAATACGAACCGCCCAAGGGGTCCGCAACGTTCGCAACGCCGGTCTCGTACGCGAGCACCTGCTGAGTTCTCAGGGCCAGCTCCGCGGTCTGTTCGGTCGGAATGGCAAACGCCTCATCCCAGGCTGCGGTGAAGACTGATTGAACGCCGCCCAACACCGACGCGAGCGCTTGGTAGGCAACGCGCACAATGTTGTTTTGCGGCTGCTGAGCGGTCAGGGTGCTGCCACCGCAGACCACGCCGAACCGGAACATCATCGCCCGCGGGTCGCGCGCGCCGAAACGTTCCTTCATCAGGCGCGCCCACAGTCGCCGCCCCGCGCGGTATTTGGCCACCTCCTCGAACAGGTCGTTATGAGTATAAAAGTAGAAACTGATCAGGGGCGCGAATTCGTCGATCGTCATCCCGCGGTCGAGACATCGCTGCACATAGGTGATGCCGTCAGCCAGCGTGAATGCCAGTTCCTGCACGGCAGTTGCGCCGGCATCGCGAAAATGGGCGCCTGCCACGCTGATCGAATTGAAACGCGGCGCATGTCTGCTGCAGTATTCGATTGTATCGACAATCAGGCGCAGTGACGGCTCGGGCGGAAAAATCCAGGTGCCGCGCGCCACGTATTCTTTGAGAATATCGTTTTGAATTGTCCCGGTAATCTTTTCCGGCGCCACCCCCTGCCGTTCGGCTACCGTTACGTACATCGCGAGCAGGATTGCAGCAGTCGAATTGATCGTGAACGACGTACTGATACGGTCGACAGGGATTCCCTCGAATAGCGTTTCCATATCGCCCAGAGTATCTATCGCCACTCCCACCCGGCCCACGTCGTCAATTGCCTCGGGATCATCCGAATCGAGCCCCAACTGAGTAGGCAGATCGAGCGCAACTGAAATGCCGGTTTGGCCCTGCTCCAGTAACCATTTGTAACGCTGATTGGACTCGCGCGGGGTGCCGAAGCCGCTGTATTGGCGCATGGTCCAAACCCGCCCGCGGTACATCGTGGGCTGGACGCCGCGGGTGAAAGGATATTCACCAGGCAGACCGATATCCTGCTCAGAATCCAAATGCTTGATACTTTCCGGCGTATAAGCAACATCCAGCTCAAGTCCCGAAGAGGTCCGGGCAGATGGAAAGCGAGCCTTGGTAATTCGCTCGCGCCAGCGCTTCTCCGCCGCGCCAAATGCTTGGCCGTTGGACGGATAGGAATGGGAACTGTCGGGCGTGGAAGTGCCGCTATTTTCGGTTTCGACTCGAGATGCCAATTTTTTTCACCGACCTATTTCTATGCGCACCTCGCGGACTCGTTTGCTCGGCTCCACTTCGTTGCGCCTAGTCTTCTATGCGCACCTCCAAACGACCCGCACGCGGGTCGAACTGGCGGACGCGTTTGCTCGGCTCCACTTCGTTCCGCCTGGTGTTCTATGCGCACCTGTGGACTCATCTTGCTCGTTCAGTTCAGGGCTTCGGCTCAACGCTTCAGCCGAAGCGGCTTCGCTAGTCGCACATGCGGCCGCGAGGCTGCCCTGGTGAGGGTGGCCGCGGCTCTGTCCTGCACTATCGGCGCGGCCGCGCAGCGGCTATCGGACATTCACTGGTGCAAAATGGCCGGCTGGACCTTCGTATTTGAGTCCGCAAATATCTGCAAAAACCCGCGCGGAGGCTTCTTTGTCGTGCGCCGGCACGATTGTATGATTCAGCGTAATAGGCATTCAATAATCTCCTGTTTCGCGTTCAAGTTTTACTAACCGAACGTTCGACAACAGCAGCCGTTAAGCCGTCGCAGTGACTGATCATTGTAGTAGCCGGTGGACTGACTCGACCCGGTGCGACGCGCGCGCATCGTGCTGATACTTCGTCAACGGCCGCGTACGCTTCGCGCAGCGCTTCATTTTCGGTCAAAGCCGAACCGATCGTTGCGGCGCCGCAGGAGCGGTTGGCCAGTTGCCAAAACCATGCGCCCCGGCTAGTCCACAGCTCAAAGTCAAACCCTCGGTGATATTTGCGATTCGACGCTGTCATTTTCACGCGGAGTTGCCCCCCTCGGGAACGTCGCCGAACGCAGATGGCGGACGAAGCGGGCAAGCCTCCGCTAGTATCGTTCGGGGTCATAGTGTGCCCCTTCTGCGTGTACCCCTTTTGCGGATGATCTGTTTGCAAAGTACTCGCTTTCGAAATTATGTCAAGAACACGCTTGCGAAACCAAGGCTTCCGGATAGGATCAGCCGCATGCTTATGAATAACGCCACCTCCGACCGTATCCTGTACCAGCTCAAGACCAAGGGTCCCCAGACCGCCGGTCCAATAGCCGCCAAGCTGGGCGTGACCCCAATGGCGGTCCGCCAGCACTTCTACCGCCTTAAGCAACAAGGCTTGGTTGACTATGTCGATGAGCGCCGTGCGGTAGGGCGTCCGGCACGCGTGTGGCAGCTCACGGCCACGTCAGCGTCGCGCTTCCCTGACAGCCATGCTGAGCTGACGCTGGAACTGATCGGTGCGGTGCGCGCAGCATTCGGCGAAAGCGGGCTGGAGCGCCTGCTTCACGAACGCACTAAGCGTCAGAAGGATTCCTACGCGCGGCGAATGAAGAAAGCTGGAGCAGGATTGCTGCGCCGGGCGCAGGCACTGGCTGAAATTCGGCGCGAGCAGGGCTATATGGCTGAATGCGCCCAGCGGCGGGACGGCTCAATCCTGCTGATGGAGAATCATTGTCCCATTTGCGCCGCGGCCTCGTCGTGCCAGGGTCTCTGCCGCGAGGAGTTGTCGTTGTTTCGCTCCTTACTAGGAGGCCAGGCTCGCGTCGAACGGTTCGATCATATCTTGGCCGGAGCGCGGCGCTGTGCCTATATGATTACGCAGCAGCGATGAGCGAGATGTTGCAGCGAATCGAGGAACGCTTTGGCGTGCGGCCGCTCGAACCTACAGAATCTGCGAGGTTTCATGGAATGCGTATAAGAGGAATTGATCCCGATAATCCGCCCGAACCTGTCAAGCCGATCTTCGACCGCAGCCGCAAGCGTTATGGGCGCGTAATCAGCCCGAATTTGGTGATGGGTCATCGGCCCGAGATTCTTCTCGCCGCCTCCGGTTTGGGCCGGGTGATTGACGGCTCGAATGTAATTGACCGGCGTCTCAAGTTCATGGCGTCGCTGCGCGCGGCGCAAATAATCGGTTGTCCGTTCTGAGTGGATATCAATTCTGCCGTAGGCAGAGATGCTGGTGTGAGCGACGAACAATTGCAGGACATTGCAGTTTTCGACACCAGCCGCCATTTCGATGATCGCGAGAAAGCAGTGTTGCGTTACGCCGAGGGCATGAGCCGGACGCCGGCGGAAGTCCCCGACGCGGTCTTTGGAGAACTAGCTACTTTCTTCAATGCGCAACAGATGGTCGAGTTGACGGCTGCGATTGCACTGGAGAATTTCCGCGCGCGTTTCAATTGTGCCCTGAAGGTCGAGAGTGACAATTTGTGTATGCTGCCACCCGATCATCCGGTACGCCAGGGGCTTAAGAAATAGCAGCAGGCACTGGAACGCTCCTTTGAGAGCAGCAGCAATCGCTTGTTCTTCTGCCGAATAATTCGCATCTCAGCTCATATCGAATCCCTAACTATCGTGAAGGAAGATTGGACATGGGACGTCGTGAAGTAACCGCGCAGAACAGAAAACCGATACGTGCGCCCCAGCCTCCCGATGATAGCACCCGCTCGCTCGTCGTCGCTGGCTTTGAGGGATGGGAGCGAGAGGCTGTCAATGCCAATCTTTTCAATTCCCCTACGCTGCGGCCGCGGTTTACTTAAGTGCCAGTGCGCCAGCTTGACAGATATTTTTTCTGCTCGTCGGTCAGCGAGTCGATGCTGATGCCCATCGCCGCGAGCTTCAGACTTGCCACCTCATTCTCGATTTCCTGCGGCACTTCATGAACTTTGACTGGCAGTGGCTCTCCCACCGCGGTCCAGCTCGCGGCCAGTGCCTGGGTCGCGAAGCTCATGTCCATTACCTGCGCGGGGTGCCCTTCGGCGCACGCGAGATTCACTAACCGCCCCTGGCCGAGCACATAAACCGTCCGCCGATTCGGCAGCACGTAGGCGTCAACGTTTTGGGTGATGTTGCGCTCGACTTTGTTAGCGCTATCGTTGAGGTAGGCAATATCGATTTCGACATCGAAATGGCCGGCGTTACAGAGAATCGCACCGTCTTTCATCAGGTTAAAGTGCGCTGGGCCGAGCACCGAACGGTCGCCGGTGGCGCTGACGAAGACATCGCCGATTTTTGCCGCCTCAAGCATCGGCATCACCCGAAAACCTTCCATTGCCGCTTCCAGCGCCCGAATCGGATCCACCTCGGTCACGATCACTTCCGCTCCCAGACCGCGCGCGCGAGACGCAATCCCCCGTCCGCACCATCCGAAGCCTGCGATTACCATCACCGAGCCCGCGACCAGAATGCCGGTTGCCCGGATTATGCCATCGAGGGTCGATTGCCCCGTGCCGTAGCGATTGTCGAAGAGATGCTTGGTCTGGGCATCATTGACAGCAACCACTGGAATGCGCAGGGCACCGTCGCGTTCCATCGCGCGCAGCCGAATCACGCCGGTGGTGGTCTCTTCCATACTGGCGCGCACGTCTCCCGCCTGCTCGCGAAATTCTGTATGCAGCAGACTTACCAGATCAGCGCCGTCATCCATCGTGATGGTCGGCCGGCGCGAGAGCGTGGCGCGCAAATGGTTATAGTAGGTGTCACGATTTTCGTCATGAATCGCATATACGGCAATGTCGTAGTCATTCACCAATGCCGCGGCGACGTCGTCCTGGGTGGAGAGCGGGTTGCTCGCGCAGCAAATCACCTCGGCACCGCCAGCCTTGAGCGCCCGCAGCAGATTGGCGGTTTCGCAGGTGACGTGCAGACAGGCACCGAGGCGCTGCCCCTTAAGTGGCTGGTCGCGGCTGAAACGCTCGCGAATAAGGCGCAGTACCGGCATCTGCCGGTCGGCCCATTCGATGCGTTTGCTTCCGATTATGGCGAGACCAAGGTCACGAACATCGTGGCCGTTCGTAGGCATTAGCTTCCTCCTGAGCAGATGGCGCATTCAAAAGCGAGAAACGGACGAAAGGGAGCGGCAGACGGGAGCGCAAGAGGGGAGTGACGAGAGACAAGCTAAGAGCGCGGCCAGAACACGTTCCAGTGGCAGCGCGCAAGCTTTCGTTTTCTCTCAATCCTCGCTCCCTTTTAACGATTCAGTTCATCAGCGGGCGCCGTTCACTCCAAAGGCGCTCTGCAAAGGATCCACCATATCGACCCGTTCCCAGGGGAAGAACCCATCGTGGGGAACGCGCCCAAAATGGCCGTAGGAGGCAGTAGCTTGATAAATTGGCCGCTTCAAATTAAGCGTTTTGATTATCGAGGCGGGGCGGAAATCGAACAGTTCGCGCAGCGCCGATGAGAGGCGATGTTCCGGAACCGTCCCTGTACCGAGGGTGTCAATCAATAACGAAACCGGCTCGGCGACGCCAATCGCATACGCCACCTGGATTTCGCATCGACTCGCCAACCCGGCGGCGACTACGTTTTTCGCCACATAACGCGCCATGTAGCAGCCCGAGCGATCGACCTTGCTCGGATCCTTGCCCGAAAATGCCCCGCCGCCGTGGCGGCCATAGCCGCCATATGAGTCGACAATAATCTTGCGGCCGGTCAGGCCACAGTCGCCATGCGGGCCGCCAATAACAAAGCTGCCGGTGGGATTTACGTGATACACTGTTGCTTTGTCGAGATATTGTTCCGGAATTGTATGCTTTATCAGCTCCTCGATAATCGCTTCCTTAATTGTCGTATGGCCGACACCCGGATGATGTTGAGTCAACACCACGACGTGAGTAACGCCGACCGGCCGGCCATCGACATAACGCACCGTCACCTGACTCTTACCATCGGGGCGCAGAAAATCGATTTTCTTCTCACGCCTGAGGCGCGCCAGGTTTTCCATCAGCCGATGGGCCAGTGAGATCGGCAGCGGCATTAATTCGGGCGTTTCATCGCAGGCGAAGCCGAACATCAATCCTTGATCACCGGCCCCTTGCTCCTTGAAAAGACCCTCACCTTCGGTAACGCCCTGGGAAATATCGTGCGACTGCGGTTCAATCGCAGTCAGCACCGCGCACATATTGCCGTTGAAGCCAACTTCGTCGCTGTCGTAGCCGATTCTGAGCGCGGTCTGCCGCGCAATTTTTATAAAGTCGGGACTGGCCTTTGAAGTAATTTCCCCCGCCATGACGATTAGACCGGTCTTCGCCAGGGTTTCCAGTGCCACCCGTGAATTCGGGTCTTCGGCCAACAATGTATCGAGCACTGCGTCTGAAATCTGGTCGCACATCTTGTCGGGATGACCTTCCGAGACCGATTCTGACGTAAACAAAAAATCCTTAAGTGGCATTAACGACGACTCCTTGAAACCTGGTCCGAGCAAGGCCGATTCATTGCGGATTGAGGCAAGATTGAGCTCCCCCCGTTGCTTTTCAGTCTGGAATGCTGTGAATGCTTACATTCCGTATGTGACGCTATAGCTAATCGTGAAAGGCCGCTCTGGTCAAGAATCTCATGTTGACCATCGGCCAGCGATTCGATTAATCCGGCGACAATGTTTGCGCCAAAAGAGCCGGTTCGACAATTATTCTTCACCAAAACGTGATTCGAACAGCGATCTAAGGGCGGATAGAGCCTCCTGGGCATCGCTGCCTTCGGCCCGAACCTTGAGCTTGGTACCCTGCCCGGCACCCAGCATCATCAGGCTGGTGACGCTGCGCGCGTTAACCTCCTGCCTACCATTGGAAAGCGTCACGGCCGAACTGAATTGCCGAAGCGCCTGGGCTACCGTTGATGCAGCCCGGAGATGAAGTCCCAGCCGATTCTTGATTTCCAGGGTAGTTTCCGCCGCGTCCACGAATACTACGATAAAGGCTCGAGGCGGCTGGGTAAACGTCCCTGCCAGCGCGAACACACTCAGATGATGCGTAGCAAACCTGCTTTACTCATGCGCCGCTGCGAGAACTGACGCCCTGAACGCGGCCATTTGCAGTCTCCGCCTCACCCATGATTCCCTTGGTAAATAATTCCCGCAGACGACGCTCGAGCTCTACTTTTCGTGTGACATGCTCGCGTTGCGACCATTGGCGCATTGGCAGTATCGCCTTCGCCATGTTGCGATGGCCTCCGGCATTGCCGATATCGCTGAATAGCCGTTTGACCAGGTCGCCGGCGTTAGCGCGTCCAAGACCATGATTACGCACCGCGATAACCAGGTTTGGGCCCAGTTTGCCAGCGACCGCGACCCATTGCACGCTTTCGAACTGCAAACAAAAATCGGCGACTTGTACAATCAAATCGTCACGGTCAACCTCCCCCAGATAAATCGCAATCAAGCCGTCGCGGATTTCCAACCGGCGCATCGCATGTGACAGTGTTCGCGCGAATTGAATGGGCAATTCCGGGCGATCAATCTGCCGAAGCAAGTGGTAGTTGGCCAATGGATAGAGATGGACGAAAGCCTGTATGTCGTTTTCGGTGACCCGCCGCGATAATCCCAGGGTGTCACTGCGGATCCCATAGAGCAGTGCCGTCGCGAGCCGCTCGCTTATCCGCTCATCAGCCGTGATGAGGTACTCAGTCATGATGGTGGCGGTTGCGCCGTAGCCCGCGCGAACATCTTCAAATGGCGAGACGCCGAGTTGGTAACCGGGGTGATGATCGATAACAATGTCAGAGCGCGGCAGCTTGGGTCCGAAATAGGCCGGCTCCACGTCGACCATCGCGATCTTATCATAGCCTCGCAATTCGTCGGTAGCGGCCGGGGCTATCTCGATTTCCAGCAAATGCGCCATCGTCAGATTTTCCGGCCGCGTTACCGGAGTGAAAGCGAAAATCGGGGTGGTCTGTTTGTTGCGGCCCAGCAAGGCGCGTAGCGCAATCGCGCTCGACATCGCGTCCGGGTCAGGGTCATCCTGCAAGACAACGGCTATACGGTCGCTTTCGGCGACCAGCGCTCGAAGTTCCTTAATTTTTTGCCTGGTGAGTGCGTGATCCATACAATTCGGACTGTAACGGTTTTAAGCAAAACCGGGTCCGGGGCCTCTGAAACAGGGAGTGGAGCCCATTCATGGGGCACACCCTCGATTCGAGGCAGCAGATTCATCGGAATTGCCCTAGCACAGAGGCGAAGGACTCTTCAATCCTGTAGAATGGCGATAATCCGCAGAAGAATAAGTATTCCGCGTTTGTCCCGCCGGTTCAATGGAAAATAAATGCCAGATCTGCCAACGGCCAATAAGCCAATGGCTCCTCAGAATCACCGTGGAAGACGCTGCCGGTTACGCCGAGACCGCCCACGTATGCGCCAATTGCGGCGTAAAATTGAGGCTCGCGTCTGAGCACATTCGTGACCTGCAGATAGACCCGTGGATGCATGAGGCGGTCGCCCGGGTGTTGCGAGGCCGCGGTTAATGGGACTTGCAAGGCGCACCCGCCGCGCTCAGCGCGGGCAATAGAGTGCCGGACGGAAAGGCGAGTATACAAGCAATGTCATCTGCACCTCAGGCTCATCAGCAACTGGACTTATGGCCCTACGAAGAAGCGCGCAAGCTGGGCGAACGCGTGCGCAACTACGAGCCGCAGCGGCCGGTCATTGTTCAAAGTGGCTTCGGCCCTTCCGGCCTGCCGCATCTGGGCACGATGTGTGAAATTCTGCGACCGTCATATGTGAGGCACGCATTCGAGGTGCTCGGTGACGTCCATTCGACCCGACTCGTCGTGTTTATCGATGACATGGACGGATTGCGAAAAGTGCCCGAGAATATCCCCAACCGAGAAGCGATGGCGCCTTACCTGGGCCGGCCGGTCTCGCGGATCCCAGACCCATTCGGCCAATGCCACGACAGTTTCGCCTCCCATATGGTGGCGTTGCTCGGGACGTTTCTGGAGCCGGTCGAAGTCGAATATGAGCTTTTACGTTCGAGCGAGATGTACGCGAGCGGCCGCTTCGACCAGGGGCTAAGGCTGATTATCGCGAAACATCAGGAAATTACGGCTATTGTCACACCAACGCTGCGCGAGGAGAACCGCGCCGGGTGGTCGCCAATAATGCCGCTCTGCCCTCAATGCAGCCAAATAAATTCAACCTTGGTGACTGCCTACCACCCCGAGCGCGCCACCGTCGAGTTTTCGTGCCAACGTACTTTTGGGGGAGCGCATGGCTGCGGCTTCACCGGCGAGCAATCGATTCTGGGCGGGTTGGCCAAGGTGCAATGGAAAGTAGACTGGGCCCTGCGATGGTACGTGCTCAAGGTAGACTATGAGTTGTACGGCAAGGACCTGATCGATTCGGCGCGATTGTCGGCGCAGATTTTGCGGCTCTTGGGAGGGCGGCCGCCCCTCGGATTCCCCTTTGAGATGTACCTGGACGAAGAGGGACACAAGGTTTCCAAGTCGATCGGGCGCGGTGTTGGCGTTGAACAATGGCGCCGTTACGCACCAATTGAAGTGCTCAAGTATTTCCTGATTTTGAATCCCCGGCGCGCTCGCAAACTTTTCCTCGAAGCTATTCCCCAATACGTCGACGAATACCTGGCCGCGCTGCGCGAATGGGCCCAGGCCGACGAAGCAGCGCGGCGCAATTCACCACTCGAATTCGTGCTGCAGCGCGCCAGTGCGCGGCGTTTCAATTCGACGCTCAGCTTCGCCCTCGTGATGAATCTGGTGCCGGCAATTGGTACCCGTGACCGCGCCCTGCTATGGAAATACGTCATCAGCTATGACCCAGCGATCGCCAACGATCCAGATACCGAAGGGATGACGCGTAGTCTCGTCGAATGCGCGCTCAACTTCTATCAAGACTTTGTCGAACCAGCGAAAAAGCCGTACATGCCGGCCGATTCAGAACGCCCGCAACTACGCACATTGATAGAATGGCTCGACGCGAACCCCGACGCACCGGCAGAGGAGATCGAGCGGCAAATCTATGACCTCGGCCGCGCCCACTACGCTAAGCCCGGCAATATTTTCCAGTTGCTCTATAGGGTGCTATTGGGGCAAGAGCGCGGCCCCCGCCTGGGCGCGTTCATTCGGCTCGCAACACCGGAGAAGATCTCGGCGGCGTTGCGCAGCCACGTGGGTTAAGTCGTGCTTCTTTAACGCTTACGGCACGTTATGAAAGCAACCAATCCTCGGCGGACGGCATGTCTCGAAACGCGGTGATTCCGGGTCAAGATCCTCTATAGACGCGCGTTCCCTCACGCATTCCTGATAGTCAGACCGCCGTCCACCGGAATCACCGCTCCGGTGATGTAAGACGCCGCCGGCAGGCACAGGCTGAAGGTGATATGGGCTACCTCTTCCGGATAACCGTATCGCTTCAGTGCAGTGCGGCGCCGCGCGAATATCTCCTTGTGCTGCTCTGGGATGGAATCAGTGAGCGCTGTACGGATCGGCCCGGGGCAAATACAGTTGACGGTGATTCCTTCCGGACCCAGATCGACGGCCAAGGCGCGCGTCAGCCCAATCACTCCGGTTTTGGCCACCACGTACGGTGTGTCCCCCGGCGTTGCCCCTAGAGCTTCGGTGGATGCGATGTTCACGATTCTGGCGGCGTCGGATTTCCGGAGAAAGGGCAGTGCGGCCCGGACCAGGAGTTGTTGCGCCGTCAATAGACCGCCAAGCGCTCGTTCCCACGTAGCTTCGAAGCGATCATCGTCGAGGGGACGAAAAGCACCAAATCCGGCGTTGTTGATCAGGATGTCGAGTCGGCCAAATCGCCCGGCAACTTCTGTTATCACGCGCTCAATCTCGGCCGCGTCGAACACATCGAGGTGCCAGCCTTCCGCCTTGCCTCCCTCCGCCTGAATCTCTGCGACGACGCTTTCGATTCCGGATTGGTTGATATCGGTCACAGCCACTAATGCCCCTTCCTGGGCGAACAGATGAGCGGTCGCGCGTCCCATTCCGCTCGCCGCGCCGGTGACCAGTGCTGCGCGACCCTTAACCGAACGATCAAGCTTTCTGAGCGCTTCCACGTTTGCTCCTTCAGATAAGCCATTCAGCGATAGACATCCGCTCCGATAAACGCTTGTTCGCAAAACTGGCGTCAGTTGCATTATGAAGTCTGCGGACGTACCTCGCCCAAGATCGGTACGGCGGCGTGGCGCGGCGCTACGCACAAAAAGGAGGCGGCCGAGCCCATCACGCAAATCAAACCGCACAGCTCATAACCGGCGGTATAACTGCCGGTCACGTCTGTCATCCATCCTACCAGCTGGGGGCCTATGAAGAGTCCAAAGGTTAGCGCGAAACCGAGCCAGCCGAACAACGTGCCGAAGCGCCTAAGACCGAGCGTTTCAACAGTAAGCAATGGACCGAGCGCGACCGGTGACGCGCCGGCGATGCCGACGATGACAAGCCATAGGATCAGCATCGCTGGTTGCGCAGCGTTAAGCAGGATCGGCACCGAAGCCGCAATCATTACGAAACCGATCGCAAGGGCGTTTTTTCCGCCGATACGATCACCCAACGCTCCCATTGCAACTTTTCCCACCGCCGCCATTCCCAACACGATGCTGACGACGAGTGTCGCTGCGCGTAGGCTGTAATGGAGTCCTTCGAGGAACGCGACCAAATGATGGAACGTGCCTCCGGCTGCCAATCCGAACGACATCTCTGCTATTGCCAACATCCAAAATGCCCGCGTCCTGAGTGCTTCACCGACCTCGTAGCCCGGCAATATTTCACCCTGGGCTGCAACGGAATGCGAACGCGTGTTGGCTGGCCGTGTGCGCACCACAAAAAGCAGCAAGGGAATGACGAGCAAGACAGCAGGGACTGCGACTGCGAAGTAGCCTGCCCGCCAGCCATAGGCTGCGATCGTGCTGCCGACTATCAGCGTCATCGCCATGCCGCCAGATTCCATTCCAAAAGTTACCAGGCCGAGCGCCATCCCCCGGCGGTCCGGGGAACCAATTCACTATCACCAGAGAAGCCGCGAGCCAGGTCGCCGCGCCGAGCCCGATTCCAATTAGAATTACGGACGCTAACAGCGTGCCGAATGTGTGTGAGCTACTGGCGCCGAGCAAGCCAAGGACGGCGATGATCGCGCCGGACCCCATCACCCAGCGCGCTTCGATGCGGTCGAGCAGCCATCCAGCAATTGGCGCTGAAATTCCAACCGCCAGAGACAACCCGCCAATAATCGAACCGACGCGCGCATGGCTCCAGTTAAACGCCTTAAGCAATGCGGCAAGGAAGATTGGACCTGTGTTGTAGCCGCCGCCCCATAGGAAGAACAGCGCGACGAAGAGGCTGGCTGCTATCGTCCATGCCCGGCGATTTTCAACTGTGCCCATCGCAGACTCCTTAGCTCGGCTGCGCGGCGCTCCGCCTGGTGCGCGTTTTTCCATAGTTGCCTCCGCGCGAGGCTGGCCGCATCGATGCGGCAACCTTTATAAAATGGGGGCTCCAAAAAAAGCGGTTCACGCTAGTCCCGCTTCCAGCGGGCCGACCAGAGCGAATTATTGGGCCGAAAGGGGCGAAACGTCAAAGGTTCGGCCGGGCCATCCTGGGTTTGTTTTTCAAATGCTCACTGCCAAAGATGTTGCTAAGGCGGCTTGTCAGCTTCGCCATGTCGGCAGCACCGAGCCAATTTCGTATGAATTTCGTCAAGGTTCCATCCGGCTAATGTCCGTTGCTTCACTCTCTCGCTGGTTGCACAACTGCTCGACAATAACTGTTCGCGGCTGCTCAGGTCCGGGGTGAGCGCATCCCGGACGAGGGAATTCTTGAAAATTTTTTTGGCGAAGCCTAACTACATTGTCTGTGTTTGCAGTTTCATCGTCCGCACGTTAAAGGCCGCTAAGGGAGGCGCGCAAATGGCGATAATGATCACCGGCGGAACCGGCTTTCTCGGATCCTACCTGACCCGCTACCTCGTGCGCGAAAAAGGCGTCGCCGGCAAGGAACTGATCCTGTTCGACCGCTACCCTAATCGCGCACGGATTGGCGAGCTGGCGAACGACGTCATCATGCTAACCGGCGACATTACCGAACCGTCGGAAATCGCCGCGGCAATGAAGACCTATAACGTCGACCAGGTATTTCATCTCGCGGCGATTCTGGGCGATCCAGCGCCCGCCCAGGTGGTTTCGTATATGAAGGTGATGTGCGATGGCACGCTGAACGTGTTCGAGGCCTCGCGCATCTTCGGGGTTAGACGTGTGGTCTATGCCAGCTCGGTCGCGGTCTATGGGCGCGCGAGCTTTCGGGGCAAGAAAACCACCGACGAACTCGACGAGGACGATCCGCCCGCTCCAGGCACGTTCTACGGCATGTGCAAGTTGTACTCGGAAAATCTGGCTGCACTGTATGGGCGGCGGTTCGGCCTCGAAACGGTCGGATTGCGCCCGACTTCTGTTTTCGGACTTGGCCGTGGGGCGCGCGGCTCTTACGCCAGCGGATTGTTGCCACCACAGGACGTCCATTATATGGTCCTGCCCGAACTGGCCGCACTGGGTAGAGCGGTGGAGATGCCGCCGGATGATACCGAGTCGGATTGGATTTATGCCGCCGACGCCGCGGATGCTTGGTATCGCGCGATGACTACGCCGAATCCTTCGCGCAGGGTCTATAATATGGCGGCCGAGCGGCGGCGGATGGCCGATGTCACTGACCATCTGCGCAAGTTGCTGCCGCAGGCCCAGATCACAATTTCCGAGAAGCGTGTCCCAACTACACCGAATATGAATTGCGATAATCTCAAAAAGGACCTTGGCTTCCAGCCCCGCTATTCAATGGAGTCCGGCATGACCGACTACCTCAATATGGTGCGCAAGACCGCCGGACTGCCCCCGATAAGCGGATGAAATGACCGACGATTTGACGCGGAGTCCAATTTCGCATCGTGATGACTGAACTGCAGCTTATCACGGGCAGTGTTCGTTCCATCAAATCGCGTCGAGTTCCCATCCTCTTTTTCTATTGGACGGACCTGGTCAACGACATCGACTGCTTTTGCCGGCGCTCCTGACTGAAACAAACGAGAACGAGCGGGCCCAAAGCTCGTCCAACAGATTCTAAACGGCCTCTACAGCCGTGAGGCAACACTCAGAGCCTCACCGCCAGCACAGGCGGCAGAACGTCACCATGCGCAAGGCACCGCATGGTGCGCGGAACTTGATTCACATGCCGCTAATCCTTTCGTAACAATTCGTCGCTTGAAAGCCTCAAACTATTCAGCTTTAAGCTGTTCGGCAATTACGCATCAAGGGAGGCCCTCCATGAGCCGTAGCTCTGCGCATTTCGCCAGTCGATTTCTGTTCCCGTTGCTAATTGGTATTGGCCTGTTCATCGCTGCGTGCGGCGGCGGCAGTAGTAGTTCAAACAATCCCACGGCGCTGACGGAGCCGGTCCCGAAACTGCACGTGGTTTCTCCCTATAAGATCAAGACATTTAAGGGAGTCCCGCCCGCAGGCGCCACCCAGCCTGACGATCTGGCAATATCGGCCGACGGTGCGGACCTATGGGTGGGTTATGGCAATGGTGTGGATACGTTTGGCAAAGGCGGACCCAGCAACCTGGTTGAGTATGATATTGGCTCCACCAACGTGTTGCGGAACATTAGCATCCCGGGCCATTTGGATGGACTCAAAATCAATCCGGTAACAAATGATGTGTGGGCAACCGAAAATGAGGACGGTAATCCGACGCTCGCGATTGTCAATCCGTTGACCGGCAACTACCAATTATTTGCCTTTGCGTCGAGCCTGCTGACTGGCGGAATGGACGACCTGGTCTTTACATTAACAAGTCCGCAACAGGTGTTCATCGTCACGTCATCGCAAACTGACATTACGCTACCAGTCATCGTGCAAATATCGGGCACGCCGGCAACGAACAACCCGCCGCTCACGCCGTTTTTAGCAGGTAATCCGGCTTCGGTGGTGAATGTCGTCACCAATACCGTCGAGACCTCGGATCAGATTGGCGATCCCGATTCGATGATACTCGATCCCGCAGGCGAACTCGTTCTCGATAATCGTAGTGACGACTCATTGTATATCGTCAATCCGAGCGTCGCCGGTCCGGTGCGCAGGGTTCCGCTGACGCTTAATGGAAATCTGGTCGAAGTCAACGACACGATCTTTACCATCTCGACTTTCGGCGTGACCTCGGCTTCGGGCGCGGGTGCTATTTTCATCACTGACACCACCGCTAACGCGATCTATATACTGACCAAGCCCTTTTTCGCACAGAACGAAGTTTATACTGCGGCAGACGTCGTCAATGACGTTGGCCTGGTAGATTTGACCACCGGCGTCGTGACGCCGGTAGTGACCGGATTCGAGGGTGTTCATGGACTGGCCTTCTTGCCGTGACTAATAAGTGAAGATGAAGCGATCGATCCAGGTGAAAGGTGAGATCCAGGTCATTCTCCTCACGCCGGAGGCCGCAGGAGCTATGGCTGTTGCAGTCGGATTAGCGGTTCGTTCCAGCTCGCCGCTGCTTGTCACCATTCCTCGCCCATAATTTCAGAGAGCGGGCGGCGGGTGCAATAAGTCGCTAGTGCAATTAATAGAATCAGCGGCATCAGCACACATCGGGCTTGTAGCTGGCTAGAGCGGATACTCCAGCGGTTGCGGTCGCCAGGTAACCACGGTGTCGCCATTAGCGCCATATGGTGACGCATTCTCAAGGGTGTTTCGCAAAGCGTCAGAACCAGGGTGTCATCGTCGGCGCCTCGGCCTGATTGGACGATCAACCGGAAGATGTACTGAGAGGCGGCATTTCCCAATAGTACTCATGAACGAGTGATGAAAGTTGTATAGACATTCAGGCCGCCTATCTTTCTTGTAGTCACGTTCTGAACACTCATGGCCATGCTAAATGGCCCATGAATAGTGCTGGTCATGGCCGGAGGTGGCATAGCGGAGCAGCGGTCGAAGCGCAAAGCCACCTCGTGCCTAAACGCCGCCAAATCAGCCTAAGAATGACTATCGCGCCCCGCCGACGGGCGGGAAAACCAATCGCAAAACTCCCCGCCAGCAGCAAGAAGTGAATGGATTCTCGGCTTCACCTTCCGATTCATTTTGCTTAATGCTGGCCCTAATTTGGGGAAGAATATACTTGACTCATCAGACTGTTTCTGCCATGATTGATACATGGCGAGCGAACCAACCACACTGACTGAAGCGGTTGTCTACTTCTCTAACCGATTTCTAGCTACACTTTCCCGTGGCTGGATGTGTTATTTGCCCGCTTTTCGCGGGAGGTTGGCTTTGTTGCTTGCGAATCTGGCAATGCAAGACTCGGCACCATCGTTGCAATCAGCGTCAAGGCTGGAACATCTTCGAGGATTCGCCGCTCGGACTCGACAAGTGGCTTTCTGCGTCAGGCATGTCACTAACGGCAGGCACGGCGTTACCTGGGCGATTCACCGCGCCATAGACGTTACTCCGAACCAACGTGGTTCATGCTCCATCGTATCCGCCGCGGCATGCAGAGCGAGACTGGCGGGAAGCTCGGCGGCGAAGTCAGGCAGATGAATCCTTCATCGGCGGGAAAGCGCGCAACATGCATCGCAGTGCAAAGGCGAAGCGGATTCACGGTACTGGCGGTCTGGACAAGGCTATGGTGTTTGGAATGGTTGAGCGTGATGGCAGGGTTCGCGCGTTCCACGTTGACGGTCGCAGCAAGAAAGAACTTCAGGAAGCTATCCGTGACAATATCGAAGCTGGTAGCGCAATCTTCACCGACGAATTGAAGTCCTATGATGGACTCGCTGATGACTATGAGCACGCGGTAGTGAACCATGCCATTGAATACGTCAACGGCAACGTCCATACCAACACAATCGAGAACTTCTGGATCCACGGAACTGGCAAGATCAAGATTCCGACCTTGACGGCTCAACGATGCCACGATATCTGGCAAGTACGAAGACGGCGACCTTGTGGGTCGGCGGATACATGCAATGGCGAGTTGAACGATTTTGACCTACGGCGCCGAGCTTCGTCGCGGCGAGATCAATACCGTCGTATTGCTCTATCGCTTTATCCTCAGGCCGATATTACGGTCACGATCCCAGGTCGATATCTCGACCGAGAACGAAAGACGGGAATCCGACCCTTGCGCTCATCGATCACAAAACTGGCAAGTTCAAGATTTTTACCTTCTCGCCGACATCACTGGCGGGCTCGATGACCTCAGGTCTTTTCTGGGCGTGACTCAAAAAACGTATTCCTCGTCGCTTCATCCCAGGCCGATACTACTACGCCGGTGATTGTTCAAATTTCCGGCAGGCCGAAAACGACCAACACGAACGTTACATCGACGCTGGCAGGCGCCCCCACCACCGTGTGGAACGTTGTCACTAATGCCGCAGAGACGACGGATAGTATTGGCAATGACGCGTCGCGTGGACGCTACTTTCTTGTCAGGCATCCGGAGGCACAGGCGAACTGCGTGCTCGGCAACCGCAGCGACGATTCATTGTACATAGTGCGAGCTAAAGGCGCCCCGAATTCGGTGCTCAGGGTTCCGTTGACACTTTCGGGAAGTCCGGTCGAAGTGAACGATACGATCTTCACCGCCTCCGCCACGACCTGTGCGGCTTCGACGGCGGGCATCATTTACATCACCGATACCACTGCAAATGCGATCTATTCGCTGACCAAGCCATACTTTCCAGCGAATGAGGTCTACACCGCAGCAAACGTGGTAAACGATGTCGGCCTTGTAGACCTGAACACTGGTGTAGTCAGCCCGGTGGTTACCCTCTTCCAGGGGGTTCATGGACTGGCTTTCTCGCCAAGGGCAGTCGCGATAGCCCCTGTACATCAACAATGTGATAACGGAAGCGAGGAGTAGTTGTTGAAACAAGTCACCCCTCCTCGTGGCCGGGGCTACCATCCCGGCCTCGGCAGGCAATTGCGCGATCAACCAGAATATGTACTGAGAGGCGGCTTCTCCGAATAGTACTGATGAACCGGTGATGAAAGTTGTATAGACATTCAGACCGGCTCGCTTTCTTATCGTCACGTTCTGAACACATTGCCATCGCTAAAAGGCCAACCATGAAATAGTACTGGGCCATGGGCGGAGGTGGTATAGCGGAAACGGAACGAATGGAGTGGTGGAAACGCGAAACTTCTAATCCTGGCGCTTTTCGGCGCGCATTCGCTCATTGATCAGCATCGCGTTCAGCGCAGCGGTACGCTTGACCGGATAAGTAGCGGGTTTTTCGAGGTCCTTGTAACGCTGTTCCAATTTCGCCAGTGATTCGAGTAGTTGCTCGCGCGTTTCGCTAAGTACCGGCCGCTGCCCAATTCGATACCCCTCATTAAACTGGGGCTGCATCATCGGCAGCACTTCACGCGATGCCGGCTTGAACTCGCGCGCGACGGTAGTGACGCCTTCATCAGCGAGACCGATCACATCGGCATAAAAGCCGCCGTTCGAATTGAAGGCTCGGAACCATTGCTTGCGACCAGGCAGGGTGATCTTATTGGTTGACGTTTTCAGGCGCGGGATACCGCGAAATTCCGCCAGCTTGTAGGCCAGGTCGAGCGCAGGCGCATCGGCGCTCACCACCATTGCCGTGCCGACCCCGAACGCGTCGATCGGCGCGCCTGCGCGAATCAGGTCGCGGATTCGAGACTCGTCCAGATTGCCGCTGGCAAAAATCGAAACGTCTTGCAAACCGTTTTGGTCAAGGATACGGCGCGCTTTGACGCTGAGGTCGGCGAGGTCTCCGCTATCAAGCCGCACCCCCTGCAATTTGAAGCCTTTGTCGCGCAAATCGCGGGCGATGACTGCAGCGTTTTCAACCCCGCGAACGGTGTCGTAAGTGTCAACCAGCAAGGTGCTGAGGCGGGGAAAAAGCTCAACAAAATGTTCAAAGGCGTCGCGCTCGCGCTCGTGTGCCATGATATAGCTGTGCGCCATCGTGCCGTAGAGCGGGATATGGTAGCGGCAGCCCGCCAGCACATTGGAGGTGCCAACAAAGCCCGCCAGGTAACTGGAGCGCGCTGCCACTAGACTTGCGTCGGCGCCCTGGCTCCGCCGTAATCCGAAATCCACCAGCCGCCTTCCGCGGGCGGCGATAACCGAGCGTGCCGCCTTGCTCGCAATCAGTGTCGCGAACCCAATCTGGTTCATCACCAAACTCTCTACTAGCTGCGCCTCAATCAACGGACCCTTGATTTCAAGAATCGGCTCATCGGCAAAAAAGATGGTGCCCTCGGGCACCGCGTCAACTTCGCAGGTGAAACGAAGATTGCTGAGAAATTGGAGGAAATCAGCACTGAAGAGTTTGAGCGCATCCAGCGAGTCGAGCGCCGGCTGGCTGAATTGGAATTGTTCCAGCGCCTCTAGCAGCCGCTCCAGTCCGGCCGCCACCAAAAATCCCCGGCGCGGCGGCATCCGCCGCACACTGAGGGTGAAACATGCCCGTTCGTTAAACCCCATTTGGAAATAACTGGCCGCCATCGTCAGCTCATACAAGTCGGTGAGCAGCGGCGTTTCGTCGGGTTCGAAGCGGAGATCAATAGGCATTGTCGATCGCCACGTGAGCGGACTATGCGTACTTAGCCAAATAATGTACTGCCTCGTAAATAGCCACAGCGAGCAGTGCGTTCCTGTCTATCATCCTGACCCCGGTGGAGCGAATCGCGTCCCGTCTGTGGCGTGCAGGTAAAAGACCTTCGTCGAAACCTCCGTGCCATTTGAGTTCTTGCAGCGCCACTCAGTTCTTGCCGCACCACAAGGCCGAGCATGTGCCCGAAGACGGGGCGCATCTTCGGCTGCCCCCTTGCCCCGGGCCTGTTGCTGAAGCTTCGCTCACAGGATTACGGAAGCCAACATCGCTTGGATGTTACTGAGAGCAAGGGACGGAATACTGGAATGGCTGTCTGTCAGTTAGTCAGCAGACCTGCGTCATCGCTGTGGTTCGGGAGGCCCCGGCGGTTGCGATGGCGGAGCTTGCGCTGCAGTCTCGTTGACGATGCGGGTCTCGGCCTGGCGGCTGTCACGGATCTTCTCGCCCATTTCGCGCAGCCGTTGCGCCACCAAATAATTGATTGTTCCCGGCTGCTCAAGTGTGCCGGCGCGTACGCCCGTCAGAATCTCGATTCCCTGGTCAATTGTTTCGACCGGGTAAACATGGAACATCCCATTCTCGACCGCCTGCACCGTTTCGGAGTCGAGCATCAAATTGCGCAGGTTGCTGTGCGGCAGCAGGACGCCTTGGCGGCCGGTGAGCCCCACTGCTTTACATACACGGAAAAAGCCCTCAATTTTCTCGTTGGCCCCGCCGATCGCCTGTACATTACCGTACTGGTCGACCGAACCCGTTACTGCGAGGTCCTGGCGCAACGGCACAGCGCTCAAGGCCGAGAGCAGACCATACAACTCCGTCGAGCTGGCACTGTCGCCGTCGATCCCTGAATACGATTGTTCAAAGCAGACACTCGCCGACATCGTGACCGCCCGTTGCTGGCCGAAGCGTCCGCGCAAGAACCCGCCCAGGATCATGATGCCCTTGTCGTAGGTCGAACCCGACAGCCGGGCCTCGCGCTCGATATTAATCACCCCCCCCTGGCCCACGCCGACACTGACCGTCACGCGCGACGGCCGCCCAAAGGCGTAGCCGCCGACGTCGAGCACCGCCAGGCCATTGATCTGACCGACGCTGGTCCCATCCAAGTTCACAATGAGCGTGCCGTTGGCGATCAGGCGCCGGATTTCCTCCTCAATGAAATTCAGCCGCGTCACACGCTGCACCAGCGCGCGATGGACGTGCTCCGGCGCAGTGCGAGGTGCGTTGTCGGCCTGCGCGAAATAGGCGGCTTCACGCACCAGGTCGTCAATTGGCTCCAATGAGCTGGCAATCCGGTCGCGATCACCGGCCAGGCGCATGCCGAATTCAACCACCCGCTTGATCGCGTCGCCCTCGAACGGAGGTAGATTCTCCCGCCGAACCAGCGCACCGACGCGCGCGGCATAGCGGCGCGCCGCCTCCCGATCGGCATCGATCACGGGGCGAATCTCGGCCTTGACTTTGAACAGCTCGGCAAACTCGGAGTCATAAAAGTATAACAAGTTGTAAAAATAGCGGCCGCCCAGCACGGCCAGCTTGGCGTGAACCTCGATTGGCTCCGGCTTGAGCCCGCTGACGCTGAAGAACGGGAAGGGCTCGTAAGTCTCTGGCGTCATGCGGCCGGTCTTGAGGGTGCGCTTGAGGGTTTTCCAGACGCCGGGTTCGACCGCTGCGTCTTCAAGGTCGAAAACCAGGAAGCCGCCATGCGCGCGCAAGAACGAGCCGGGGATTATCCGTGTGAAGTTGGTCGCCGAACGGCCGAGCGGATCCATCCAGCGCTCGATGGTGCCGAACAGATTGCGATAAGTGGGCGCATCCTCGCAAATTACAGGCGCCCCGTGCCGGCCGGAATTGTCCACCAGCACGTTAACCAGGTATTCCCAAAACCGGCCCTCAGCCGACAGACGCGGAGCCGGAGTTTTCTCCGCCGGCGTTTCCTGGCTTTCGCGGAAGTTCTCAAGATGACTCAGCATATGTTCGCCGACTTCGTCGAGATAGGCCGATACCGCTGAATTGCTAAAGAACTGTTTGAGTGCCGTGATCGCGGGCGTAATCAAACGGGCTGCGAAAGAACGCTCGATCGCGCGAATATCGGCGACCAGTTCATGCATCACCTCCTGCTGGCGCAGCATGATGCTCGCTAGCTCGCCCTGCAGTTCACTCTGCACCTTGGCCAGACGCTCTCGTTCCTCATCGGGCATGGCCTGCATCTCGCGCTGGAGCTCCTCTGGCGATTCCGGCACTTTGCCCCGGATAAGGGGAATGAAGACAACCTGGCCGTTGGCGGTGCTCTGGAGTGCAAAGCCGCGTTCGCGGGCGCGCGTCTCAAAGTTGCCAAACAGCTCCTGTGCGCGCCGATTGTACTTCTCGCGCAATGCGGCGCGCTCCTGGTCGAAGTCCTCGCGCCGAAAAGCCTTGGGCAATTGATCGAGCACGAAGTTGACCAATTCCTGCATGCGCGTGCGCAATTCGTTGCCCTGGCCGGGTTTGAGATATAACGCGACTGGCGCCTCGGGGCTGCGAAAATTATTGACGTAAACCCAGTCGCCAGGCGTTGGCGCCCGCGAGGCCTGCTCCTCGAGCAGACGCAGAACCGTGCCGCGCTCCTGGCGCGTGCGCAGACCGGTCACGAACACGTTGTAGCCGGGTGCGTCGATGCCGATTGCCAGCCGGATCGCATCGAGAGCGCGCTCCTGTCCAAGCAACCCATCACCATCGCCGCCCGCAGAGGCCATCTGCAGCAATTCCTCTGAGGTCAGCGGACAGGCACCGCGAAGCTCGCTCGAACCAAGCTCCGAATGCGACGGGGCAGGAGTAAAACCGCGCGGCAAAGCTTCGGAGCCGTCGTGTTTGCTCTGATGATCGTCAGTTTGCTCAGCCATAGAAACCTACAAGGGAGGACAACGGGTGATTGTGCCGCTGGCAGCAGTTAGCGCACTTCAATTTTGCGCCCGCGCGCCTTTGGCGCGAGCACTTCGAGTATGCCCGCGTCGAAACGGGCAGTCACACGTTCGATGTCGATGCGATGCGAAAAATCGAGAGTGCTCTCCGCCAGCCCCTGCATCATCGGAGCTCGCACCGCCAACCGCCATTCGCTGACTTCGACCTCGAGCTTCTGTGGGTCGGCATCCGGCAAGGCGATTTTGACCTGGTAATTTTCTTCATCTTCCGCGACCAGCGCCTTGCCAAAATTGGGCACCAGCCCCGCCCCCCGCCAGCGCTTGATTAGAAGATCCTCGAACACTTCGTTGAAGGCTCGATCGAACTTCTCTCCGACTATTGGAGTCGCCTGCCATTTGGAAGCCACGATGACAATTCTAACTGCTCGAAGCACCCTCCGCATAGGGCAGCGAAATGTTCGCCTATGTGTCTGCCCGCTGCCGGGGGGGAACCGGGCACTGCTTGCCCTCAGGGATTAAGCGGCGTATGGTGCGCTGGTGCCCACCTTTACTAAGATTCTTGCCCCGACGGATTTTTCCGAAGATTCCAAGCTTGCACTCAGCTATACGGTCACGTTGGCGCAGAAATTCTCATCTGAAGTCATCGTGGTCCACGTCGACCAGCCTCTGGCTCCGGTCATGGTCAGTGAACTGAATCCCGGTCTCGATGTCAGCACGATGAATCGAATCGCCGAGGAAGGGCGGCTGCTCGCGTTGAAGGAACTCGACGCAACGACTGCGCGCTTGCGCGAAAGCGGGGTCAAAGCGCGTGGACTGATGCGAGTTGGCGCGCCCTTTCTGGAGATTATCAACGCGGCGCAAAGCGAAGGTACTGACCTAATCGTGATGGGCACGCATGGCCGTACCGGGCTGGCGCACGTGTTGATGGGCAGCGTCGCCGAGAGGGTGGTGAATAAGGCTCCGTGCCCTGTGCTCACGGTTCGTCATCCAGACCGCAAGTTCAAACATCCGCTCGACAAATAATCCCGAGGCGAAGCGCAGAAATGACGCCCCCCTCGGGCCTGCTTTTTAAGGTAGCAGTCCGGATGCGGAGCGTAATAGCTTCGGCCGCTGAAGTCGACGCAGCAAGATGCCCACCTCGATCCGCGCGTCTTCCGAAAACGGCGGCGTCTTAATCAGGTACGAAGCCAGACCTAGGGTTGGTCGACAACCTTGGTGACGTTGTCCTTCCTACATCATCTGCGGCATAAACCGAGGCTCGACGATCACGCCACGACGCGCGGTAAAAAGTTCTGATTTCGTCTCGCGCCCCGCCACAATGAAGCCATGAAAGAATTTCGAATCACGATGCCGCCAGCGCGAAACTGTCCACGAAGTTTAGGTGCGCTTATAATGGCCGGATAATTGCTGGTGAATCTCTAATTCGAGTGCTAACATCTCTGAGTACGCGCCGAAGCTTGCAGCTCAAGGCGGAATCTGATTATCCACTCGCAAGCGTAAGGGGAGCACACCGCGTGACGCCAGATTCAGCAGCCAATGCCAATGTTGCTAGCCACACGCTCGTGCAATGGGTCGCCGACAGTGCGCGCCTGACGCAACCCGATAACATCGTCTGGTGCGATGGTTCATCGAGCGAACGCGAGCGGTTGCTACAGGAGGCGGTCAAGTCGGGTGTGCTGATTCCGCTCAACCCGCGTAAACGCCCCGGCTGTTACCTACATCGCTCTAACCCCAACGACGTCGCGCGCACGGAGCACGTTACTTTTATCTGCACGCCGTCGGCGGAGGACGCCGGGGTCACCAATCATTGGATGGCGCCTGATGAAGCATACAGCAGGCTGGGAGCAATGCTGGAGGGCTCGATGCGTGGGCGCACCATGTACGTGATCCCGTACGTGTTGGGACCAGTGGGCTCGCCCTACGCGAAGGTCGGCGTTCAAATTACCGACAGCATTTATGTGGCGCTCAGCATGGGCATCATGACCCGAATGGGTGAGTGTGCCCTCAGCATGCTGGGTGATTCAGATGACTTTAACCGCGGCCTGCATTGCACGCTCGATCTTAATCCCGAGCGGCGCTTTATCTGTCATTTCCCGCAAGACAATACGATCTGGTCGGTCGGCAGCGGCTATGGCGGCAATGCATTGCTCAGCAAAAAGTGTTTTGCCCTGCGCATTGCCAGTTGGCTTGGACGCGACGAAGGATGGTTCGCTGAGCACATGCTGATCGTCGGTCTGCGCAACCCTGAGGGCCATACC
Source organism: Binataceae bacterium (SeqCode) (assembly GCA_963752805.1). Lineage (GTDB taxonomy): Bacteria > Desulfobacterota > Binatia > Binatales > Binataceae > JAMXLL01. The sequence continues at coordinate 40,996 of CAVWAA010000006.1, forward strand.
CGCTATATCGCCGCCGCGTTTCCCAGCGCCTGTGGCAAAACCAATCTCGCGATGCTACTCCCTCCGCCGGCGCTCGGCCGATGGAAAGTCTTTACGGTCGGCGACGATATTGCGTGGCTGAGAGTTGGCCCCGACGGCCGGCTATGGGCGATCAACCCGGAAAATGGCTACTTCGGGGTCGCACCCGGCACCAGCGCGAAGTCGAACCCGAATGCGATGCGGATGCTCGCACATGATTCCATCTTCACTAACGTCGCAATGACACCGGACGGCGATGTCTGGTGGGAGGGGATGGATGTGGAACCGCCGCCAGAGCTGTTCGACTGGCAAGGGGACAAATGGCGGCCGGACTCGGCGGCCAAGGCAGCCCATCCGAACAGCCGCTTCACCACTCCCATCGCGAATAATCCAGTCCTCTCACCACACGTGGAAGACCCCTGCGGAGTTCCGATCTCGGCGATCGTCTTCGGCGGGCGTAGAGCAACTACTGCACCGCTGGTGCTTGAGGCCAAGGATTGGCTGCACGGTGTCTTTATAGGCGCAACAATGGGCTCCGAGACCACCGCGGCCGCGGCCGGCCGTGTTGGTGTAGTGCGGCGCGATCCGATGGCGATGCTGCCGTTTGCTGGTTACAACATCGGCGATTACTGGCGGCACTGGCTTGCGATGCAGCCCAGGATCACCGAGCCGCCCCGCATATTCATGGTCAACTGGTTTCGTAAAGACGCCAATGGTGCTTTTTTGTGGCCGGGCTTCGGCGAAAACCTGAGGGTGCTGAAGTGGATACTGGCGCGAATAGACGGTCGCGTCGAAGGGCGCGAAACGCTGCTAGGTACGGTGCCCGAACCTGCGGAACTCGATCTCTCGGGACTTGAGATAGCAGGTGAGCAATTACGCCAGGCGTTGGCGATTGACCGTGACGAATGGAAGACTGAAATGGCTTCGGTTGGTAAGTTCTTCGATCGCATCGGACGGTCCGTGCCGGAGCAATTGCGTGAACTCCATCGCGCTTTGAGCAACGCGCTCGAAACTGACCGCTCATGATTTGACCGTTCTTCCTACAGAAGTAGTCGATTATGAGGGATAGCTTCGCAAGGCGCGAAGGCGACGGGAAATTGGCGCGGCGCACGTTCATCGCTGAGGCGATAATGCTGCCGCTCGCGATAAAAATCGGCTTCGCGTTTGCCGCGGAGGGGACCGGCTCAGATACTGGCGCGCAGAGCGCAAGCAGTGATGTAATCGCTAAAGTACCGATCGCGGAATTCAGCGATTCCGGTACTGCGATCGGCCTCGCTGCGCGCGACAAGGTCATCAAGAGCGACGCCGAATGGAAAAAGCAACTCACCGCCGAACAATACAACGTGACCCGCCAGGGGGGCACGGAGCGGCCGTTCACCAACGAGTACGACGAATTGCGCGCGCAGGGACTCTATCGATGCGTTTGCTGCAGTACGGCGCTATTCAGCTCGGAGACGAAGTTCGATTCGGGCACTGGATGGCCGAGCTTCTGGAAGCCGATCGCGCCCCAGAATATCGTCACCCGCGCCGACCACTCACTCTTCATGGAACGCACGGAGGTTCGGTGCGCGCGCTGCGATGCGCATCTAGGGCACGTTTTCGACGACGGTCCGCCACCGACCGGACTACGCTATTGCATGAACTCGGCGGCATTGAAGTTTGTGCAATACGCCGCAGCGGGCAAGAAAGGGTGAGTAATACGCGAGCTTTGATCCATTCCGAGACCGACGCGCGTACCTTTAGAGGCGCGGACAATTTGATTACCTAGTGTATGAAAGTAGGGCGAAGGAAGAGCTGCACTGGGAGAGACGACGATGAACGCGTTCGTTTTCACATGAAAAGGGGAAGGATAGGTTCGATTTAGCCGGCTATTGGCGCCGAAAATGCCAGCCATTTTTATTCGGGGACGCCGCCCGGGGGAGCCTCGACCTGCTGTGGCGGCTCGCCTTCGTGGACGAAGAGCGCGTGCCAATGCGCACGAAACCACGGGGCCGCGTTACGCCATCCCGTGACGACACCGTTTACGTGCATGCCGTCCGGTTCGATCCTGCAGTCGAGATCGGCTACTTCGTGGACGGCGAATGTGTTGCTCCCAAAATAACCAGCGTGGGTGCGGTATTCATCGAAATCCAGGTCCGACCGCATCGAGGCATAGCGGTGGCCGTCAGATGACAGCAGCGTCATCCGGCCCTCGGCATTGATGATTCGGTCGTTTTGCTCGATGCCGGCTTCAGTCAAGGTCAGCACGAAAGGTCCGTTGCCGATGCGCCGGTAGCATAACCGGTAAGTCTTGGGGGTCCAAAACCCAAGCTTGGCGCCGCCCGGCAGCCGCTCGAGTGAATCGAGATACTCGACCCGTCCCTCCCAGCAGCCCCGGAAAACCGCGGGTAGCACCGGTTGGCTACGATAGACCTGTGCGGGTGGTGATGCCGGCTGCGGCTGTGACTGGTAGATGGGCGCATGATACGCCGGCGGTGGTGTCGCCGGTGGAAGCTGCGGCGAAATTTGCGGCAATGTAGCTACGTCCGAACCTGACGGCAGATGTGGAACAGGATTAGCCGCAGGAGTCGGACGAGTATAAATCGGTGGCTGGCCCTGCGAGGATTGCTGTGGCAACTCGAATTGCTGTTGGGCGGGGGCACGTGTACCCGACAGCGCTACAAGCGCTGCCACCAAGACCAATACGTGCAGTGACTGCCCGCTCGTTGCGATTCTCATCACCATGCAATCAATGCTATTGGCTACGGCGGAACAATTCGAGTATGAACAGTGCCACCGACGACTTGGACTGCGGCGGAGCCTGAAAGCGTAGGCACCAGGCGGAACGAAGTGGAACCGGTGAGCCGCAGCCCTGAGCGGAGCCGAAGGGAAACGAGTCTGCCGGACGGCCCGCGAGGGCCTGTTGGAGGTGCGCATTATAAAGCACCAGGCGGAACGAAGTGGAGCCGAGCAAACGAGTCTGCGAGGTGCGCATTATAAGGAGGAAAGAATGAAGCTCGCTAACAAAGTCGCGCTGATTACCGGTGCCGCATCCGGAATGGGTAAGTCCGCTGCGCTCATTTTTGCCAAAGAAGGGGCCAGGGTCGCCGCGGTGGATATCGACTTCCAACAGGTGCAGCAGACCGCGTCCGAGATCGTAAAGGCCGGAGGGCAGGCGCTTGCGTTGCGCGCAGACGTTTCGAAATCAGAAGACGTGCAGAAAATGGTCGACGAAACGGTAGCTCATTTCGGCGCCCTCAATATCGTCTATAACAACGCCGGAATCGAGGGCGAATCGAATTTTCTCGCGAACATGACCGAGCAGCAGTTCGACCGCGTAATCGCCATCAATTTGCGCGGAGTCTTTCTGGGCATGAAGTACGCGCTGCCACATCTAATCAAGGCGGGCGGCGGTTCCATTATCAATCAGGCATCAATCGCCGGGATGGTTGCCGCGCGCGGCGGAGCCGGTTATTGCGCCTCAAAGGCCGGCGTGATTGCGCTCACCCGGGTCGCGGCGCTCGAATACGGCCGTTACAACATTCGCGTTAACGCGATTTGCCCCGGCGCCATTGAAACGCCAATGGCTCAGCGGATTCGCAAGGGGCGGCCGCCTGATCCCAAAGCAATCCAGCGGATTTCGGTACTCGGACGAATGGCGGAAGCCGAGGAGATCGCGAAGGTCGCGCTGTTCCTCGCCAGCGATGATTCGTCGTTCGCCACTGGCGCACCTTTCATTATCGATGGGGGATGGACCGTGAGTTAGCGGACATGCGCTCATATTCCAGCAGGCGGCGCTTATGTTCGAGGCCCCACCGATAGCCGGTGAGTTTGCCGTCCGCTCCGACCGCGCGATGACACGGAATCAACACCGCCAGCGGGTTCGATCCGTTCGCGTGGCCCACTGCTCGCGCAGCGCCCGGTTGTCCAAGCCGGCGCGCTATCTCACCGTAGGAGCGTGTCGCGCCGGGCGGAATTGCGCATAGCTCACGCCATACAGCCAGTTGGAAAGGCGTCGCGCGGATGTCGAGTGTAAGGTCGAGTGACGCGTTTGTACCGTCCACAAATGCGATCACCCGCTCTGCCACCTGCCGCATCGCGTCGTCGTCGCGCATGGTCTCTGCTTTGGGAAAATCCCGGCGCAGTTCCGATTCCAGATGAGCCGCGCATTGATGGATTCCGAGCCAGCATATCCCATGAGTGGTAGCTGCGATCAGAATAAAGGCGAATTCCGAAGGCGCGGTCGTGTATGCTATGCGTGCGCCGCGCCCCCCGGCGGCATAACTTGCGCTGACGACGCTCAGCTGTCCGGCGAGCCTATCAGAGTACCGAAGATAATTTCCGCACATAAGATTCATTGTCGCTCGGCTCACTCCTGCTGTCGTTAACCTGGTTAACACCGGAGCGAAGCTACCGTGAGATATGAAAAAATCGCCGCTATACCGGCAACTTGATCTGTTCGCGTGCGAAACGGGCCACCGCGCGCTTGATGAATTCGCTCCGGACCGCGGCAATCAAATCGCTTGACCCTGCTTGGATGAGCACGGTCAGATTAATCAGATTACCGCTGATTCCCTCGAACAACACTTCCGGATCGTAACTGGAACGGTCTGGGATAACCGATGCCATCACTTCACGCGCGACTTCCCGGACGATACGTTCTACATGCACCGGGTCGTTCGAATTGAGCACGGCGACATCGACTGGAATTGCAACTTTCCCATCGGGAGCACGGTAATTGGTGACGATGCTGTCGACCAATTGCGAGTTGGGGACCACCACCACTTCGCTAGTGAGCATCCGGAATTTGCTGCAGCGCCACCCCAGCTTGAAAAGCTGACCCTCCTGTCCGCTTTGCAGCTTGACATAATCGCCAACTTCCAAAGATTTATCGGCGATTAGGAAAAATCCCGAGAATATGTTTTTAAGGGTCTCCTGTAACGCAAGCGCAATTGCGAGGGAGCCGATGCCGAGCGATGCGAGCAGCGGGCCAATCGAGATGCCGACGCTCTCGAGAAACATTAACAGGCCGAGTGCGATTATGATACCGCGAACCGCACCGGTTACGAGGCCGTACCCTTCCGCGAACAGCGCGTAGCGGGTTGCCGCGCGGCGCAACCACAGCCTGGAAATCTTGTCGGCGAAGATTACCAGCGCCGCGACGACTCCGCCGGTCAGGATAACCGCAACATCGGCTCGCCAGACTTGTGGTAACGGCGCGATCTGCGCGGCAACCTCGATACCGCTGACGGCGATTGCGATCGTGAGCGCCGGCGCGATCGCGTCAATTAGCGAAGTGAGATGCTGAAGATGCGGACGCTGAACAACGCGACGGAACAGCCCCACAAGCACTCGCTTGAGGGCTAGCAGGGTGAGAATCCACCCCGCCAGCACACCAGCCGCAATCACCCATCGCGAGTCGACGAAATGTAAGGCGGTGCTGACGTCCAGGTGTGCGAGCATGGTCGCGGGAGGCGGTCTGCGCTAATAAGGTGAGGTTTGCTCCCTACTCCCCCCGCTCTTTGACGAGCGGGGAACTCTTGGCTCGCGCCTGAAGGAGAAGCCAGGTAGAGGATTCTCTGCTAACCTTTGGGCAGTTTCAGCATCCGTTCGCCGATAATATTGTGTTGGATCTCACTCGAACCGGCTGCAATCGTCAGTCCGCGAGCGGCCAGGGTTCGCTGCATCCAACGCCCGCTCTCCACGGCGCCCGGGGAACCCTTGTCAACGGTTCCGAACGGTCCCAGCAACTCGTCAGCAAACATCGCGACCCGTAGATTGAGTTCCGTGGCGAAAAGCTTGCCGAAGGAACTCTCCGGTCCTGGAATCTTCCCTTTCAATTGCGAAGTGAGCGAACGATAGCGGCTCAGCCGAAGACACTCGGCTTCCACTGCGAATTGCGCCAACTTTTGCCGCACGTATGGATGCCGGTTGGCAGGCATGCCCTCAAATTCGATCCGGCGCGAAAGGTTGAGTAATTCGGTGATCGTTCGCTGGACTGGATGGCGTGTGCCACCGGATATCCGCTCGTACATCAGGGTCGCGATTGAAACCTGCCATCCCTGGTTTACCTCGCCTACCAGATTTTCCTTCGGCACGCGCACGTTATCGTAGAAAACTTCATTGAATCCCGCCTCGCCCGTGATTTGGACCAACGGCCGGACTGTGATCCCGGGGCTCTTCATGTCAACGAGCAGGTAGGAGATTCCCTTATGTTTGGGCGCATTGGGATCGGTACGCACCAGCAGCACTTGCATATCGGCGCGATGCGCCAAGCTGGTCCACACCTTTTGGCCGTTGACAACGAAGGTGTCGCCGTCGACCGCGGCGCGTGTCTGTAAGCCGGCGAGGTCCGAGCCGGCATTCGGCTCGGAATAGCCCTGGCACCAAATCTCCTGGCCCGTCAGCATCTTGTGAAGATAGCGCTCCTGCTGCTCCCTGGTCCCCATGAACATCAGGGTCGGCCCGATTCTATCGATGGCGAGCTGGTTGGCTCCATACAGCGGCAGTCCGAAGCTCAGCACTTCGTCCTGGTAGATGGCTTGTTCCATCAGCGTCGCGCCGGCACCGCCGAACTCCTTGGGCCAGTGCAGCGCGACATAACCGGCATCATAGAGCCGCTGATGGTATTGGAGCAGACGGTTCCATCGCGCATCGTCACCGACATCGAGCAGGCTTGCCGTCGAGCCGCCGGGTTCGCCGCCGCGGCCGAATACTTCACCGCGAGTCTTCTCCAGCCATGAATGGAGCTTGCCGCGAAACGCATTTTCTTCGGAGGTGTACCTGAAATCCATCAGCAAACTCCAACAGGTTCAAGGCGGTCCAAATCGGCGCTTATGTTGCGCGTACTATATCAACCAGGCCACGTCCAAGTAACGGTGATAACCAAATTCTCCGGCTGTCCAGATGCTAACAATGAACATTTGTTGTATGATAGCCGCGTTTTGCGAAGCGCGGCCGGACGCGACTTTGGCGAAGACCGGCGCGTAATTTTTCGATCAAGCGAGAGCATAGGATGGCGTTTAAACACATTAAGGTTCCTTCCGAGGGCGAAAAGATCAAGATGGCCGGCGGGAAAGTTGCAAGTACCGGAGCAGCCGATAATTCCGTTTATCGAAGGCGATGGTACCGGTCCAGATATCTGGCGTGCTTCGCAATATGTCTTCGACCATGCAGTCGATAAAGCCTACGGCGGCAAGCGCAAGATTTCCTGGATGGAAGTGTATGCGGGCGAGAAGTCTTATAAGAATTTCAACACCTGGCTGCCCGACGAAACCGTCAACGCATTCGGCGAATACCTGGTCGGGATTAAGGGGCCGCTCACCACACCGGTCGGCGGCGGTATCCGCTCACTCAACGTCGCACTGCGCCAACTACTCGACCTCTACGTGTGCCTGCGTCCGATCCGGTACTTCAAAGGCGTGCCCAGCCCGGTTAAGACGCCCGAGAAGCTGGATATGGTGATTTTCCGCGAGAACTCCGAGGATATTTACGCCGGCATAGAATGGCAAGCGGAGACACCGGAGGCCCGCAAGGTAATCGACTTTCTCCAGAAGGATATGGACGTTACCAAGATCCGATTTCCAAAGACGTCTGGAATCGGCATCAAGCCAATCTCGCGCGAAGGTTCAGAGCGGCTCATTCGGGCTGCGCTGGATTACGCCATTTCGCACAAGCGCAAGAGCGTTACCCTCGTACACAAAGGCAATATCATGAAATTCACCGAGGGCGCCTTCCGCGATTGGGGCTATGAGCTCACCCGGCGCGAATACAAGGGTCGAGCAATCGGATGGGACGATTGCGGAGGTAATCCACCGTCCGGACAGCTCCTGGTCAAGGACAACATCGCGGATATCACGTTTCAGCAATGCCTGACGCGTCCCGACGAATTTGACGTAATCGCGACGATGAACCTGAACGGTGATTATCTGTCAGATGCTTTGGCAGCGCAGGTTGGGGGTATCGGAATCGCACCTGGCGCGAATATCAATTATGTAACGGGCCACGCAATCTTCGAGGCGACGCATGGCACCGCTCCGAAATACGCCAATCAGGATAAAGTCAATCCGGGTTCGGTGATTCTGTCTGGTGTCCTGATGTTCGAACATCTTGGATGGCAGGAGGTGGCGGACGGGATTATTCGCGGCATTGAGAAGACCATCGCCAACAAAACCGTTACATATGATTTTGAGCGCCTGATGACCGGCGCCAAGCTGCTTAAGTGCTCCGAATTCGGCAAGGCAATTATCGAGAACATGTAAGCTCAACCTTCACGGGCATTAGCCTGGGACAAGGCTAGAAGGCGCTCCAAGCTAGTATTCATTCCGAATAAAGCAGTATGAAATGGTCGGCGCGGCCTCGCCGCCCCCCACTTGGTGGCAACTCCCTTTGCCTACTGACTGATTTCGACCATCGAGCCGCACCGGACACCGGGCAGTTCGGTATCGTGGACTTCTAATATGCGGACTTTTTTCTAATATACATAGATAGGGGGTATGCGAGAATTAACCAAGGCGCCGCGCTGCTTGACGGTTTTTTCTCCATCGCGAACTCAAATTTTCTTCCTCTGCACCAGGTAAAAGACACCAAGCACGGGCCGAGCCAGATTTGTTGGGCGCTGACAAAGTGTTATCTCCAGAGCAAAATCCAGATTCAGTGATCCTGGAGTTGGTAAACAAGGCGCGCGTCGTGCTGGAAATGCCGCCGCTCCGAAAACTGCCCAGAGGCATTCCTGAAACCTCCCGAAAATGTGTGCTGGGTCGCAGCCTGGGCGTGGAAGTGCTGGTGGACGATCAGGACCGGGCTTACGCACTCCTGCTCCATTACCGCGCGGCTTGCAGGCTCGCCCGAGTGTGGGACGTCGCGCGCCCATGCGGAATGTGGAACGGATGGGCGGTGCTGCTGCCACGGGAGTTGAACAGGTTTGTTCACGAATTCGACGCGCGCTGCTATCCGCACCTCGCGTCTGCGGCAAGCGAAGCAAAGGCAAGCGAAGCAAAGGATGGTGTGAGATCGGAGCTGCGCCATTCGCGGTTTGATTGGGCCGCTGAACATACCAGAGTCGCAGACCTGATCGAGCGAGCCGGCGAAGCCTGCGGCCGCGCGCAGGCAGTGCGAAGCCGGTAGTATCGTCTGGCACCGCTGCCGGCTTGGGCTTCACGCGAGACGGCTCACGTACAATTGAGTGGCGGGTGCGGAGCGCGCGGAGGAGCTCAGGTGGAACTGAACCACGCCCCTCCGGCTTTTCGCTCTCTAGTGCGTGCGCATCTTGATGCGGTCTTCCTGCGCCCAGCCCTCTTTGAACGGCACCATAAAATAAGGCACGAGTGACATTTTCTTGAACTTCCACTCACCGTTACGCTTGACGTATTCGTCGTCATAGCGCGCCGCTACCAGGAATGCCTCGCCGTTAAAAATCGGCTTGGCTTCGAGATACGCAAAACCATCGCCGGTATCGCCACGGACGTGAACGATATGGTTGTGGATGAACTGTTTGACCCAGGTGATGCGCGGCCGGTTACCAGCCTCCGCGCGTGATTCGTTCAGTGCGCCGAAGAAGCGCTTAAGTTCATCTGGACCTTTAGCCTTGCCTAGATGGGCAAAATCCAGTTCGCCGTCGTCGGTAAAAAGAGCTGGAATTTGAGCAAATTTCCCTTCGTTGACGTACTCATGGTAACGGTAGCGGAGGTCGCGAATCGCTTCGCGATCGGTTAATTCCTGCACCTTCGCTTCGAGTTCCTTTACGCGCGCTTCGATGTCGGATGGCATAGTCTTCCCTCCAGATTTGTTTTAGCCCAATTGTTTTGTTACCACAGTCCCGGTCAACGTGGTCAAATAGTCATCGGGCGCTGGTTTCCCGGCCCGGCAGTTTATGTCCTGCCAGTTTTTTGTCATCTTCACAGCGGAGCAGTTGACTGCTATTTAATTGCAGCCTGCGAGAATCGCCATGTCAAAGCGAAAGAAGATAGCGTTCATCGGCGCCGGCAACGTCGGCGCGACTTGTGCCCATTTGTGCTTTCTCCGCAGCCTAGGCGATATCGTCCTCTATGACATTATCGACGGCCTGCCCCAGGGCAAAGCGCTGGATATGCTCGAATCCGGCCCCGTGCTCGGGATTGACGTTGACGTCAGCGGTGCCACCAATATCAAGGCCATCGAAGGTGCTGACTGCTGCGTCGTCACTTCGGGATCGCCGCGCAAGCCGGGCATGAGCCGTGATGACCTCCTAAAGATCAACGCCGGAGTGATGAATGAGGTGAGCAACGCTATCCGCGAGGTCGCGCCGAATGCGTTCGTGATTGTGGTCACCAATCCGCTCGACGCGATGGTGACCCAGGTCAAGCGCGTAACTGAGTTCGCCAAAAACCGCGTAGTTGGCCAAGCCGGAGTGCTCGACTCTGCCCGTTATCGGACATTCCTCGCGCACGAGTTGGGAGTGTCGGTGGATAGCGTGAATGCGATGGTATTGGGTGGACATGGCGACGACATGGTGCCGGTGCGAAGCTACACCACTTGTGGCGGCGTTCCCATCGAACGGGTCATTGATCGAGGCCGGCTCGACCAAATCGAACAGCGCACGCGTAATGGCGGTGGCGAGATCGTCGAGTTGATGAAAACCTCGTCATACTACGCCGCCGGTACTGCAGTCTTCCGCATGGTCGAAGCTTATATGCTCGACAAGAAGGAAGTGCTGCCATGCGCTGCCTATCTGGAAGGCGAATATGGCGTGAACGGCCTTTACGCAGGGGTGCCAGTGGTAATCGGTGCCGGCGGCGTTGAGAAGATTATCCAGATCGAGTTGACCGCGGCCGAAAAGAAAGCCTTCGAATCGTCGGTTGCACACGTGCGCGAACTGGTAGAGGCGATGGATAAGGTGCTTGCCGCTTAGGAACCAGAGACGAGCAATATTCAAGCAAGTTGTCTCCTGGCGAGCACATGCTGTTGGAAAAGATTGTCGCGGACGGAGGCGGGCAGACGAGACGGCGAGGTGTGAATAAGGATAGTCGCTAAAAACAATGAATATTCATGAATTCCAGGCCAAGCAGATTCTCAGCCGGTTCGGAGCGCCCGTTCCCAAGGGTCAACCTGCCTCAACCGCAGCCGAGGCGGCGCAGGCGTTCTCATCGTTGGGAGCGCCCAAGGGCGTGGTGAAAGCGCAGATTCATGCGGGCGGACGCGGCAAGGCAGGCGGCGTAAAGCTGGTATCGAGCGCGCGTGAAGCGAGCGAATTTGCCGGCAAATTGCTCGGCCAGCCGCTGATCACCCATCAGACCGGTCCCCAGGGACGGGTCGTGCGGCGAGTTTATGTCGAACAGGCCGGTGACGTCGCGCGCGAGCTTTATCTCGGTATGGTGGTTGACCGCAAGGCCGAATGTGTCGCAGTTATCTCCAGCACCGAGGGCGGAATGGAAATCGAAGAAGTCGCCGCCAAAACGCCCGACAAGATTTTAACCGAGCCGATTGATCCAATTATCGGGCTGGCTGGCTTTCAGAGCCGTAAACTCGCTTTCGCGCTTGGCCTGCGTGACAAGCAAGTTGGACAATTTGGCGCACTGCTGAATTCGCTTTATCGGGCCTTCATCGAAACGGACGCGTCACTGATCGAGATTAATCCGCTGGTACTCACCAAGGACGGCAACGTGGTTTGCCTCGATGCAAAATTGTCGTTCGATGATAACGCACTGTTTCGGCATCCCGACATTCGTGAGTTGCGTGATCCGAATGAGGAAGATCCTGCCGAGACCGAGGCGGCCAAATTCGACCTCAGCTACGTTCATCTTGACGGCAACATTGGATGCATGGTGAATGGCGCGGGACTGGCGATGGCGACGATGGACATTGTGAAATACTACGGCGCCGAACCCGCTAATTTCCTCGATGTCGGCGGTGGCGCGAATTCACAGAAGGTCTCTGCCGCTTTCCGCATCCTGCTCTCCGACCAGCGCGTGCGAGCCGTTCTGATCAATATTTTCGGCGGCATCATGTTGTGCGACGTATTGGCGCAAGGGGTGGTCGATGCCGCTCGCGAAGTCAAGCTCGAGGTGCCGCTGGTCGTCCGGATGGAAGGCACCAACGTCGACAAAGGAAAACAAATCCTCAAGGATTCCGGCATCAAGGTGATCGCCGCGAGCGATATGGCCGATGCGGCCAGGCGCGTAGTCGAGGCCATCGGCGTAAGCCGCCCCGCGTAGAGTTTTGCAGACTATGGGCTCGCGACGCGCAGGATCGGCGGCCGTATGCGGGTAGTCATTCGCCCCGACCAGGGGAGGTTAGGCGCGATCGTCATGGTTCGTGTTTCACGATAGCCGCTCGATGAGAGAAGACGTAGATACAAATGAGTATTCTCGTAAATAGGGAAACCCGTGTTCTAACGCAGGGAATTACCGGCGCAACCGGCCAGATCCATACTCGCGCATGCAAGCAATACGGCACGCAAATGGTGGGAGGCGTGGTGCCGGGCAAGGGTGGTACCGAATTTGAGGGTATCCCGATTTTCGACACAGTCGAGGAGGCGCGCAACGCGACCGGCGCGAATGCGACTGTAATCTATGTGCCGCCGCCGTTTGCCGCCGATGCGATGCTCGAAGCCGCCGCCGCCGGGATTGAATTGGTGATTTGCATCACTGAAGGTGTGCCGGTCCTCGATATGGTCAAGGTGAAACGCTATATGCGTGGCACCACAACCCGCCTGATTGGCCCCAATTGTCCTGGGGTGATCACGCCCGGGGAATGCAAAATTGGAATTATGCCAGGTTATATTCACAAGCCTGGTGATATCGGCGTGGTTTCCCGCTCAGGCACGCTCACCTACGAGGCCGTCTACCAACTAACCCAGCTTGGAATCGGCCAATCGAGCTGCGTTGGTATCGGCGGCGACCCAATCATCGGAACCGGCTTTATCGATGTGCTCGCGCTGTTCGATCAGGACGCTGGGACGAAGGCGGTCATAATGATTGGGGAAATCGGCGGCACGGCCGAGGAAGAGACCGCGCAGTTTGTCAAGCAAAACATGCGTAAACCGGTAGTTGCATTCATTGCCGGGCAGACCGCGCCCAAGGGCCGCCGGATGGGCCACGCAGGTGCGATTATCTCGGGCGGGCGCGGAACCGCGGCCGATAAGATCGCGGCGCTGAAGGCCGCCGGCATCGAGGTTGCCATGAGTCCGGCCGAACTCGGTATCACCATGAAGCGCACGCTTGACCGCGCCGCTGCATAATGTGGTTGAGCTGTCGAGCGCGATTAACCAATCTTCGGCCTTCGTGTTTTTTGCGAAGACCCCTCAGAACGACAAAACAGGTCATATCGGTGGAATTTCGGAATGTCATTAGAACGTACTCTTGTGATCATCAAGCCCGACGCCGTGAGCCGTAATCTGACGGGGGAGATCCTGAAGCGAATTGAGGCGTCCGGCTTGCGAATCTGCGCGCTCAAGTTGATGCTATTGACCCGCGCGCAGGCAGAGCAGTTCTATCAGGTTCACAAAGAGAGGCCATTCTATGCCTCGCTCTGCACCTACATGTCGTCAGGACCGGTCACGGTCGGGGTGCTGGAAGGCGAGCAGGCGATTGCCCGTTGGCGTGAGCTAATGGGCGCCACCGATCCCCTCAAAGCATCACCCGGCACGATTCGCAAGGATCTCGGCGTCGACGTGGAGAAGAATGCGGTACACGGGTCGGATGCTCTCGAAACCGCCGCGGTCGAGATCCCTTTTTTCTTCAGTGCGGCGGAAATCCAGACCGGCAAATAAAGCGCAGGAGAGACGATCGTCGCGGATGTCCGGGCTGCGGATCTTAATGCGCTACGCCAACGGGCGATACCGCCCGCCGCGGAAGCGTCAACAGCCTTAGGGCCCATACTCCGCCTAGTGGTTGTTGCATGATTTCGCGCAACAAGGGTTTGGGTTCTCGACTTGGCATGTTCGGGTTGTTGGTACGACGTGGCGCCTTTGATCCCCCTGACCAAGGGGAGGGCGGGGTGGGGGTTGCCCGCCTGCCGCCTGTGAATATATGGACAAAATGACTACATCAGGGAAATTCTGGCGGAGCGGCTGTTGCATGATGGCGCGCAGCAAAGGAATTCTGTCAGCCGGCTTCGCATGTTCCGTTGGCAGAACCCCACCTAACCCCCCTGTCAGGGGAGGGATTGCAGTCCTATTCCGTCGCCACGAGCCCAACGCGGATTTACGCAACTTACTACCTATGCCCAAAGAACGGGGCGGGGTTAGGTTTGGATGCTTGCTGCCTCGGAACACTTGGACGATATGTCTACATTAGGGAATTTCTCTCGGGACGAGGCAATGATTTTCGTTACCAGCTGGTGCTTAGGCGGCTCCGTTACCGCCACTATGACACTCCTCGGCCTTAAGCAGGTGGAGCACTTTAGAAAAGGTTTTAAACGGCTCATTCGAGAAACCTTCTCAGACGAAGGACAATAGTCCACTGTCCTAATTTCCCGCCCCGAGTGTCCTAATTCGGACAGCATCGGAATGTGATGCCGTTCAAGCACGCGGTTGGCTCTCACGGGGCGCCCGCCGGACTCACCGGGTGGATCAATTTCGAAGCGATCCAGCTCCTCACCCATCATGCAAGCGCGATAGTCGCAGCTGTCGTACTGTTCTGGTTCGTCGGATGGCTGGTGCGGCGAATGCTGCACGACAGCATAATGAAGCGGACCGTCCTGCTGCTCGATGAGCTGGTGCTGCTATGCATTTTTGCGTATTTCGCGTACGAGCTTCTCTACCTATTGTACCTGCGCACGGGCGGCCTATGGTCAAATTGACGCGTTGATTTGGCCTTGGAACACCGTCTGCGGTTCACTGCGGCGATTTGCCGCGCGAAGAACCTGAGCCATTCGGGAGCGAAGGCGCCAAAATCCTGTTCGACAAACAGGCTTTAGCCAGGGTCTCCCCTCCTGTTACAATTAGCGACCGTGGCGGGAGCCGCTGACATTGAAACCTTGGCGCAATCCGGCTCGGGCGTGCGCGATCTTCGCGACATGACCCTCGCCGAATTGGAGCAGGTGGTGTCCGGTGCAGGCGAAGCTCCGTATCGCGTGCGCCAGGTGATGCGCTGGTTATGGGTGCATGACGCCCGCTCGGCTGACGTCATGCGCGACGTTCCGGCGCGCCTTCGTCAACACCTCAAGCAACACTTTAGTATAGGCTGCTTATCGCTCTCGCGCGTGGCACGCGCGGCGGACGGCACTCGCAAGCTCCTGCTTAGGCTCGATGACGGCGCAGAAATCGAAAGTGTCATCATCCCGACGACGGATGATCGGACGACCCTCTGCATTTCGAGTCAGGCCGGCTGCGCGATGGGCTGTCAATTTTGCGCGACCGCTCGCATGGGTCTGCATCGCAATCTCGCCGCAAGCGAGATCCTTGGACAGATTCTCGCGGCAAAACCCGAATGTGCGAACGGCGAGCGTCTGACGAACTATGTCTTCATGGGTATGGGCGAGCCGCTGGCGAACTACGTGCGGCTTGCTCGTGCCCTGACCATAATGACCGCCCAGTGGGGGCTGGCGATTTCTCCCAGGCGGATCACTGTATCGACCGTTGGACTGATACCGATGATGGAGCGGTTGCTGGCCGATTTCCCGGTGAATCTGGCAGTCTCATTGCACGCCACATCGGACCAATTGCGTGACCGGCTAATTCCCATCAATCGTCGCTACCCGTTGATCGAGTTGCTCAACGCATGCCGCCGGCTGCCCCTGAGCCGCCGGCGCCGGATCACTTTCGAGTACGTGATGCTGAGCGGGGTCAACGACTCACCAGAAGATGCTCGCCGCCTGCTCACGATGCTCGCACCACTCAAGGCCAAAGTGAACCTGATCTTCTTCAATCCTTTCGCCGGAGCTCTTTTCCGACCGAGTGCCCGCGTACAAGTGGAGGAATTTCAAGCGATTTTGCTTCGGGGTGGTCTGACCGCGACGGTTCGTGAGAGCCGGGGGCAGGATATCGCCGCAGCCTGCGGCCAACTCTACGCTGAGAGAGCAAGAATTGAGAATTGAGGAGAGACCCCCTCCCTAGCGGTTAATTGCATGATTTCGCGCAACAAGGGTTTGGGTTGTCGACTGGGCATGTTCGGGTTGTTTGTACGACGTGGCGCCTTTGATGCTCCCCCTGACCAGGGGGAGGGCGGGGTGGGGGTTGCCTGCTGCCTGTGAATAAATGGACAAAATGATTACATCAGGGAGATTCTGGCGGCACGGCCACTATGGACCGCCGGCAGAACCGCCACCTAACCTCCCCTGGTCAGGGGGAGGGATTGCAGTCCTATTCCGTCGCCACGAACCTTACGCGGATTTACGCAACTTAGTACTAGCTCTCCTTCAGAGGAAGGCAGACGAATTCCCCTCCCCTGAATGGAGAGGGGTTAAGGGAAAGGTTCTAATGGCGAGCACCGTACTCGGGGTTATTGGCGGCAGCGGCTTTTACCAAATTGACGGATTGGAACTGGTCGAAAAGGTTGAGGTGACCACGCCCTTCGGCGCGCCGTCAGATGCATATTATCGTGGCCACCTGGGCGATACCGAGGTCATCTTCCTGTCGCGTCACGGGCGCGGCCATCGGATTCTGCCGAGCGAGCTGAACTATCGGGCGAATATCTATGGAATGAAACAGCTCGGGGTCAAGCATCTGGTTTCGGTCAGCACCGCGGGCAGCATGAAAGAGCATATTGCGCCAGGAGATTTCGCAGTGGTGAGCCAATTCGTCGATCACACTTACCAACGGCGTCCGACTTTTTTCGGCGATGGCATCGTCGCCCATGTCTCGCTTGCGGATCCCGTCTGCGCCCATCTTAGCCGTGACCTAACCGATGCTGCCCGCTCGGCGGGTGCCAAGGTGCACGAGAATGCGATCTATCTTTGTATCGAGGGACCGCAGTTCTCGACTCGCGCCGAATCTAATCTCTATCGCAGTTGGGGCGTCAACGTTATCAGTATGACGGCGATGCAGGAGGCGCGGCTCGCGCGTGAAGCCGAGCTTTGTTATTCAGTGCTGGCGCTCGTGACTGATTATGATTGCTGGCATCAGTCCGTAGGGGCAGTCGATATCGGTGAGATTTTGCGAGTGATGAAGCTCAACGTTGCCGTTGCGCAGCAGGCGATCTGTAATCTGGCACGGCTGCTACCGAACCGCCGGCGCGAGTGCGGCTGCGGCGATGCCCTCAAGGGCGCGATTATAACCGAGCGTGCGACTATTCCGGCGGAAACAGCCGCGCGCCTGCGGCCAATTATCGGCAAATACCTGAACTGAGAAAAAGATGTTCCAACAACCTGCGGGAGGAAGCTGCCGGTCAATATGAGCATTGTCGCAGTCGGCGCCGTCGCGTACGACACAATTGAGACTCCGCATGGCACTGTGACCGGCGCGCTCGGCGGTTCGCTGAGCTATTTCGCGCTGGGCGCGCGCTTTTTTGGTCCGGTCAGTATTGTCGCCGCAGTCGGCCAGGATTTCCGCGAAGAGGACCGGCGTCTGTTCGTCGAACGTGGTATCGACACTCGTGCACTCGTCTCCCGTCCGGGCAAAACCTTCCACTGGCATGGGCGTTATCACGAGGACATGAATGTCCGCGATTCATTAGTGACCGAATTGGGGGTGTTCGGAGATTTCATGCCCGAGCTGCTGCCCGATCAGCGCCGGGCCGATTTCGTGTTTCTCGCCAACATCTCACCACAGCTGCAGGAGCATGTGCTCTCGCAGGTCTTCAGTCCTCGAATTGTGGCGGCCGATACGATCAAATTCTGGATCGAAAACGACCTTCCCGGCTTCGTCCGGCTGATGCCGCGGATTCATATTCTGACCGTCAACGACGAAGAGGCACGGCTGCTCAGCGGCGAGCACAACCTGGTCAAGGCGGGCCGCGCTATCCTCAAAATGGGCGCCCAGATTGCTCTGGTGAAGCGCGGCGAGTACGGCGTGCTGCAGTTCAGCCCCGATTCGATGTTCGCCGTGCCGGCATGGCCGCTCGAGGAGGTGTTGGATCCCACCGGCGCCGGTGACGCGTTTGCTGCCGGTGTTATGGGATGGTTGGCGCGCAGCGGCCGGATGAACGAATCGGCCCTGCGGACCGCGGTGATTTATGGCAGTGTGTTAGGGTCGTTCGTGGTCGAGAAGTTTTCAATCGAACCGCTGTTGGCGTTAACCTGGGAAGATATCGAGCGCCGCTACCGGGCCTTCATCGAATTGACCGACTCGCACTATTCGCGATGGATGTCTCAGTAGTTGTTCCGCTCTTTAACGAGCGGGACAACCTGGCTCCGCTGCACGACGAACTCGACCACGTGATGCAGCGGCTGAAGCGCTCGTACGAGTTAATCTTCGTCAACGACGGCAGCACCGATGGCGGGGTGCAGGTGCTGCGCGAGATCAAGGCGCGCGATTGTCATGTTCGCGTGATGCGGTTGGCGCGTAATTCGGGTCAGACCGCGGCTCTGGCGTGCGGCTTACAGCATGCCACCGGCACAATCGTGGTTGCGATCGATGGTGATGGCGAGAATGACCCGGCAGATATACCGCGACTGATTGCCAAAATCGATGAGGGTTATGACCTCGCCAGCGGCTGGCGCACCGAACGTTGGAAGGCCGCGACGCTTAGCCGCCGCCTGCCGTCGATTGCCGCTAATGCGCTGATCTCGCGGATGACCGGCGTCGAGCTACATGACTATGGGTGTACGCTCAAGGCCTATCGTGGCGACCTTGCCCGGCGACTGATGTTGTATGGCGAGATGCATCGGTTCGTGCCGGCGATTGCGGCCGAACAGGGTGCACGGATCGTCGAGGTCATGGTCAACTTCCGCCCACGCCGGGCAGGGACGTCGAAATACGGTCCGAGCCGTATCGTGCGGACACTTTTGGACCTGATGACGGTCAAGTTCCTGACTGGGTACTCGACTCGGCCAATCCAAGTATTCGGCTTGATCGGCCTGCTGATTGGCGGGATTGGCACGCTATGGACCGCTATACTGGTATTCGAGAAAGTGGTGTTGGGCTATTCGTTGAGCCGGCGGCCGGCGCTCCTGCTCGCGATCCTGCTGGTCGTGGTGGGAGTGCAACTGGTCAGTATCGGATTGATTGGTGAGATGCTCGCACGCACTTACCACGAATCCCAGGGAAAGCCAATCTACGTGATCAAGGAGGAATTCTGACCAATCCATGAATATCGCGGTGGTTGGGACAGGGTATGTCGGACTGGTGAGTGGAACTTGCTTCGCGGAAAGCGGGAACGAGGTGATCTGTGTCGATATCGACCGCTCGCGCATCGAGGCGCTCGCGGCCGGCACTATCCCGATCTACGAGCCCGGGCTGGAGGAGCTGGTAAAGCGCAATATTAAGGAGCGGCGGCTAAGCTTTACCTGCGATCTGGTTGATGCAGTTGCGCGATCGATGGTCTCAGTCGTGACGGTGGGCACGCCGATGAGTTCAAACGGCGCCGCGGATTTGAGCGGCGTGCTGACCGTGTCGGAGGATATCGCGCGTGCGGCCATGGGTTATCACATTATTGCGGTCAAGAGCACGGTGCCGGTCGGGACCAACGATCGGGTGCGCGAGCGAGTCAGGCGGATCGCCAACTCGCGAATCGACGTTTGCTCGGTGCCGGAATTTCTCAAGGAAGGCTCCGCAGTCGAAGACTTTATGCGGCCCGACCGGGTGGTGATTGGCAGCTCCAGCGAGCAGGCCACCGCTATCCTGCGTGAAATCCATGCCCCCTTCGTGCGTACCGATAACCCTATCCTGATAATGCATCCTCGCTCGGCTGAACTGACCAAGTACGCTTCCAACGCGATGCTCGCGCTACGGATTTCATTTATCAATCAGATGGCGAACTTGTGCGAAGCGGTCGGCGCCGAAATCAATGACGTACGGCGCGGGATGGGTGCCGACCGGCGAATCGGTTCACAGTTCCTGTTTCCCGGAGTCGGTTATGGAGGTTCGTGCTTCCCCAAAGATGTGCAGGCGCTGGTCCACAGCGCCGCCGAGCATCAGCTCGAATTCACCATGTTGAAGGCGAGTGACCAGGTGAACGATCAGCAGAAACGGCTGATAGTCGAGCGCGTCAAGCAGCATTTCGGTCCTGATTTGAGTGGACATACCTTGGCAATATGGGGACTTGCGTTCAAGCCGCGCACTGACGATATGCGCGAAGCACCGTCGCTGGTCGTAATCGAGGAATTACTAAAAGCGCATGCGCGGGTGCAGGTGCATGATCCCGAAGCGCTGGAAAATGCGCGGCGCATCTTTGGCGAGCGCGTCAGCTACCATCGCACCAATTACGAAGCGCTGTCACAGGCCGACGCGCTCATCATTCTCACTGAATGGAACGAGTTCCGCCATCCGAATTTCCAGCGGATCAAGGCTGAATTGAAGCAACCGGTGATTTTCGACGGCCGCAACCTGTACGACCCGGGGCTGATGAAAGCACTGGAATTCAGATATTACTCAATCGGCCGCCGCCCTATATGACAGGAAGAGAGCCACGTGCCGAAACGAAACCCAGCTCGGAGCCGAAGTTCTGGCGCGCCGAAGGCCCGCGCGCAGCCGGGGCTGGACGAGTGATTAAAGCGAATATTCGAGTCGTTCAAATCGAATCTTGAATCTTGATCTTTCGCGAAGACCAGGGGAAGAACGCGAACAACGAGATCCAATCGCAAAGGCTCCCGGCTCGTTTGCATCTCTGCTCTAGCTGCTTAACCGCACACCCGGCGGCTTGCCGGATGTTATGATAAACAATCATTGGCGGCGCTGCACTGACACTAGATGACTTCATCGGAACTGATTCGTAATTTTTCGATCATCGCACATATCGATCACGGCAAGTCGACCCTTGCCGATCGCCTGCTCGAACGTACCGGAGCGCTGAGCAAGCGTGAGCTGAAGGAGCAATTCCTGGATTCGATGGAGCTTGAGCGCGAACGTGGAATTACCATCAAGGCGCGCTCGGTGCGGCTCAACTACAACGCCAGAGACGGCAAAACGTATGTCCTCAATCTGATCGACACCCCCGGTCACGTCGATTTCGCTTACGAGGTTTCCCGCAGCTTGGCCGCATGTGAAGGTGCGTTGCTGGTGGTTGACGCCAGCCAGGGGGTCGAAGCGCAAACCCTGGCCAACGTCTACATGGCGCTCGACCACGGGCTCGAAATCGTGCCGGTCATCAACAAAATTGATCTGCCAGGCGCAGACGTCGAGCATACTCGCAACGACATTGAACAGATTGTCGGCCTCGACGCCTCAAACGCCGTGCTGACCAGCGCCAAAGAGGGGATCGGGATTGATGAGGTCCTGGAAGCTGTGGTCACGCGCATCGGAGCACCGCCGGCGAACAATGCCAAACCCCTGCGTGCACTGGTTTTCGACAGTTGGTACGACGCCTATGAAGGCGTTATCAGCCTGGTACGGGTGTTCGACGGCGAATTGCGCCGCGGTATGAGGGCCAGGATGATGGGAACCGGCAAACTTGGCGAATTGATGCGGCTGGGCTTTTTCACCCCTCATGAACAGCCCACAGAGATGCTCGGAGCGGGTGAAGTTGGTTTTATAGTAGCCGGCGTCAAGGACGTTGCCGACATGCGTGTCGGCGATACCATTACCGATGCCGATTGCCCCGCGGTCGAACCTCTGGCGGGCTTCAAAGAGTTGAAGCCGATGGTCTTCGCGGGTCTGTATCCTACCGAAGCCAACCAATATGGTGCGCTACGCGAAGCAATTGAAAAGCTGAGGCTGAACGACGCCAGCCTGATCTGCGAACCCGAAAGTTCGCAAGCGCTGGGATTCGGATTCAGGGCGGGCTTTCTGGGCCTGTTACACATGGACATCGCGCAGGAACGGTTGGAGCGGGAGTTTGGTCTGAACCTGGTGGTGACAGCTCCAACAGTCGCCTATCGAGTACGAACCACCTCAGGTGAAACGATTGTGGTGGACAATCCCGCCCGGTTGCCGCCCGAGAATGAAATCGAGGCGATTGAAGAGCCGTTCATCCTCGTCGAGATTCATTTGCCGGAGACCTACTTGGGGGCGGTGATGCGGCTGTGTGAAGAACGCCGCGGGGTGCAGCGTGATTTGCGTTACGCTGGCCATCAGCGTGTAATTCTGCACTACGAAATGCCGCTCGCGGAAATCGTTTTCGATTTCTATGACCGCCTCAAATCGGTGTCGCGCGGCTATGCTTCGTTAGACTATGAGTTTCTGGACTTCCGCCCGGAGCATCTGGTTAAATTGGACATTCGTATCAACGGCGAGGTGGTGGATGCGCTCTCCATCATCGTCCATCGCGACAAGGCCTACGAGCGTGGCCGGGCGTTGTGCGAGAAAATGCGTGAATTGATACCTCGCCAGATGTTCGAAGTGGCAATTCAGGCCGCGATTGGGATCAAAGTTATTGCGCGGGAAAGCGTCAAACCGTTAAGGAAGAACGTTACCGCCAAGTGCTATGGCGGGGATATCACGCGCAAGCGCAAACTCCTCGAAAAGCAGAAGGAAGGCAAAAAACGCATGAAGCAGGTTGGACGGGTCGAAATCCCGCAGGAGGCGTTCCTCGCTCTGCTGAAGATCGGGGAGTAGCAGTTCGCGTGGCCCAGCCAGTTCGCAAAATTGCCAAACCGCAGCCAACGGCGCCTTCGCCCACCTCGAAATCGCAAAAATCGGCATTACGTGAATATGCCGAGGCCTTCGGCGTCGCCCTTATTCTGGCGATCATCCTGCGCACGTTCTTTATCCAGGCCTACAAAATTCCGTCGGGTTCGATGGAGCGGACTCTGCTGGTCGGCGACCACATTATCGTCAACAAGCTCGATTACGGCCTCAGGTTGCCGGATTCTATTTTCGGGCTAACACTTTTTTCCAGTGCGATTCCTTATGGCAAATATCTGTTCCCGATAGAACCCGTACGGCGGGGCGATGTTGTCGTATTTGTATTTCCGGAGGATCGTACCAAAGATTTTATCAAGCGGGTGGTGGCAATTCCGGGTGACACGGTCGAGGTCAGGGCTGGCATGCTCTATCTGAACGGCCAACGCGTCCCGGATCCGCACGCCCAGTTCGAAAAATCGTTGGCAGAGCGGCTGCCCGGTTCGGAGGCGGATTACATGGCACCGCGGAAGCTGGAGCCTAATCAATACTTCATGATGGGTGATAATCGCGACCATAGCTACGACAGCCGGTTCTGGGGACCGATTACGCGCGACGCCATTGAAGGTCGCGCGATGTTCATTTACTGGTCGTGCGCCGACGAGCTTTCCGCGTTGAGCTGCTTTTACGATGTCCGCTGGTCGCGAATCTTCAACCTTGTGCGCTAGATGGCTTCTCTGCACTCTTCACTCACCCCAAACGGAGTCTTCGCAAGGGCGCTATGCCAAATGAAGCCGAGCCGAACTCACCAGGCGAAACGAAGTGCAGCCGAGCAAACGAGCCTGCCGGACGGCCCGCAAGGGCCTATTGGGCGAGCGCACAGCCGAGCGTTAGGGAAACAATAAGTAACGATCGACCCGCTTATACGATCCATGGAGGATGCGGTGGCTGACGAAGCGGATGCCAGGATGGGGGCGTTGCTCGAGCAATTGGGCGCGCGCTTCGAATTGGTGCTCGAAGCCGTCACCGGTTTCGGCGGCAGGATCGACGCGCTGCGCGAAGAAATGGTCGGACAATTCACCGAAGTTGGCCGTTTGATTCGGTTTTTGTCGGATCGCATTGCAGAAAATCGTGCGACTAGCGCCGCCAACCGTGCCGACCTCGGAGCTGAAATGATTCGGCTCGGCGAGATGGTTGGCGCTACTCGTGTGGAATTCCGCGAACAACTAGCCTCCACGCGGATTCAGTTCGAGCAAGGGTTCGAGGCCGCCGCCGCGCAAGCGCGTCAGTCTCTAGAGCAGCAAGTGTCAGCGGCGAACCGCGAATTACGTATGCAAGTGGCTGACGAAATTGCTGCCCTCGGCGAGGCGACCCGCGATGAAATCGCCGCGTCCCGCGATAAGCTTGCCCGCGAGCTTCCGGCCGCTGCCGCTGGAGTCCGCGAGCAAATTTCATCGTCCTCCGAGGCGCTGGTAAAGCATCTCGATGCCGGGTTGAAGCAGACCAACAAGGCGTTGGCGGGCCTGGCGCGCAAGTTCGAGCGCTTCGACGATCGCATCACTGTCCAAACCAAAGACCACGATCAACGCCTGCGCAAACTGGAGCAGCGCCGCGCCACCCGATGACTACCCCGCAGCAACCATGAAGAAGGTTCTCATGGTTTGTACCGGCAATATGGATCGCAGTCCTACCGCCGCCATGCTGCTGGCCGAGATGTGTGCGCCGATGTGGGTTGCGTCGGCTGGCACCGAGCCTTGGGCCAAAAATCAAGTTACCGTGGAGTTGGTGGAGGAGGCGGACATCATTTGTGTCATGGAGGAGGCCCATCAACGCCTGATCCGCAAGAGATTTGGTGAAGCCTCCGCAGCTAAGGTGATAGTGCTCGACATCCCCGACAATTATATCTGCTGGGAGCCGGGACTGGTTGAACTGCTGAAGCCCAAACTGCGCGCGGTCCTCGGTTTAGCAGTTGAGCAACAGCGAATCTGAGAGACCGCTCAGCTGCTCATTTTGCGGAAGGCTGGCGGTTGCGTCGCCGCCTGGGAGAATTGTACGTTGGCCTCGTTTAGCGCGAGAGGTCGCCGGGGCCCAGAAACGGCGGCTTGACTTCCGAAAGCGTAATCAGCTTCCAATCCTTGGTCTCCCGCCGCACCGTGTAGCAGGCCCGCACCCGCTCCAGGACGGAGCCATCAGCTTTGTAGCGGGTGACGTCCGCGAGAATCATCGCCAGATCTTCGGCCAATGCCCAGGCCTTGAGCTGATCGACGTCTGAGCGCACCCATCCACGCTCTTTGAGGTCGGCCATAATCTTGCTGAAGCTGCGCTGATGATCGGTTTCATTCGCGCATTGGCCAAGCCCGTGACGGCCGGTAATCCACGCGTATGGGTACCCAAACGACTCGGTAAACGCGTCTATGTCTTCGCGATTGAAGGCAGCGATGTAGGCTCTGTAGAAGGCTTCCAGTTCTTTGGAGATTTGTTCAGCAGTCATAATCGCAAAGCTCCGTTCTCCTGCCTCTCACCTGCAAGGACGAGTGCGGCACTGCTCCCGTTTCAAAGAGCCCTTCGTCTCAGGCTGCCCAGTCTATGCTGTTTGCGTCGGCGGCGCGACGACCTTAGCGATGAAAATGCGCGGTGAGGGCGAAGCGCCATCCGTCGAGGGCGCAGTACTGGCTACTTTGCTGGCAGAGTTCAAATGCCACGTTTTTGGATTTCGCGGGCTTCGCGTTCGAGTGATTCCCTGAAATCAGGATGTGCAATCGCAATCATGCGGCGAGCGCGCTCGTGGAGCGGCTGACCGCGCAACTCGGCCGAGCCTAATTCAGTGACGATCACATCGGCGTCGCTACGCGCCGTGGTCACCACGCCACTCAGCCGCGGGACGATACGGCTGGCTTTGCCGTCCAGCGCCGTCGATGGCATCGCGACGATCGCATGTCCGCGTGCCGCCAGGTTGGCGCCGCGCAGGAAGTCGCCTTGGCCGCCGACTCCTCCGACCTGCACGCCCGAGGCTATTTCCGCATTAATTTGTCCTGTCAGATCGACCTCAATC
This sequence comes from Binataceae bacterium (SeqCode), assembly GCA_963752805.1. Taxonomy (GTDB): domain Bacteria; phylum Desulfobacterota; class Binatia; order Binatales; family Binataceae; genus JAMXLL01. The sequence continues at coordinate 66,618 of CAVWAA010000006.1, forward strand.
GCAGAATTGATCGCGACAAAATTGTCGAGCTGGCTCAGGATTTCGGCCCGATGGGTATGCATGAAAGTGAACAACCGAATCGCGCGATTGCGATGCGCGAATCTGTATAGCCGCCGCGTTCCGCGCAACGAACCGCACACCGTCAACCCGGTGTCGATCGGCTTGCGTGCGTTGGTGATAATGCCGCGTTCCATCAGGTCCGCGACGCGGTCGCCAATGAGCCCTGAATGAATCCCGAGGTCACGCCGATCGCCGACGTCAGCGAGCACGGCGTCGGGTATCGCACCGATGCCAATCTCTATCGTCGAGCCGTCCTCGATATACTTGCTAATGTGCTCCGCGATCTTTCTCTCGGTGGGGCCAAAGGTGGCAGATTCAACTTCGATAGCTGGCTCCGAGACATGCACGGCATAATCGATGCGCGAGGCCTCAAGATTTCCGTCGAAATATGTCCATGGTAAATGGTCGTTAACTTCGGCAATGACCACCCGGGCGCGCGCCATCGCCGCCTGCAGATAGTCATTTTCGAGCGAGAAGCTGTACCTCCCGGATTCGTCGGGTGCGCTGAGCTTAATCAAGACGACGTCGCTGCCGATAATCCCGTTTTCGAGGTAACCGCACAGCGCTGACAAATGACATGGAATCACTCGTAATGCGCCGGCGCGGCAGAATCCGCGCAGTCGGGCCATCGCGCCGAAGCCACTGAAGGTTACGACGTCGGCGTGCTCGGGCTTGAGCGTATCAGTGTATGAGATGCCGCCAAGAAAAACGCTGGTTCGGCCGATCCGATGGCGCTGATCGAGAAATCTGTTGATCAGCCGGACGGGTTCGCCGGTACCGCTGCCCCATACAATATGATCGCCGTCGCGAATGATACTGGCTAGATCGAAATTCTGCAGATCAATTTCCTTTGGCATGATTTCAGCCGCGCCTTAGCCAAGGTGATGTGATGGGAGAATCGCACAACTCGGAGGCCCCAAGCCAGCTACCGAGGCAGAGCGGTGGAATAGGAGCAAGAAACTGGCGCTGGTGAGGTCGTTGAATCCGATGTTTAAGGACCTGAGCAAAGCGTGGGAAAATGAAGATTCGACCAGACTGCGACCATCAATGAATGCGCCTCGAAGACGGCGCGCGATCCCTCCACTGCGGTAGCCTCCGGTCGGGATGACGGAAAAGAGCTCTCGCTGACAACACAGCCGCGGCGATGACCAGCGCGGCCTCAGAAAGACAGCGGATCAGTGGTTTTATTTGGGTGGCATTCAGCTTCACCAGGCGGCGTAGCCGCCGTCGATCGACAGGATCGTACCGGTGACGTAGCTCGAAGCCGCACTGGCGAGGTAGATCACGGCGCCACGAATCTCTTGCGGTTTGCCGAGACGGCCGAGTGGCGTCGCTTTTTCCATTCGTTCGCGGTTTTGCGGCTTCGCCATCCCGGCCTCGGTCGCTTCCGTTGGAATCCATCCGGGGGCGATCGCATTGACCAGGATTTCGTACGGTGCCCACTCGATTGCGAGCTGCCGCGTCAGATTGGCGAGTCCGGCCTTGCTGGCAGTGTATGCCGATAGCCGATAGATCGAACTAGCGACCAACCCGTATATCGAGATCATGTTGATGACGCGTCCGGGCTTGCGCGCCTCGATAAGCCGGCGTGCGACGCGCTGCGCCAACATCATCGGAGCGGTCAAATTGGTAGCCAGCGCAGCATCCCAGGTAGCGCGCGGCAGCGCCTCTGCGCGCCCCGTTGGCGAGACTCCAGCATTGTTGACCAGGATATCGACGAGTCCGAGCTGCCGCTGAACGGTGTCCATTAGCCGATCAAGGTCGGTGTCCGACGTGATATCAGTCTGAACACCCAGGGCTTTAACTCCATAGCCCTCAGTCAGGTCCGCCGCGAATCGCTCGAGCCGGTCGCCCCGGCGCGCTGCAATCGCAACATCGGCTCCCGCCAGGGCGAGCGCATGCGCGCATTCGACGCCTAGTCCCGACGAGGCGCCAGTCACGAGTCCGACATGACCCTTCAAGGAGAAAAGTTCGTTAAGCGATTTCACCCTGTGCCCGCTTTCGAAAGCAACAGTCTAGTTAAGGAGGTCGCGCGACCGAAGACACCTGCTCGGCCGTTGGCCAGCAGCGATTGCTGCCTCACTGTAAGTCGGGCTTAACTGTCGTTCTTATGGCAGGGTGACGAGTCGTCAGCATGACACGCACGAGAGGCCTCAAGCCTGCTGACTCAAGAGAAAGCTTCGGCAGCCGCTTCCGAGGCTGCCGCCACCGCTCGGTCAACGTCGTTGCGGCTGATTCCATAGTGCGTCACGGCGCGAAAGGCAGTCGGGCCGCGCGCGCCAATAAGTACCCCGCGTTCTTTGAGGCTGGCCGCGAACACTGCCGCCGCCTGTGCATCGCCAGCGATATCGAACACGACCATATTGGTGCGGCGCTTCACCGGACGCACTTCAATCCCGGCTATCAGCGAAAGAGCTTCGGCGAGTGCCCGCGCGTTCAGATGGTCTTCGGCCAGACGGTCGATCATCGTGTGAAGTGCGACAATTCCGGCCGCGGCCATGATCCCGGCCTGGCGCATTCCGCCACCGAGAGCCTTGCGTATCCGGCGCGCCTTTGCGATGAAATCCGAACTGCCGCACAGCAGCGATCCCACCGGGCAGGCGAGCCCTTTCGACAAGCAGAACGAGACTGAGTCGGCAAACGATGCAATTTTCTCGGCGGTGGTTTCCAGCGCGAGGGCCGCATTGAAAATCCGCGCCCCGTCGAGATGTACGGGAAGTGAATGACCATGTGCCAACTCGGAAACTGCTGCGGCATGGGACAAATCCACTGCCGCGCCGGTGCACAGGTTGTGAGTGTTTTCGAGCGCCACCAATGCGGGCGGCGCGAAATGCGCATCAGGCGGACGTTCGAGTTCGTCGCGCAACTGGTCAAGGTCGAGTTCGCCGCCGGAGTCGTTCTGAATCGGCGTCATCACCACCCCGCCGAGCGCGGCGGCGCCGCCCGCTTCGTAAACGTAAGTATGCGCCTGGGAACCGAGGAAGGCCTTGGTGCCGCGTGCACAATGAGTTAGCATCGCAGCGAGGTTACCCATCGTGCCGCTCGGCACCAGCATCGCCGCTTCCTTGCCCATCATCGAGGCGGCTATCCGTTCAAGCTGGTTGACGGTCGGATCCTCGCCATAGACGTCATCACCGAGCTCGGCGCGGGCAATTGCCTCGCGCATCTCGTCCGTAGGCAGGGTAACCGTGTCGCTACGCAGGTCGATAGTTTTTGATTTCACGTGCCGCTTTTGCCCAAATGTCGAAGCGCGTGACCGTCTTATATTGCGCACCTCGCAGACTCGTTTGCTCGGCTCCACTGGGTTCCGCCTAGTTCACTCGGGCATGATTGCCTTTACCACTTCGTCGATTGCGCGCTTGCTGTCGAGTTCATCAGTCAATGACCACGTGACCGCAACAGTCGCAGCGCGCCGCGGCGCGATACCTTGGCGAATCAACTCGCCCGCATAAATCAGCAGGCGGGTGGATACACCCTCTTCCAATCCCGACGCCTTCAGGTTGCGCACCTTTTCGCCCAGCAATGCCAACTGGTAGGCCATGTCATGGTCAACGCCCGCCTCGTGGGCAATAATTTCTACCTCTTTGTCGGCTGGCGGATAATTGAATTCGATCGTGACGAAGCGCTGGCGGGTGGAATGCTTGAGGTTTTTCTGGATGCTCTGGTATCCCGGATTGTACGAAATTACCAGCAGGAAACCGATATGCGCGTCCAGCGTTTCGCCCCGCTTTTCAATGGGCAGAATCCGCCGATGGTCCGACAGCGGATGGATCAACACGGTGGTGTCCTTGCGCGCCTCGACAATCTCGTCAAGATAACAAATCGCGCCCCGCCGCACCGCCTGCGTCAATGGACCATCGACCCAGACAGTTTCGTCCGCGGTAATCAGGTACCGCCCTACCAGATCGCTACCAGTCAAGTCCTCATGACAGGCGACCGTGATCAGTTCGGTGGGCCCATCGGGCAGCGATGCCAAATGGTGCGCCATGTGCTCCACAAAGCGTGTTTTGCCACAGCCGGTCGGTCCTTTGAGCAGCACTGGGAGACGGGCTTTGTAGGCTGCTTCGAAAATGCCGATTTCGTCGCCGATCGGCAGGTAATAGGGAGCTCGATGAGGGTCCAGATGGCGCACTTCCGCGCCTTCGCGGCTTCCCTGGAGGCGAGTGTCGAAAGTTTTGAGTTCAATAGGCATGTTACGTCCGTCTCGTGCAAAACGGTCCTGAGAGTACGTCGATTCTAGGAGAGGCGATACTCGATCATCAAGGAGTGGGGCGCTTCGGCATCAGGACAGGCCCGGTTTTGCCGTCGCGTATCTGGTAGCCGCGCGCCTCGATTTCGCGGCGCAACTCGTCGGCGCGGCCGAAATCGCGAGCTTTACGCGCGTGCTCGCGCTCGTCGCGCAGTTGCAGGATCTCGGCCGGAAACCTGGCTTCGCGATTCTCTTGCAAGTGCTCTTCCAGCTTCAATCCCAGTATGAGGTCGAAACGTTTCAAGCGTGTTCCAAATGCAATGATCGTGACGCCGATAACCCTCGGCAACGCATCTCAAGCGTGCTCGCCAGCGCCTGTGCGGTGTTGAGATCGTTGTTGATCGCGTCGTGGAATCGGTCTGCGTACTCGAAGGCCCACCCGCTATCCTCGGCGGCATCCGCCGCCGCTTCCGGCAAGTTCCTGACGAATTCAAGCAGGTAGTCCAGGTTGCTCTCCGCCGCGCGTACCGCCTCAAGGCTGAATGCCAGCTCCGAACGATACTTCGCGCTTAAGCAGAGCAGCCTGAAGGCCAGCGGATTTAATCCCGCATTCACCAGGTCGTCGAGCACCGGAAATTTGCCAGCGCTCTTGCTGATCTTTGCACCCTCCATCCCCACCAGAAAAGCGTTGTGAACAAAATAGCGTACGAAGGGGCGCCCAGTTGCGGCTTCTGACTGCGCAATTTCGTTCTCGTGGTGCACGGGAATATGGTCAAGGCCCCCCGAGTGGATATCAACCGTTTCGCCCAGGTACTTCATCGACATCGCCGAGCACTCGATATGCCAGCCCGGATATCCACGGCCCCAGGGTGACTCCCATTGCATCAGGTGAGTGGGCTGGTTGAGGACCCACAACGCGAAATCGTGGGGGCTTTTCTTGTCCGGTGAATGTTCGAGGCGTTGGCCGGCGTGCTGTTCGTCCAGGCTCTGGCGTGATAACCGTCCCAGCCGTCTCGGGCCGCGCCACTTTTCGACATCGAAGTAGATTCCCGACGAAGTCACGTACGCGAACCCCTTGTGCAGAAGCTTTTCGATCAAGCCAATCATGTCGCCGACATGATCAGTCGCGCGGCACAGCAGCGGCGGTTCCGGAAGCTCAATATTGAGCCGCGCGCAGTCCTGCTTGAATTGTGCGATATAGAAGTCGGCGACCTCCCGAGGAGATTTGTGCTCGGCACGGGCGGTTTTTTCGATTTTGTCTTCGCCGCTGTCCTCGTCCGACGTCATGTGACCAACGTCAGTGATATTCATTACGTGGCGGACCGCGAAGCCATTGAAGCGAAGCGCACGCTTGAGCGTGTCGACAAACACATAGGCGCGCATGTTACCCAAGTGCTGCGGCAGATACACAGTCGGTCCGCATGAGTAGTACGTGACTTCAGGCGGGTTACCAGGCCGCAACTCTTCGATAGTCCGGTCGAGGGTGTTAAAGATGTAGAACGGCTTCACGAGGGACCGCAAATAAACCTACCCCGCGAGCGCTGCCCCGCACAAGCCGGAACTTCGCCGATGGTTCATACGCCGGCGCTCGGCGGAGGAGATGTCTGTGTCAGTGTAGCGCTTGCGGGCTTTCAACGCCTTGAAAGCTTCGGATTATCGCTTTGACGGCGGCGGCGCGCCGCTTCCTGGATAATGCGCCATTCATAGCCATCGACCAGCGATTTCCACCCCGCTTCGACTGAGTTGGTTGATTTCGCCAAGGTCGCCCAAACCATGTGGCCATCAGAAAACTTCTTGACCGACATCACTTCAGCCTCGGTCGATTCGCCGCTCGCATGCATATAAGTCTCAGTGACGCGCACCGAATCCAGGAACGGAAAATATTTCATCAACGCTTTGCGCAGTGCGGTATCAAGCGCATTCACTACGCCAATGCCGCGAGCGGCTTCCGTTTCCTCGATGTTGCCGACGCGTATGACGACCGTGGCGTCAATGGTCATGCGGCCTTCCAGCCAATCGTCGATCACGCGCCGGCGTACGATTTCGAAAGGTGGGAGGTAATCCAAAGACGTCCGCAGTTCAGCTAATTCGCGTGAGGCTTGGGGCGTCTCGGTTTCATAAAATATCGACTCGCGTTCAGCCACGCTAAATACCTACAAACTAAGCGCGCGCCGCAGACTCATTCTGGTCAACGCACGTCTGCTCGCGAATCCGAAGGATGCGCACCTCTCAGACTCGTTTCTTCGGCTTCCGCCTCGGTTCACTCAAGGCACACAATTCTGCTTTTGCTGCGCCTGATGTCCATTGTTCCGCGCCGGAAGGCGAGCTACAAGAGATTTTCTTGCGAATTGCTACCCAGGTTACATCGCCAACCCACCGTCGACTTGAATAACAGCGCCGGTGATATACGACGACGCATCAGAAAGCAGGAAGGCAGCTATCGGCGCAACCTCATGCACGGTGCCGAAGCGTCCGAGCGGAATCAGGTTAAGCGCGGCGGCGCGATGCTGCGCGGCCAACGATGCGGTCATGTCGGTCTCGACAAAGCCAAGAGCGAGGGCATTAACCCGCACGCCCATCGGGCCCACTTCCTTGGCCATCGCTTTCGTCATCCCGATCAGTCCAGCCTTTGCCGCTGAGTAGTTCACCTGCCCTGCCATTCCCGCAATGCCACTTACCGACGTGATGTTAACGATGGCACCACGCCGCGCTTTCATCATCATGAAAATTGCGGCGCGCGCGAAATTAAACGCGCCGGTCAGATTGGTGCGGATTACCTCGGACCAGTCGTCTTCGCTCATCGCCATCAACAGCTTGTCGCGTGTCAGGCCGGCGTTGTTGACCAATCCATCGACCGCACCAAATTCCTTTTTGACACCATTGACCATTTCGCGCACGCCCTTAAGGTCGCTCACGTCGAGCTTAAAGACGAGGGCATCGCACACCGAGAGCTTCGATTTGATCCCGAAGCTCCCAAGCCTGTTGTTCGCTTTTGAGATAGTTAAACGCGATGTCTGCACCGCGGGATGCTGCCTCAAGGGCTATTGCTCGCCCGATCCCGCGGGCGGCGCCGGTAATGATGACGCGTTTACCCGCGAGATCACGCAAAATGTGCACGTCGCAGACTCCTTGCTAAGATGCGCACCTCCAACAGACCCGCGCGGGCCGTCCGGCAGACTCGTTTGCTCGGCTGCACTTCGTTCCGCCTGGTGAGCTCGGCTCCGCTGCACCTCCGCCTGACGAACGCGAGCCTCGACGTGGTACTCGAGTGCCATCGCTTAGCAACGAGCGACCGCAGGTCGTAGAGTGTGCTTCTGGAAATGGCCGCCTGGATGCCGGTCAGTGTCGAGCCTTTTCTTATGCGCTGAACGACGAACCACAACCGCAGGTACGTGTGGCGCGGGGATTGTCGAAACGAAAGCCGGCGTTATGCAATCCCTCGACATAATCCAGCGTGGTGCCCCCGATGTACGGCAGCGAAATTTCATCAACAAACACATTCACGCCGTCCAATTCTGTCACCAAGTCGCCGTCTTTCCTGGTGTCGAAGTTCATCGAGTACTGAAATCCGGAGCATCCGCCGCCGACCACCGCGATACGTAAGCCGTGCTCTGCGCTGAGCCCCTCTTTTTGATGCATCTTGCGCACAGCCTGGATCGCCCGCGGAGTCAGATTCAGACCCGGCAGACGGACTTCAGGTTCCGCAGTATTACCATGGGAGGTCCCCTCGTGGAGTTCCTCAGACATTAGAAAGCCTCCTTCAAAACCTCGCCTCTATAGTAGGCGAAGACAATCACCCTATACCAGGCGAAGACAATCTTCTACGTGCTCTTTATTTTTGCCTAGAGACTGCTACGTGGCGACAAGTATCCATCGGTCGAACAACTAGATCAAATATAACCTTCTCGCCGCCCGTTTGCATCGCAGTGGACCGTCCCGTTCCACAGTGACTGATGTTAAGATACGGATCTGATGCACCGGCTCGAAAAGAGGGTGACGGATTCCGCTTTAGGGCTGGGGTTCGCATTGGTCGGCTTCGCACGAATCAACCGACTCGCCGACCGCGAGGATTTTTTCCTCCAATGGCTCGCGGAAGGGAGGGCCGGCGAGATGGGATGGCTTGGCCGCGAACCGGAGCGCCGGTTCGATCCGCGTACGCTGGATCCGCGCCTGCGCGGCGTCGTCAGCCTCGCCTATCCCTACGCTGCACCAAGGCCACCGATGCTCGATTGGCGTTCGGAAATGCGGGGACGTATCGCCGCTTACGCGCTGGGACCTGATTACCACGATGTCGTTCTAAAAAAAGCCCATCTAATCGCCGATGCCCTCAAGGCCGAATGTCCTAAATCCATCACCCGGGTATACGTAGATACCGGTCCGGTGTTTGAACGCGAATGGGCAGCGGAGGCTCGGCTTGGATGGTTCGGGCGTAATACTAATTTGATCAATCGCTACGGTGGCTCATATTTTTTCCTGGCCGAGGTCTTCACCGATATCGAATTCGAGGGCCCGTCAGAGCCCTATCGTGATCATTGCGGCAGTTGCCGCCAATGCCTTGATTTATGCCCGACGCAGGCGCTGGCTGATGGTTTTAAATTAGAGCCACGCTTGTGCATTTCTTATCTGACGATCGAACACCGCGGTCCAATTCCGAGGGAGTTGCGCGGCCGGCTCGGTAATTGGATTTTCGGCTGCGATATTTGCCAGGAAGTTTGCCCCTGGAACGGCGATGCGACGCGCGCGGCCGTTGTCAACTTTGAGCTGGCGCCATCGCTCGCTGACGTGATGCGACTGGACGACAGCGCCTTTGGACAGCGCTATGGCAAGACAGCTATCAGACGAACGAAACGGCGTGGCCTGCTCCGCAACGCAACGATTGCCCTTGGCAATAGTGGCAATCCCGCGGCAGTACCGATACTCGCCCATGCTCTCAATAATGAGCCTGAAACGCTGGTGCGGGCGCACGCGGCATGGGCGCTCGGCCGTTTCGATAACGTTGACGCGCGGGATGCGCTGGATGCGGCAAGAGCGCGGGAGCCCGAGCCACTGGTGAGGGCTGAGATAGAAGATGCTCTGTCTTCCACTTGGGGATGACCCGATTTGCGCACTTTCGACACCAACGGAGAAGAATGGTTTTCCGAGGGCGTCTTTAGTGCGCTGCCGAATGCATGCTTTGTCGTATGAGGCATAGGCTCGAAATCGGCCCGGCAAGCCTTGAGCGGCGGGCATCAAATGGAATAACTGTTCGGTAAAGCGGCGGTAGCAGATATTAAAGAGGTAGCCGTATGAATGACAATGTGCGGCGTGAATTCGCCATGCTGGCGGCGCGTGAACCGATTCCTCTGGCGCGCGGCGCGTTGTTGATTGCCAAAGATGAATATCCAGAGCTTGACCTGGAAAGATATCTCGATGAATTAGCTGCCCTCGCGCGCGAGGCCGAACCAGCGATGCGCGCGGCTCAGAGCACCGTCGAAAAAATTCAGAGCCTTTCGGATTTCCTTTTTACCCGCAAGGGCTTCGAGGGAAATCGTGACCAGTACGGTGACCCCCGCAATTCTTTCCTTAACGAAGTGCTGGAACGCCGCCTGGGAATACCGATCTCTCTCTCGGTGCTCTACATCGAAGTGGGACGGCGGCTCGGCTTGAACCTCTATGGGGTCTCGTTCCCCACCCATTTTCTGGTCAAGGCGGTCGACGATCGCGGCGAACTCATCATCGACCCATTCAACGAAGGCACGATTCTCGACCTTGATGAAATTCGTGCCCGGCTGCAGCAGATTTACCGCCAGCCGGTGGAAGTGCATCCTGACATGCTAAAGCCGGTAGGCGGACGGCAGATCCTGGCGCGGATGCTGCGCAACCTGAAAAATATCTATGCACAGGGTACCGATTGGCAGCGCGTGCTGTCGGCCCTCGACCGTATCCTGATGCTCGACCCGCGCTCGCTCGAAGAGCTGCTCGAACGAGCTGTGCTCTACGAGCGAATGGAATGCTTCGGGGCTGCGCTCGACGATTTTCAGAGCTTTCTCACCCAGGCACCAGAGCATCCTGCAGCCGAAAACGTGCGCGAGGCCGTAATCCGCCTGACCCAGCAGGTCTCCCGTCTCAACTAGCAAGCTGCTGGTCTTGTCCGCACCTGATACGCGGCGTTCGTGGCATTTTTTATACTGGTATAAAAAATGCCACTGTTACGCCCGCCGCCAATCAACTAAACAAAATTAGGGGAGCACTGTGCCGCCACTGTCATCCGTCCCGATATCGATCCCCCGAGCTTGGGAAGGTTTGGTCCCCCAGCGTGTGGCCAGTGACTCCCCGATAGCACTCCAAGTGCGGCGTTGCAAGGCTTGACCCATCCCGCCTTCCCGCAAGTGCTCCACGGTTATTTGCATCCGTCGGAACCTGCCGATAGCTGATTTTGACCATCGCTAACGGCCAGTGGTCAGCATGCACCATTAGAAATAAGTAAATGGCCTGGCGCCTTCACGCGGCTGACGGCGCAGGTGCGCACTTCGTGGCAAGCACTGTAAAGAAGTTAACATCCGCGGTGGCGTTCGATTAAGATACGCGCGAGATTCAATGGAAACGGCAGAAGCGACTCTGGCGGCCGAGCCGAAACAGACGAACGCGTCGCACAAATGGTTGGTCGCGACCGCGGTAATGGTCGGCTGCGCAATTGAAGTCATCGACAGTTCGATCGTCAACGTTTCCCTGCCCCATATGCAAGGGAGCTTCTCCGCCAGCCTGGACGAAATCGCTTGGGTGCTGACCAGCTACATCGTCGCCAACAGCATCATGATTCCGATGACGGGCTGGATCTCCGCGCGGGTTGGGCGCAAGCGTTATTTTCTTATCTCCGTCTGTACCTTTGTCGCCGCGTCAGCTTTATGCGGAGCGGCGCGAACACTGGGCGAGATTGTGGCCTTCCGCCTGCTGCAGGGGCTCTCGGGCGCCGCGATGATTCCGTCGTCGCAGGCCATCCTGATGGAAACGTTTCCGGCATCGGAACAGCAGATGGCGATGGCAACCTGGGGGATCGGCATGCTGTTCATGCCGATCCTCGGTCCCACACTGGGTGGATGGATTACCGACAATTGGAACTGGCGCTGGAATTTCTATATCAACTTGCCGCTGGGTACGCTGGCCTTCCTGATGGTCTCCGCCTTCGTGCACGATCCGCAGTATCTGCAACGCCGCCGGGGGGGCCGGGTCGACTACTTCGGGCTCATCTTGCTGGTCGTGTGGCTCGGGCTGATGCAAATCGTGGCCGATCGAGGACAACGCTCTGACTGGTTTGCGGCGCCGTGGGTAGTGTGGTCGAGCATAATTTCCGGACTTGCGATGATCGTGCTGATCTTCCGGGAACTGCGGTTCCAGACGCCCATTCTGGACCTCCGCATTCTGAAAAAGCCGCTGTTTTCCGTAGCTGTGTGCCTGACGATCGTCCACAGCTTTTTGCTGTTTGGTACTGGGCTGCTAATGCCAATCTTCCTGCAGGAATTCATGGGCTATAGCGCGTGGAAAGCAGGGCTGGTGATGTTCCCGCGGTCGGTCGGCGGTATCACGTCAATGATGTTGGTCGGGCAGGTTGCACGCGCCGGCTATGATAACAAGCGGCTGATCGGCGTAAGTTTCACGCTCGTGGGTCTCGGGTTATGGCTAATGTCGCGTTGGAACCTCGAGGTCAGCATTTGGCAGATGATCTGGACTAATGTCGTGATGGGGCTCGGCTTCGGGATGAGCTTCCCGATTCTATCGGCGGCGGCGCTGTCGATGATCGAGCGCGAACGCATGGGTTACGCGACGAGCCTCTTCAATATGCTGCAGCAGCAGGGACGGGCGATCGGCATCGCGTACATGACTAATGTGCTGGTGCGCAACCAGCAGATCCATCAGGCTCGCCTGGTCGAACATTTTTCGATTTTCGACGCATGGAGACTAAGCAAACTTGGCGCGCATCTGCCGGGCTCCCCGATGTTCCATTACCTGCCGCAAATTATCCTCGGGCAGAAGCAGGGACTCGGGATGGTGTACGGCGTCGTGCAATCCCAGGCGGCAATGATGGCATTTAACGATATCTACCGCCTGCTCGCGATCGTAACTGTTCTGATGATTCCGTCGTTCCTGATTTTGCGCGGCCCGGTAAGCGGCGCTCCCGCTGGCGCGCATTAACCAACCGGAAACCGGGATCCCACAACCTTCAGCCCGGCAAGCCAGTTCACTACACTAGGATTTTATGGCTCCGCTTAGAAATTCTTCATCAGATCTCTACGAGCGCGATTACTACGCGTGGCTCCAGGATCAGGTTCGGGCGTTACGCGAACGCCGCATCGAAGATGTGGACTGGGAGAACGTGGCGGAGGAGATCGAGGGTTTGAGCAAAAGTGAGAGCCGCGGCGTAAGCAGTCACTTGGCGACGGTGGTGGAACATCTTCTGAAACTCGAGTATGCGCGCGGCATATTTCGAGAATATAACGCCAGAGGCTGGCGGGTGAGCGTCAGAAGTGCGCGAAGGCAGGTCCGAAAGCTGCTCAACGAAAGCCCAAGTCTCCGGCCGCAACTGGAGGAAATGCTGGCTGACGCCTATGAAGATGGCCGTATCGAGGCAATGCGCGACCCCGGATTGTCTGATGACGAACTCCCCGCATCATCCCCCTGGACGGTTGAACAGGTGATGGATGACAATTTTCTACCCGGCCACGCCACAACCAGGCGGGACTGACCGGCTGGCTGTTCTTCAGAGGACTACGATAGACCCGATAATCGTCGCTCTATTTGGCGGCTGCTTCAGTTGATTCCGCGATCAGCTCCGAGAGGTCGCGAATACGCATCGATTCCTCCAACGAACGCGACTTCAGTGCGTCTTCCATCTGTGTCATGCAAAAAGGACAACCAACCGCCAGCGTCTGTGGCTTGGCGATGTTGATCTGATCGAACCGCTCCTGATTGATCCGCTTGGTTCCCTTTTCTTCTTCTTTCCAAAAGCAACCGCCGCCTGCGCCGCAGCAAAACGTGCCATTCTTGCACAGATGCACATCGTTCACCTGCGCGCCCGGAATCGCGCCGAGCGCGCGCCGTCCCATTTGCGGTTGTGCCGCGCCATATGGAGCGGCACTATAATAGCTGCGATCCTCTCTGCGAAGAAGGTCTCTTCAGGACTCTGCATCACGGCTCCGGGTGACCTCGTTGACGATTTCCATCACGTCGAGGGTCTGGACCTTCTCCTCTAGCTCTTTGGCCTTGATGCCGTCGCCGAGCATCGTCATACAGTAAGGGCAGGAGACGGCGATGACCTCAGGGTCAGTCTGAAGCGCCTGCTCGGTGCGGAGCAGATTCACTCGTTTATCCGGTTCTTCCTCTATCCACATCCGCCCTCCGCCAGCACCGCAGCACATGCCGAATTTATGGTGGCGTTCCATCTCGTGAACTTGAGCCCCCGCGCGGCTGAGCACCATCCGTGGCTCGTCAAATACGTCGTTGTAACGGCCGTAGTAACAAGAGTCGTGGTATACGGTCCGCTTCGGGAATTCCGCAGAGATCTTGAGACGCCCCGAAGTGATCAATTGACCCACGAGGTCGGAGGCATGAATGACCTCGTACGAACCACCGAATTGCGGAAACTCGTTCTTGATCGTGTTGAAACAGTGGGGACAGTTCACGATGATCTTACGAACTTTGTATTTGTTGAGGGTTTCGATCAGCATTTGGGCCATCGACTGGTAGAGGTACTCGTTTCCGAGCCGACGGGCCGTTTCGCCGTTGCAAAGTTCCTCGCGCGCGAGGCAGGCAAAGTCTACGCCTGCTTTCTGCAGCACGCGGACGAAGGCCTGCGCCGTCTTCTTGTTGCGATCATCGTAGGAGCCGGCGCAGCCGACGTAGTAGAGGAACTCGGCGTCGGGCTTGTCGGCGAGGGTCGGGACGTTCATCCGTTCGGCCCACTCGAACCGCCGCTCGGAATCGAGCCCCCACGGATTGGATTGCGTCTCCATGTTCTTGAAGAGTGCGGGTAAGCTCCTTGGGGAAACGGGCCTCCTCTTGCACCAGATGACGGCGCATGTCGACGATCTTGTCGACGTACTCGATCATCGGGGGACAGGCCTCCTCACAGGCTCGGCAGGTGGTGCAAGCCCACAGTGTGTCGTCGTGGATGACGGAACCGACAATGTTTTCTCCGACCTCCGAGGGTTCCGTGCCATCCCCTTTGCCTGGGCGGCTCCTCTTTTCAATGATCTCGTCCTGATGCCGGTAGAGGTAGTCCCGCAGATCGAGTAGCAATTGACGTGGAGCCAGGGGCTTCTTGGTTGCCGTGGCGGGGCAATGCGAGGAGCAGCGGCCACATTCTGTGCAACTGAACATGTCGAGCACCTGCTTCCACGTGAAATGATCGATGTGCGAGGTGCCGAAGCGGGAATCATTTTCGAGGTCCTGCTTCGAGAGCCGCCCCTTGGGCTCGAGTTTCGAGAAAAAGATGTTCGGGATTGCAGTGATAATGTGGAAGTGTTTCGAGGGCGGCAGTAAGTCCAAAAAGACGAGAACGACGAGGTTGTGCACCCACCAGGCTACGTTGCTCGCCTGCAAGGCGAAGCTCGTGCCCACCATCGCCAAGCCAAGACCTACGAGGGTTGAGAGCGGCTCCCACCGCGCCTCCCGAATGACCCGCATGTCGTTCTGGTGAGAAACGATTCGTCCACCGTCATACACGAGGCCTGCCAGCATGATGATCCCGATAAAAACCAGAATTACATAGGCCTCCCAGTGGGATTTAGCGCGCAGGCGACTCTCGGGCGGAAGAAAGCCGTAAAGTCGAGGCGCGTGCGTGATCCGCCATCGAACCAACCCCACCCCAACTGCAATCAGGGCGGCCACCTCCGTGAAGTCGCGGAGCAACATATAGGGGCCGCCCAAGAGATTGAGGCTAAAGCCAGGAAAGACGAACGACGCGGAGTAGGCACGGCCGAACATCGTGATGATCTGGATCCCGAGGATGAAAAAGGCCCAAAAGATGAAAAAGTGCATCCACCCGGCGGACCGCTCGGCTCCCGGATTCCTGCGTACGAATTTCCTTTGGCCAAAGGCCCAGACAAGCACGGCGCGAACGCGTTCGGGAATGCGATCGAAGCGGGACACGGGGACAGCGCTCCGCAGTAGCTGAAAGCGGCGCCAGAGCTGGTAGAAAAAAACGCCCACGGCAGCCAAAATGCAAAGAGTGAAGAGAATCCCCGTCATCATCGAACCTCCATCATGGCTACCAAGTAATAGGGAAAACCGAAAAATCCGGCCGCCTAGGCACTCGGCGACGATGTAGCCGTCTTCGCCGGGAGTCAAAATGACTGGCAGTTCGACCACGGGCAGAAAATACCATCGGCCGTCCGATCGGGACAGGGCCTGGATCGCCTTCGTACCGGCGATGAATTGGGATCGTCCGTCTGGTCGAGCTGATAGCCCATCCCCTTGCCGTCGTAAATTTGCGTACCGCCCAGCTGGTTCCAG
>CAVWAA010000007.1:0-34574 GCA_963752805.1 Binataceae bacterium (SeqCode)
GAACTCTGATCATTATGTCCGCTGTGAGCGGTTGCGCCCCACCCCCGATGAGGTGAAATCTGAGATGAATTCGCAATCCTGAGGCACGAATGATTGAAGCATTCTTGACCTCTACGATCGCAATGGCGACGCCGATTCTTATGGCCGCCCTGGGCGAGCTGATCGTCGAAGAGAGCGGCGTACTGAATATTGGAATCGAAGGCGCGATGTTGGCCGGAGCGTTCTTCGGCTTGGCGGCGGCATATTTCAGCGGCAGCCTCGTGCTCGGACTAATCGCGGCAGTAGCGGCCGCGGTTACTATGAACGCGGTGCTGGCGGCACTGGTGGTTAATCTTGCGGTCAACCAGGTGGTGGCCGGCACTGCGCTCGATATTCTGGCGGCGGGTCTGACCGGGGTCTTTTACCGGCGGCTGTTTGGCATCACTGGGAAGGCCTTTACCGTCGTCCCGATTCCGCCGATATCGCTCGGGCCCATTGCTAAAATCCCCATAATCGGTCCGGTCTTGTTCGAGCAGAATGCCTTGGTGTATGCCGCGTTCGTGATGGTGCCGTTGACCGCGTTTTTGGTCAGGCATACGCGTTACGGGTTGTGGATTCGCGCGGCTGGTGAGCGGCCCGAAGCCGCCGATGCGCTGGGCCTCAACGTCTATCGGTTGCGATGGGAGGCGTTGTTGATCGCGGGCGTGCTGACCGGCCTGTCCGGCGCTTATCTCACCCTCGCTTACACTAACACTTTTGTGGAAGGGATTTCGGCCGGCCGCGGTTTTGTCGCGCTTGCGGTGGTGATCGTTGGACGCTGGAACGCCTATGGCATCGCGGCCGCATCGCTCCTGTTCGGCGCCGCAATGGGTTTACAATTCGAGCTGCAGGCATCCGGCGCCGCATTGCCCTATCAGCTTTTTCTCGCGCTGCCCTACGCCCTCACCTTGATCGTGCTCGCAGTGATCGGCGGTCAGGCGCAAGCACCGAGTGCACTGGGGGAGCGCTATGTTAGGCCATGATTTTTAGCAATCGGCCTTCGCGGTTATCTATCCCGTGTTATGTCAGCGACTCTTTCTCACGGACAAACGCACTTTAGGCCATGGCCGCCAAACTCTTTCAAGAGCGAGCGCGCGCGGTCCTGGGCTCGGGCGACCAGTGCACCGTCTTCTGAATTCTCCGGCAGTTGGCGCTTAATGAATTGTTTCAATTCATCGAGATTGAACCGCAGCGCCTCGCCTGCGGCAGCGGTATTGGGTGATTTGTTGGCTTGAAGCTTACGCGGGCCTTCATGTCCGCCTTCAGAGATGTACCAATCTTTGAAATGGCCGCGGAATCCTGCCGCAAACATCAAGGCGCCCAAATGGGTCGCCGCCGGTGGTACCCGCAGCAGCAATTCGCGATGGGTTTCGCTCTGGCCCGGACTTTCGTATTCGAGCATCAGATGGCCGCCCGACGGGACCAGGCTGCTGATTAGGTTTATGAGATCGGCTTCGAGTCCCGCCTTACGTGCATCGAACCGCTCGCCGTTGGCCAACTCGAGCCAGGGATAGATGCGCCCCTCAAACCATGGCATGACGCCGCGGCCGCCACCACTGATAAGCCCTGTCATCAATGGTGTCCGCGCCGGCTGTCCATTTTCGTCGCGCACAGTTAGCGCAAACCGCAGCCATCCGGCGCGCGGCCGAACCTCCTGCAGTTCGCTGAGTACTAGCGCAAAAGTGCGTCCGTCTTTCGCGGACAGATGGCCGCTGCCGAGCCGCTGCGCAATTTGTTTGGCGATCGGTTCTGACGTCAATTTATTATGCGCACCTCGCAGACTCGTTAGCTCGCTCCGCCTGCGGCTTCACTAGTGTTTATGCGCACCTCGCAGACTCGTTTCCCTTCGGCTTCGCTCAGGGCTTCGGCCCGCTGCGCATGGCCTCGGTTTTACTCGCTCGGCGTTGGAAGGCTACGCTAATGTCATGTCATGTTTTGCCGCTACGCCGCCATCTGAGGCACACCAATGCCCACGACAGCAGCGACGGGCCGGCTCGCGGCAATCGAATCATACTGATTTGATTTTCTTGCTAGTGGCGGACTACTATAAGAAAATCTAAATATGCGCGAACCTGCGCTCAATTCATCAACCTTTCCGACGGCGCGCTGCGATACGTGTGGCAAGAGCGTACTTACCTACCTCTCGCTCGCGGTTGAAGGCGAAGGTCAGCGAGCCTGCGTCCATTGCGATACCCCCGTTGGCGGAAACCTGCGGTGGGTCTCGGCCGATGAACTCACCGCTGACGGTTACCAGGTAGGTACGTCGTCTGCGCGACCGCGCGGGTCGTGTGGTGGTGGGTGCACATGTTCGGCGCGCGGCCATTGAGCCGCGTCCAGTTTGAGACCACGAGGCGGAACATGATTCAGATTTCTGGCTTGGAGGCACAAAGACTATGAAGACAACGCTGTCAGTGATTAAGGCCGACGTGGGTTCAATCGGCGGCCACATAAAACCTAGCGCCCGCCTGAAGCAGACGGTCGAGCAATTCGTCCGCGACAAAGGCAAGAAACTCCTGATGGATGTTTACGTCAGCTCCACTGGCGATGATGTGGCGCTGCTGATGGCGCATGATCGCGGCGTTGACGATTCCAAAATCCATGAACTGGCGTGGGATGCTTTCATGGCTGGAACTAAGACGGCGCGTGAGCAGGGCCTGTATGGGGCCGGTCAGGACCTGCTTAAGGATTCCTTCTCGGGTAACGTGCGTGGGCTGGGCCCGGCATCCTGTGAGATGGAGTTCGAGGAGCGTCCGAACGAGCCGTTCATTTTCTTTGCCGCTGATAAGACCGACCCGGGAGCTTATAACCTCCCATTTTACCTGGGATTTGCTGATCCCATGCACAATGCCGGCCTGTTGCTGTCGCCCAAGATGGCAAAGGGTTTCACCTTTACCATCATGGACGTCAACCACACCGAAGGCGATAGGATTATTGAGCTGAATGCCCCCGAGGAGCTGTACGATATCGCTTGCTTGCTGCGCGATAACGAGCGCTTTGTAATCGAGTCGGTTCGCAACCGCGCCACTGGCGAGATCGCCTGCGTAGTATCCACCTCGCGCCTGCACAATATCGCGGGAACCTATACGGGCAAGGACGACCCGGTGGCGCTGGTCCGCACGCAGGGCAACTTCCCGGCAACCGGCGAGGTTCTCTCGCCCTTCCGCATTGGCCATTATGTCGCCGGCACGATGCGCGGCAGTCATCATGGGCCGCTGATGCCGGTGAAGCTGAACTCAACCATCAGCTTCTTCGACGGACCGGCAATCGTCAGCGGCGCTGCTTTTTGCGTGCACGACGGGAAGTTTACTGAAGCCGTCGATGTTTTCGACCATCCTTTCTGGGAATGGGTCCGCAATAATGTTTCAGCCAAAGCGGCGGAGATTCGCGCGCAGGGATTCTCGGGGCCGGCCATGCTCCCGATGAGCGAGCTTGAATATGGCGGGGTAATGGAAAAAATGGGCCAACTGGACGAGCGTTTTGCTGTTCGCAAGGACCAGCACGCGGCGGCAGCACCCAATGGCGGCAACGGCCGCAAGAAAAAAGCAGCCTGAGAGTAAGGGAAGCGAGACAAGAGCCGGTCGCATGCCGGCTCTTTTTTTTCGAGCAGCCTGCTGGTACCTTCGGATGCAACCTAAAAGGAGAGATGATCCGAATCGTATCCTGCTCGGCCGCAGGCGCTCATGCTCCATCCCTGCAATAGCAGTAAAATATTGATAATCGAAGATATGTTGCGTTATAGATAGAGGATCCGTCTCGCGATCCCGGAGGCTCCTATGAGACGCTGGTCTTCTGTCTTAGCTGCAATCGTATTGTCGGCCGGTTTGGCGGGTTTGGGGGCGGCGCAAGTCCCACCTGCAGCATCGGAGGCGCCCGCACCTGGCGGAGTCTTGGGCTCGGTAACCAAAGGCAACACGACCGTCGTGTTTGAGCCCGCCAACCCCAGCGACATCGAGACGCAGCCTTTGACAATATGGGATGGCTTTGCAACGGCTCATCCAGGGGTCGCCCGCGCATTGGCCTTCAAGCCATCACTGATGAACGACTCGGGATATCTGAAGAAGCATCCTGAACTTAATGCTTTCTTCGAGGAGCACCCCGACGTGCGCGACGCAATGGCGGCGGACCCCGGAAATTTCGCCGCGATTCCGCCTCGGCCCGGCGAGTGATGGCGCCGGTCCCGCAGGAGCAGACCAGAGCCGTCCCATTATCCGGGCGTTCGATTTTTTTCGCTCAAGGGGCTGTGCGATGCGCAGACGGTCCACGATGCCTCCGCTTTGGTAGGATGACAGAAAACGCGACGACTATCGCTTTGCGTCAGGGAACCCTACACCCCGTCTGGAAGGATCAGCAGATTGCCTACGCGCCGGCGGCTAAAATCAAAGATGCTGCGCAAGTCACCAATCGCGGGACCGTTGCTTGGCACGTACGGATTACTCGCAGCCGAAACCGGGTTCGGCAGATTGTCGCGGCTCCGCTTGGAGAGCGGCGCGAGATTCCAGTTCCATTCCATAAACTTTAGAATCGAAGCGTGATCGGCATAGGTATGGTCGATCGCGCCCGGCTTTACATATGGTGAAATCACCATCAGGGGGATACGAGTACCATCGCCGAAAAAATCGAGCGGCTGGATATAGCCGGAATCGTAATACCCACCGCCTTCATCGAATGTCACGAAAATCGCTGAATCAGCAAAAAGCTGCGGATGCTTGATCACCGTGTTCGCGATACTGAGCACGAAATACTCATATGCAGATGCCGCGGAGTTCGCGGGATGGCCGGAATAAGGTTCGTACGGCCGCACGAAAGCGACCGCAGGCAGCTTGCCCGCTTCCGCGTCACGATAGAAATCTCCGACACCCGTGATATTGGCGCGAAGGCCAGTGGTCATGATGCGTTTGCTGTATTGCAGCGGATTGCAGACCGAGCACCAGGCGTCGTTGGCGCCGCCATGCGTTAAACCACCGATATAGTATTTCCAGGATATTCCTGCTTTGCTCAGAGCGTCTCCGATGTTGGGCAAGGTTTGCGGCGGCAGCGTATACGGATGGAGCTTAACATCGGCCGGGGTGCCATCCGCATTGTATGCCGGTCCGTAGTTATTAACCAGATAGTAATGACCCGCTGCGCAGTTCGGCTCTCGATGCTGACGGCGCAAGTACTCAATGATCGCGGCGACGCCCGGTTGCGATTGATCCGAACAGTTCACGTACGATCCGCTTTTATAACCATCCTGTTTGTACCAGTTATTGAACCCGGGCCATGGGTTCGGATCTTCGATTTGTTCCTTCGGCGGGGTCAGCGGCTTCCCGTTGCCATCTTCATAAAAGGCCAGGTCGCCGGTGCCCAGATAAATAAAGCTGGCGCCGGTGCCGCCCATGATCCCCTGGTGAAAATTATCGCTCATCGCAAAATGGTCAGCGATAAATTTGAATACCGGAGCATCGCCCTGGCTCATGTTGTAAAAGCCCATGGCGACTCCGCCCTGATGGGTACTCTGGTCGGTGAAGGGCACCGGCGGCGCCTTCGCTTCGCTGCCGAAGCCAATTGTGGTCGCATTCCAAACGAACAAATCGTTGCGGCCCTCGTCGAATTGTTGCCACATTTGGAAGAACCGGTGCGCTGGGTCGCCGGTATATGAGAGCTGATAGGCGGTGTATTTGGTGAGCTGGAAAGGCCCGTTAGGCAGATTTGCGGGGAATCGAGGATCGGGCACGCCCACCGCCTGCCCGGCTGCATAAGTGGTATTGGGCTGCGGCAGATGCGTGAACGGGCTCGTTGTCTCGGGAGCGATCGAATATTTATCGTGGTCGATCGCCTGCCACTGCTGGGCCTTGTCGAAATGCGGTCCAGGAGATCCGTCCGGCTTAATAATTCCTTCGGAAAGCAGATTGAGCACAGTCTGGCCGCGCGCAGGCTGATACGCCCCGAACAAGTTGTCAAAGCTGTGATTCTCGCCAACAATTACAATCACGTGATGGATCGGGCTCCTCATTGGACTAGCCGCTGCCAGTGCCGAGAAGCTGAAGCACGTGAGTATGATTGCTAGTGCGGGTCTACCTAGATTCCTCGGTCTCAAGCAAGAGCCCTGAATAGTACGATGGGCGTCCGTGCCAGTCGAAGACGTGCGAGCTTCGCTCGCGCTACTCAAAAGAGTTCCGTTCATGATCCAGGTAGCGGCCAATCCAGCTCCCCGCCTTTCACGTTCACCTTCTGCAGTGCGATTCGACGGGGCCGCTTTAGCGTGGTTCTCCCATCATCAGACTTGGATGATGAACAGGGTAGCTGTGAGTTATGGATGATTGCGAGAGAAGGGGATACGTTTCACGGTTTATTCAAAAATGGGCTGGAGGCCGGGCGACAAGGAGACAAGGCGATAGTGCGTCAACAATACTTTGCCTAAATCGTTTGACGCCGCCGAGAAGCCTCTTGAAATTTCTATTATCGCGCCCGAGTTTTGGTGATGGCCCATTGCTTTGGGATCATTCTCGCGCGTTGCTGTCGGCGCTAAAAAGGCTAAACCACTTGCTACGACTGACTGCACGTTACGACCTTCGGGTTTAAAATTATTTCGACGCCGATTGGGCAGCAGAAGGCGTACACAGCTCGAGGTTTCGTTGTTCGACCGGATGCAGGCTGTTGCACAACGCGATCTTTTGATGGGCGGTGCAGGTTTCGAACCTGCGACCCCCGGCTCGTCAGGCCGAATGGAACCCGTCCGCCCCTATCTGAGAGGGTTTATTCCGAAGGGTTTTCAGGTGACCAACAGTCAGCCAGCATTCCTAGTTTGGCTGACGGATAGGTTGCTTGATGGAATGGCAGGGCCTTTCCGAGTTGACCGCCCCGCCTATTCCGTGGGATCACTCAATTCGTTAGTAATACGGTGGACAGCACGGTTGAGGGATAGCTGTTCGTTCATGACGGCAGCGGGTTGGGCTCAGCGCTGGCGGAAAGAGCCCCTTATTTCATTGGTGGGCGGTGCAGGTTTCGAACCTGCGACCCCCAGCTTGTAAGCTGTGTTCCGGCCAGAAAACGCCGATGCGATTGAGGATCATTTCGTAACGGTTGATAACAGCAAACCCGTTGGCGCACAATGGGTTTCCCGATCACAGGAGGATGCGACTCAGCACTATCGAGTAGGATGAGCTGACACCGCGATAGGGCACAATTTTGGGCACAAAGGGCACAAAATTGGGCACAGTGATTTGGGACTGCTGAGTAGCTACAGACCGAAAGGATTTGCCGTCGTTCGGAACGAGCTGACCGCGTGGCGATAGTTTCGGCGCCGCTGCGTTCGGGAATGTTGACGACAATTTCGATAAATGAGTCACTCCCATGAAGCCTTCTCCGGATTCCATCGGCCAGTCGCGCGATCTGCCAATGCGGGATCGAGCAGCGCCGCAGCTTCAGCATAGCCCGCGCGCAGGTCCGGGGCGACGCCGACCTCCTTGGCTAGCTTTCGGTACGGTACCGCCCATTCAGTCGGCGGGGGAGGGAGGCGATCCGGAAGACCTTGTTGACGCCTTCCTTCGAAGACACCTACGAGCGCCCTACGAAGGCGTGCCGCGTCCAGCACCATGAACTGCTTAACGAGGACAAGATCGACGAGATCTTTTGCGCGACTGCTCCGCTGACCTTGGCCGTAAGTTCTTGTGTACGCATGGACCTTCTCCGCGACGTGTTGTTCGAGCGGCAGTACCGGCACTTCGGTCGGTTCGATATCGGCGAAGGACAGAAGGTCCGGTGCGCGAATCGGGTCAGGCTTCCATTTCAGGGGGTCTGAAAACCCAATATCGACCATGACTTCCTCGAACCGCCTACCGCCGAGTTCCGCCCGGACGCGGTATCTCACCGCTACACCCTCAAGCGCTTCACCCGGCGCGCCGACCTTCTCTATGTCGAAAGCAAAGAAATCGTCGCGGTGGATAGTTTGGGCGGCCGATGAGATCAGCGGTCGCGGCTGCCTCGTTGTCGCCACGAACGAGATCCATATCTTTGGTGGTCCGCGTGCGTTCTCCCAAGCGGAAATCGAGGGCCAGCGCACCCTTGAGAACCCAGCGGCCTGGCGCGGCGATCACGAGGCGCGCCAGGAGGCGGTCGAAGACGACTGCCTTTCGCAGACGGACGAGGGAAGTGCCCCTGTCACGGGATCGCGCGAGCAGGCGCTGCTCCAATGCTTGACGAAATGCGGCTCCGCTTTGGTACTTCAATGGCGGCGTCGCTCCTCGAGAACTTGTCGAACGAGGCGCTCGACTCGGCCTCCGCGCGCCTTCGCAACGGCGAGGAGTTTTGATTTCGTCGCCATGCCGCGGTCGAGCGCCTGGCCGACGGCGGCCATTATCTGCTCGGGGGCAGTTCCCGTCTCGGCCGCATCGATGATAGAGCGCGCTGCCGCGGTCACGCGGATTCCGTCGCGGACTACGACGTCGGATTTGCCGAGGCGCCGCGTTGTCGTGTGGATCGCGATGCCCGGAAATCTGGAGCGGTAACGCCTTGCTCTGGGAACGGTGAGATGAACGACCTCGGGCACCACGTCGGAAAGCCCGAGGATATCGAGCGCACTGTCGTGTGACACTGCCGCGACTTCTTTTCCTGTCGCGAGCCACGCGGCGACTACGTCTTCGCGCGATGAACTCGGATATTCGCGAAATCGATAGAGCCCTTGCCGCACTCGGATGAAGCGACCGGATTTGGCGTGATGGGCGAGCAGCGCCTTGCTGAAGCCGCACGCTCGCGCCTGAGCGGCAGTGAAATATCCACCCTGCTCGGAGGCGAGCTCAAAGAGCCGCGCGCGGCTTGGTCTGCCGGCACCGTTTCCGTTGTCGTCATGCATAGGTCAAATAATACTTGACCTTTCCATGACATCAAGGGTTCACAGCAAAATCGCGCAGTTTTAGCGAAATTCTCACCGCTTTCTTTTTTCAGGTTCAATTTCTCGGCGAAACGGACGCCACGCTCGCAGTAGCGCGTCCATTGTCAGGCCCTCGTGGTTGGAGTCTGGCGGAATTCGTCCGACCAGAGAGTAGAGAATGTCAGAATCGACCCGAGGGACCTTTGCCAACTGCACCAGCACCTCGTCAGAGGGTTTGCGCCGCTCACGCTCGAGATCAACCAGGAAGGGATAGAAATTGGCTTGCCATCGGAGTTGCGGACGCTTGCGACGACCTCACGCCCCAGAAGCCCGAGCTCGTTCCGTCGGTCAACAATGAACTGTCCGAGAGTTTTCACGGGGCCAGAACGCGACGCGCTTCTTTCCGCTTTCGCGGAAACACAAGGAAGCTGCATTTTGTCTTAAACGGCATAGACCGTGCTCATTGGCGAGGGTCGGCTCTGGGCGGAAACGTTGAACGTCTTCAATTCGAAGTGTTTATGACTCACCGCGCGCATCGGACACGGGTCCTAGCAGTTGCAGCACTTTTCTGATCACCCGGAGAGCCTCTACGAGTGAGCTTCGGTCCGCAGACGCTTCGCTGGAGGTCAACCTCTCAAACCTCTCAGCGTCTTCCCTCAGATAATCGGCAAGTCGCGCGTTGATCTCTGCTCGGCGCTGGCCGAAAGAGGCGCCTTATTTTAGTGGTGGGCGGTGCAGGTTTCGAACCTGCGACCCCCGGCTTGTAAGGCCGATGCTCTACCGCTGAGCTAACCGCCCATTAGAATCGTACGTAGCATAGGCGTCGCCGAAGCGAAAACCTCAGCCTCATCAGCAGCCTCATCTTGCCCTTCCCCGGCCCCCTCTCATCTCCGCTCTCCCGCAACCCAAAGACAGGAGGACGAAGAAAAGCGGCGAGGCCATATCTGACCACGCCGTCGAAATGCAACCGAAGTTCAGAGGAGCAACAGTCGTGAGGTTTTATTCGCTTCGCGCTTAGTCGGAAGCCGTTGGTGAGCTGGGTTGAGAGGTGGTTTCTGACGCGTTGAGCGAATCCTTCAATTGCTTCCCCGCTTTGAATTTTGCCGAACGGCTGGCGGAGATTTCGATCGACTCACCGGTCTTGGGATTGCGTCCGGTGCGCGCCTGGCGCGATGATACCGAAAAAGTCCCGAAGCCAGAAATATTGACACGTTCACCTTGCTTGAGCGCGTTGACGATGTCGTCGAGAACGATATTGACCGCCCTCTCGGCTTCCCCCTTGCCCATGCCCAGCTTGTTGGACAGGCCCTCAACTAAATCGGCTTTGGTCATAATTTCGCTTCAGCAGCCTCCCCCTCGTTAGTAAACGAGGCGATGGGCGGGCCGTCAAGATAACGGCCCGCCCATCGCTGTTCAAATTCCCGCTAGCTGCTCACGACAGGTTGGTTCTCGATACCCTGGCAGCATCGTCATCATCGTCGACAATTATCGGCTTATCGTCGTCCGAGCTAAACAGCGGCGCGTGCTCGGACTTCTGGGGTTTGAGGAAGGACTCGGGGTCATCGAGCACCAGCGCCTGCTTCAACACGTCGTCCATGTGCGCGACTTTGATGAGTGTGATGCCCTTAAGGATCTGGGCGGGAATCTCTTCGATGTCCTTCTCGTTTTCTTTAGGCAGAAGCACCGACTTGATTCCGCCCCGGTGCGCAGCGAGTACCTTTTCTTTCAGTCCGCCAATGGGCAGCACCCGTCCCCGCAACGTTATCTCACCGGTCATCGCGAGATCGTTCTTCACGCGGACTCGGCATAGTGCCGACACCAGCGCGGTTGCCAGCGTAATTCCGGCTGACGGACCATCTTTAGGAATGGCGCCCTCCGGAATATGAATATGGATGTCAATCTTCTGATAAAAGTCGGGCGCGAGTCCCAGTTGCTCGGAACGCGAGCGCACGTACGACAGGGCCGCGTGCGCGCTCTCCTGCATTACCTCACCGAGTTGGCCCGTGATCGTCAACTTGCCGCGCCCGGGAACGATTGTGACCTCGACGCCAAGCAGCTCGCCGCCCAGTTCAGTCCACGCCAAGCCCGTAGCAACACCCACCTGCGGCTCGGTTTCCGCGATTCCGTAGCGGAATTTGGGCGGGCCCAGGTATTTGCCCACGCTCGAAGCCGAGATCCTGACGTGCGCGTTGCGATCGGTCTTCACTACCTCAACCGCGACTTTGCGGCAGATCGAGGCGATTTCGCGCTCGACGTTACGCACGCCGGCCTCGCGCGTGTAATGACGGATAATCGAGAGGACTGCCTTGTCGGAGAACTCGATGTTCTCCTCTTTGAGGCCGTTGGCCTCGCGCTGTTTTCGAATCAGGTACTTCTTGGCAATTTGGAGCTTTTCGGTCTCGGTATAACCGGGGATGCGGATGATCTCCATCCGATCCTGTAACGGCCGCGGAATCCGCTCCAACGTGTTGGCGGTCGTGATAAACATCACCTTGGAAAGGTCGTAGTCGCAATCCAGGTAATGGTCGTTGAAGGTGCAATTCTGCTCGGGATCGAGCACTTCGAGCAGGGCGGATGAGGGGTCACCGCGGAAATCGGTGGACATCTTGTCGACTTCGTCGAACAACATCACCGGGTTTCCGGAGCCTGCCTTACGCATGCTCTGAATCACTTTGCCCGGCAGTGCGCCAATATAGGTCCGCCGGTGGCCGCGGATTTCAGCCTCGTCGCGAACACCGCCCAACGATACCCGCACGAATTTGCGGGCGGTCGCCCGCGCGACCGATTTGCCGAGCGAGGTTTTGCCGACTCCGGGAGGGCCTACGAGGCAAAGGATTGGACCCTTGAGCTGGCCGACGAGGGTCTGCACCGCCAGATATTCCAGGATGCGCTGCTTGACCTTATCGAGTCCGTAATGGTCCTCCTCAAGGATACGCTCGGCTTCCTGGATATCGAGCTTGTCCTCGGTGTATTCGAACCATGGCAGGGCGAGGAACCAGTCCAGGTAATTGCGGACGACGGTCGCCTCGGCCGACATCGGCGACATCATCTTGAGCTTCTTGATTTCGCGCTCGCATTTCTCGCGAGCTTCGGCCGGCATCTTCTTCTGCCTGAGCTTCTCTTCCAATTCCTGGATCTCGTTCTTGAATTCGTCTTTCTCGCCCAGTTCCTTTTGAATCGCGCGCATCTGCTCGTTGAGGTAGTACTCCTTCTGGGTCTTCTCCATCTGCTTTTTGACCCGTGAGCGGATGCGTTTTTCGACTTCGAGGATTTCCAATTCCGACCGCATGTAACCGAGGATTCGCTCGAGCCGTTCGGCTGGATTGATGCATTCAAGCAGAGACTGCTTGTCCTCGAGTTTGATGCCGAGATGTCCGACGAGCTTGTCCGACAAATACGCGGGGTCGTCGACCGCAGCAATCGAGGTAACCATCTCGGGCGGAATTTTTTTGTTCAGCCGCACATAATTATCAAAGGTGGTGTTGACCGAGCGCATCAACGCCTCGACCTCCGTGGTGCGCTCACAGCCTTCTTCGATTTCTTCTGCCTCGACCTGAAAGTAATCGTCCTGGCTCACGTAGCGCACAACGCGCGCGCGCTTTTTGCCTTCGAGCAGGGCCTTGACCGTACCGTCCGGCAGGCGCAGCAATTGCACCACCACGCCAAGCGTGCCGACGCTATAAATATCGTCGGGACCGGGGTCCGAGACGCGGGCATCTTTCTGTGCAGCGAGCAGGATAGGTTTTTTGCTGGTTTCGGCCGCCTCCAATGCCTTTATCGACTTTTGCCGTCCGACAAATATCGGGTAGACCTCGTGCGGGAAAACAATTAATTCGCGCAAGGGCAAAAGCGGAACAGCTTCGTGTGAGGTGTCGCGATTGTCTCTCTTATCATTGCGGAAAAGCATTTCCGTGAATCCAGTCTCCTGCTGCTAAGCGGTTTCAGCGGTCTTCTGATAGACCAATAGGGGTTGTTCCTTTTGGGTCACAACCTCTTCTGAGATCATTACCTCCTTGATATTGGGCTGAGACGGAATCTCATACATCAAGTCCACCATGATGCTTTCCATTATAGCACGAAGTCCGCGAGCGCCGGACTTGCGTTTGAGCGCCTCGCGCGCGATCGCCCGCAATGCGCCCGGGGTAAATTTCAGGTGGACATTCTCCATGTCGAAAAGTTTCTGATACTGGCGTACGAGTGCATTTTTTGGCTCGGTCAGAATCCGAACCAACGCCTCCTCGTCGAGCTCGCCGAGTGTGGCGATGACTGGTAAACGGCCAACGAATTCTGGAATCAAGCCAAATTTCAGCAAATCCTCCGGTTGAACTTCATTGAGCAGCTCCGACACGCTGCGAGGATCGCGATGAGCCAGGTCGGCGCGAAACCCCATGGTCTTGCCCGCAATGCGCCGGCGAACCAGTTCCTCCAGTCCGACGAACGCCCCGCCGCAGATGAACAAAATATTGGTGGTGTCAACCTGCAGGAATTCCTGCTGAGGATGCTTGCGGCCGCCTTTAGGCGGCACGCTCGCCATCGTCCCCTCGACGATCTTTAGCAGAGCCTGCTGCACGCCTTCTCCGGAAACGTCGCGAGTGATCGAGGGGTTATCACCCTTGCGCGCGATCTTGTCAATTTCATCGATGTAGACAATGCCGCGTTGGCAGCGCTCGATATCATAGTCAGCGTTTTGCAGCAGCGACAGGATGATGTTCTCGACGTCTTCGCCTACGTAGCCTGCTTCGGTCAGCGACGTCGCATCGGCAATCGTGAAAGGTACTTGCAGGAACCTCGCAAGTGTCTGTGCCAGCAGCGTCTTGCCGACTCCAGTCGGTCCGATAAGCAGAATGTTGGATTTCTGAAGTTCGACGTCGCCGGTCACCATCTGCGAGTCAATGCGCTTGTAATGATTGTGGACAGCGACCGAGAGGATTTTTTTGGCGCGCTCCTGGCCGATGACGTATTGGTCCAGCACACGCTTGATCTCGGCCGGCTTGGGCACCGCCGAAGTCTGGCTGAAGGCTTCCTCGTTGTCGTTTTCCTCGGCAATTATGTCGTTACATAAGTCAATGCATTCGTCACAGATATAAACCGTCGGGCCGGCGATAAGCTTGCGTACCTCGTCCTGGCTCTTGCCGCAGAACGAGCATACCAAGTTGCCTGCGCGGTCATCATGCTTGGCCATTACTGCCTCCCACTGTTCACCTGGAGGGGCCTCCGGCTTACGATTACCTCATCGATCAGCCCGTATTCAACCGCTTGGTCAGCGGTCAGGAACAGATCGCGGTCAGTATCTTTTTCTATTCGGCGCAAATTCTGTCCGCTGTGGCGAACGACAATATCATTGATCAGCTCGCGCATCCGCAAAATCTCGCGCGCCTGAATCTCGAGATCGACCGCCTGTCCCTGCGCGCCACCGAGCGGCTGATGCATCAGGATCCGGGCGTGGGGCAACCCGTATCGCCGCCCCCTTGCGCCCGCCAGCAGCAGGATTGCGGCCATGCTCGCCGCCTGGCCCAAACACAGTGTCGACACGGGCGGCTTTACGAATTGCATCGTATCGTAGATCGCCAGTCCGGCTGTCACCGAACCGCCCGGTGAGTTGATGTAGAAATTAATCTCTTTCTCCGGATCCTCGGACTCGAGGAAGAGCAACTGCGCAGTCACCAGATTGGCCACCTCGTCAGAGATCGGGTAGCCCAGAAAAACGATCCGATCCTTAAGCAGCCGCGAATAAATATCGTACGAGCGTTCGCCCCGGCCCGTCTGCTCGACGACTATCGGCACTAGGTTACTCATAAGCCCCCGCGGCAGCGCACTCGCCACAAGTGAATGACCGGGTCACACAAGAGTTTAACCTGTTTGCAGCCCGTGTGGAACTACGAGCGGTCCACAAAAGCCGATAAAATGTAGCCGACATCGTGCGCTTAGGATTTTCCCCAACATATTTTTCCGCCGATGAGACAACCCCGGCGAATACGAATGAGCGGGCGCGCAGCGAGCAACAGCGCCGGGGCGTCTCGCGCTTTTTTTACTCCTCAGTTTTCGCTGCTCCCGCTGATGGCTCCGTGCTGCTGTTCGCGGCTTCATCGGCGGCTTGCGCGCGGCTGAGTAGACGGTCAAGGGTCTTCTCGCGCCGCATAACCTGAGCGAGGGCGTCCCGGTTCTCCTGGTGGGAATAGAAATCGGCCAATCGTTCCCGCTGATGTCCACCGCCCTGAGTCACCAGAGTTGCTATACGCTCGGCGACCTCATCCGCCGTGACCTCAACATTCTCCTGAGCGGCGATCGCATCGACGATGAGTGCGCTGCGGGCGCGCTTCTCGGCCTTTGCCTTCAAGTCTTCCTGCTCCTGCCGCGCCCTCTCCAACGCCGCTTCACGCGGCATCCCGAGTGCTTCGAGCGCTGTCGCGGTCTCCAGCTCGAGATTGCGCTGCTCGCGCGCAACAAGCGATTCAGGCACTTCGAGCGGATTACGCTCGATGATCAGGTCGAGCAATCCTTGGCGGGCACGAGCATCAGCCTCCTCACCAGCCCGCCGTTCGAGCTGGCGCCGCATTTCGGCTCGCAGTTCCGCCAGACTTTGATACTCGCCCTGGTCCTTGGCAAACTCGTCATCGAGCTTGGGGAGGACGCGTTCGTAAATATCGGTGGCCTTAATACGCCACTCGACGTTCTTTCCCGCGATGTCGCGTTCATAATAGTCAGCCGGGTATGAGCGGCTTTTCCGGACCTCGGAGCCGATTTCTGTACCGGCCAGCAGCTCGTCCAAGCCGTGGCGCAGCTCATCGCTGGAGACGCGAACAATCCGCTCCTCGAACTTACTGTTAGGGAGCGGCCTGTCGCCCTCAAAGGCTTCAAACGACGCCAACACAAAATCACCAGGTTGGACGACGCGCCGCTCGACTTTATGCAAAGTGCCGCTACGTTCGCGCAGACGTTCGAGTGCTTGCCCGACTTGATCTTCGGCAACCTCGACCGTAGCCTTCGGAACCTTGAGGTCCTGATAATCCTTGACCTCGATCTGCGGCTTCAGATCAAACGTGGCGGTGAACCGGACCTGCGGCTTTTTCAAATCGCTTTCTTCAGTGACCAGCTCAGGTTCAACAACTGGCTGGAGGTCGTTTTCCTCCAGCGCCTTATCGGTATACTCCTTCTGGAGCTTCTGAATGACATCGCCGCGCACCTGGTCGCCAAAAAAACGTTCGAGCAGATTGCGGGGGGCCCGCCCCGGACGGAAGCCTTTGAGCTGAACTGAGCGCTTCAGTTGGTTGTAGGCGCGATCGAGTTCGCGCTTAATCTCGTCCGGCTCGAGTTCGATCGTGATTTTGCGCCGTAACGCGGATGGAGTCTCGATGTTTACGTTCATAGCTGGTCACTCACATAAACATAAGCGCCGCCTTGCAGGCAACAATTTTTGTCGATCAACATTCCGCAGCTGCGGCAAGGGTACCATCAAAAACTCTGTCACCGCATAACTGATCCGCACGAGATTGCCTGAGAAGCGCGATATGCGCTATCCGCCCCTCAGCCATCCGATTTGCGGTTACAAGCTCAGCGCTGACGAAAAGGACACCAATTGCCGGCCTTGCTCTTTCGTAACGTATTCCAGCCCTGAACCGGCTGGCGGTTATGAAGCAGCCGCGCTCGGCCACACTGGACATAATTCAAGGGAAAACTTAAACTGCGCCCGATGAGTTCAGTTTCTGAGTGTGAAACGTTCCTTGCCAGGCATCAACGCGGGGGTAGGCGCGCGCCTACGATCGCGTAACTGCTGGTAGTCAATCGCATGGAGATTGAAGTTAGATGAGCGAAGCAAAAATCATTTTGCCGCCTCTCACTAGCCTGCAGGAGATCATCCTTTGGGCGGTTCTCGCCTCGGCGTTGATCTCGCTGATCTTTGGCCTTTGGCTGGTGCGTATCGTGCTCAGGGCGGACCCCGGCGCGAAATCGATGACCGACGTGGCTGACGCTGTGTTCGAAGGTTCGATGGCTTATCTGCGGCGTCAGATCAAGACGATGGTCTTCTTCGTCGCCGCCATCGCAATCGCACTATTCCTGATGTATCGCAGCGTCTATCCTGACCGGCTTGATCTTTCGATCGGCATCGCCGTTGCGTTCATTCTGGGCGTCAGTGCATCGTACGGTGCTGGCTTTGTTGGCATGTGGCTGGCAGTCAAGGGTAACGTCCGCAGCGCCAATGCAGCTTTGACCAGCTTCAAGAATGCGATGGAACTGGCATTCAAGGCCGGCGGTGTGTCGGGCATGTTCACGGTCGGCCTGGGACTGCTCGGCGCAACAATTATTTTCCTGATCTTTCAACAGGACGCGATGAAAGTCCTGATCGGCTTCGGCTTTGGCGGCTCGCTGGCAGCGTTGTTCATGCGCGTCGGCGGCGGAATCTTTACCAAGGCCGCCGATGTCGGCGGTGACCTGGTCG
Organism: Binataceae bacterium (SeqCode); assembly: GCA_963752805.1. GTDB lineage: Bacteria > Desulfobacterota > Binatia > Binatales > Binataceae > JAMXLL01. Next base: position 17,304 of record CAVWAA010000007.1, read on the forward strand.
GCAAGATCGAAGCGGGAATCCCGGAAGACGACCCGCGCAATGCTGCGACGATCGCAGACAACGTGGGAGACAATGTTGGTGATTGTGCCGGAATGGCGGCCGACGTCTTCGAGTCTTATGAAGTGACGCTGGTGGCAGCAATCATTCTTGCCGCATATGCGGTTGGCGAAAGGGACTTCCAAGCGCTGTATGGCGGTCTGGCGGGCGCCGGCGCGTTCGCGATGAAGCTGATCGTTTTCGCGCTGATGCTGCGCGCGGTCGGGGTGTTCTCGTCGATCATCGGTATACTGGCAGTGCGCTTGCCGGCCGGCAGCGCGATGCGCGATCCGATGCGCCCGATCAACTTCGGCTACATGACCTCGGCGATTGCTTCGATTGTCGGTTTCTTCATCGTCAACTACTTCTATATGACCGATCCGCGCACTGGGCGGCCCGATTGGCGTTTCGCCATCACTGCAACGCTCGGCATCGCGCTGGCGGTTGTGACCCTGTGGTTGACCAACTATTTCACTCATCCCGACCGCGGACCGGTTACCGAGACGGCGCAGTCAGCACGCACCGGCCCAGCGACCCTTATCCTCTCCGGGCTGAGTGAAGGTTTGGAATCGTCGGTCTGGGCGCTAATGATGATTGCAGCCGCCATCATCGGCGCGATGTTCATATTTCGCGATTCGGAGGCGCTGCAATTCTATGGGATAGCGCTCACCGGTCTCGGCCTGCTGACCACCACCGGCTTCATCCTTGCCATGGACACCTACGGGCCCATTACCGATAACGCCCACGGCATTTTCGAAATGGCCGGAATCCATCAGGAAGAAGCCTCGAAAACGCTATCGTGGATGGATGCTATCGGCAATACCACCAAGGCCCTAACCAAGGGCCTGGCGATTGCGACGGCGGTTATCGCGGCAGTTTCACTGTTCCGCTCCTTTATTGACGAGGCGCATCTAGGCGCACTCGGGGTGCAGATCAATGCGCCAACGGTGTTCGTCGGTCTATTGATTGGTGGCGCAGTGCCGTTTTTGTTCAGTTCGTTCGCAATTAGGGCGGTAGGCAGGGCAGCCTACCAGGTCGTATTCGAAGTGCGCCGCCAGTTCCGTGAACATCCCGGAATCATGGAAGGCAAGGAACTTCCGGACTATGGCACTTGTGTTGACATTGTCACGGCGACTGCGCAAAAGGAGCTGCTAAGCCCGGCGATTCTGGCGGTTTTCGCGCCCTTGTTAGTGGGCTTCGGCCTCGGTGCGGGAGCGTTGGGAGGTTTTCTCGGCGGGACGATTTTGACCGGCCAATTGCTTGCGGTGTTTATGGCCAACTCGGGCGCCAACTGGGACAACGCGAAGAAAAAGGTCGAGGACGGTTATCTCGGCGGTAAAGGTACCGAAGTTCACAAAGCAACTATCGTCGGCGACACGGTCGGCGATCCCTTCAAGGACACTGCTGGTCCTGCGCTGAACCCGATGATCAAGGTGATGAATCTCGTCGGCATTCTCGCCGCGCCCTTCACGACCGTGTCGATCGGCGGTTTCTCGCTGACGCGGCTTTGGGTCGTGGTGCTTTCGATAGTACTGCTGGCGATCGCGGTCGCGCTATCGAAGCGGGGCTCGATTGCCGAGGAACATCCGGCAGCCGGCGCGGCAAGAGCCGCTGCGTAGCTGGAGAGCAAGCGCCGCTGCTTGCCAAAAACGCGTAAGGGTCTTCCAAACGTGCGACTCCCTGTTCCGCGGGCGGAGACTAAACGGAAGCCGACGAGTCGTTCCGCTCGTATGCTCATCCGATAGTGCGATTGAGTTTTGGATATGATATTGCCGGGGCGCGAGCGAAGATGCTTGCGCTCCGTTGGCCAGCTGGAATGCCGTACAAACGCGGGCTATTGCCCCTTCAGACCCGGACGCGCAAAATCGACCATAAGTTCCGCTGTCCCGGAGGTCCCCGGCGATGCCGATTTATGAGTACGAATGCTCCAAGTGCCGCCGCAAAAGCAGCATTCTTACTATGCGCATCAGTGAAAAAATCAACCCGGTGTGCAGCCATTGCGGCAGTACCGAAATGAATCGCTTGATGTCTCGGTTCGCCATGCCTCGCAGCGAAGATGCGCGCCTGGATTCCCTCGCCGATCCATCCAAACTCGGCGATTTCGATGAAAATGACCCGAAGAGCGTCGCGCGCATGATGCGCCGAATGGGCAGCGAGATGGGCGAGGAATTCGCCGGACCCGAGTTCGACGAAGCCGTTGATGAGCTGGAGAACGGTGGTGACCTGGGCGGTGATGATGACTTGGGTGGCAGCACTGACGACGATTTATAAGCCCGCCTCACCAGCGAATTGAAAACCGCTGGGCCAGTTTCATGCCCGACGGATGCAGCCAACCGTAACCGGCCACAGATGGTTGATTTGCCCGACCAGAGCAAACTCCGCGAATCGATTGCGGACATCACGCGCAACACCGTCGAGGTGATTTCACCCGCCGAACTGGCCGCAAAGCTCGCCGAAGGACGCCCGCTCCGAATCAAACTCGGGATGGATCCGACTGCGCCTGACCTCCATCTCGGTCACACCATTACGCTCAAGAAGCTGCGCGAGTTCCAGCGGCGGGGTCACACCGTCATCTTCTTAGTTGGCGATTTTACCGCAATGATTGGCGATCCCACCGGACGCTCAGAGGCTCGTAAGCCCCTTTCGCCAGAGCAGATAAGGATCAACGCCGAAACCTATCAGCAGCAGGTCTCAAAGGTTCTCGATCTCTCAAGGACCGAAATTCGATTCAACAGCGAATGGATGAATCAGATCGACACCCGCAAGCTGATCGAGATTGCGGCCAAGCTGAGCGTCGCTCGAATGCTGGAGCGCGACGATTTCGAAAAACGCCTCGCTCAGCAGGAACCGCTTTTCCTGCACGAACTGCTTTATCCGCTGGTGCAGGGCTACGACTCCGTCGCGCTCCATGCGGACGTGGAGCTTGGCGGCACCGACCAAAAATTCAATATGTTGGTCGCGCGCGACTTGCAGCGGGATTACGCGCAATCCCCGCAGGTGGTGATGACGATGCCGTTGCTCGAAGGTCTCGACGGTGTCCGCAAAATGTCGAAATCGTACGGCAACTACATCGGGGTTAGCGACCAGGCCGAGGACATGTTCGGCAAGATCATGTCGATTCCCGATAAGCTGACGTCGCGTTATTTCGAATTATTGACCGACCTCACGCCGGACCAAAAAGCCGCAATTAATTCGGGCGCGATGCACCCGATGGAGGCGAAGAAGCTTCTGGCTCGTCTAGTTGTCAGCGAATACCACGGCGCGACAGCTGCTGAAACTGCGCGGAATTATTTCGAAAGCAAATTTCAGCGTCGCGAAGTGCCCGACGACGTGCCCGTGTTCAAGCTTAGCCAGACTTTATGGGTCTGCGAGTTGATGAAGCAGTTGCATTTCGCTTCGTCCACCAGCGAGGCAAGACGTCTGTTGAGCCAGGGCGCGGTACGGGTCGATGGCCATACCGTCAGCGACATGAATTTTCGCTTCGTGCCCGGGCAGCACAGAATTCTGGAAGTCGGCAAGCGCCGCGTCGCGCGAATCCAGACTTAGGTTGACCCTGCGAGTTTTTTTGCCATAGGCCCGCGCTATACTCGCCCGCTTCGGGTTCAAGCCGGCCTGATATTGTGAAGGGGCGGCGCTTAGCGTAATTAATACCCGAGCATGTCGAAATGATCAAAAAGGACCGCAGGCGGGAAGCCTGCCCCACTACCCAGAGCTAATCGGAGAGCACGGTGGAAACGTCTTCGCACGATATTTTGCTGATTGGTGGTGGAGGCGCCGGACTGCGAGCTGCGATCGCGATTGCCGAAGCTAACCCCCGCACCGACATTGCAATGGTCTCAAAGGTCTATCCGATGCGCAGCCATACGGTCTCCGCTGAAGGCGGAGCCGCGGGCGTGGCCGGTGAGGATGATACTATCGATCAGCATTGCTACGACACGGTCTCAGGCAGCGACTGGCTCGGCGATCAGGATGCAATCGAGATCTTTTGCAACGAAGTCCCCCGGGAATTACTGAGACTGGAGCATTGGGGATGCCCTTGGAGCCGCCAACCCGACGGCCGCATTGCCGTGCGCCCGTTCGGCGGCATGACGAAAATGCGCACCTGGTTCGCCGCTGATAAGACCGGCTTCCACATGCTGCACACCTTGTTCCAGACTTCGCTCAAGTACACGTCGATTACCCGCTATGACGAAACCTTCGCTACTCGTCTGCTAATCAACGATGGTGCGGTCAATGGCGTGGTTGCGATTGAGCTTCGCACCGGCCGTATCCGTGCGATCATGGCGAAGGCCGTCATCATCTGTACCGGCGGATGCGGGCGCGTATTTCCGTTCACCACTAACGCGAATATCTGCACCGGTGACGGAATGGCGCTCGCCTATCGCGCTGGCGCGCCGCTCAAAGACATGGAGATGGTGCAGTACCATCCCACCGGATTACCCTTCACCGGGATTCTGATTACCGAAGCGGCGCGGGCCGAAGGCGGCTGGCTGCTCAACCGCGATAATTACCGCTTCCTCCAGGATTATGACCTCGGCAAGCCGACCCCCACCCCCGTCCTCCGCAGCATGGAACTGGGGCCGCGCGACCGCGTCTCCCAAGCGATATGGCACGAGTTTCAGAAAGGGCGCGGTTTTCAGGGTCCATATGGCGACTACGTGCATCTCGATCTGCGTCATCTCGGCGAACATAAGATCGAAACGCGGCTGCCGATGGTGCGCGAGCTATGCGTGAAGTACGAAAACATAGATCCTGTGCGCGAGCCGATTCCCGTGCGTCCGGTGCAGCACTATATGATGGGCGGCATTCATACGGATATTCACGGCGCAACGCCGCTCGAGGGGCTATATGCGGCTGGTGAGGCTGCTTGTGTCAGTATCAACGGCTCGAATCGCCTCGGCTCCAATTCCCTCGGTGAACTTCTGGTATTCGGCGCGCGGGCGGGCAAATCTGCGGTCGAATATCTGGCCAACGGACTGAACCAGACCAATCCCAACCATTTGCTCGCGCTGGCCAGCGATGAAGAGCGCAGGCTGGAGCAGCAATACGGTAAGGACGACGGTACTGAGAGAATTGCCAAATTGCGCGAAGAAATGCAGCGCACGATGGAAAGCGGCTGCGGAATCTACCGCGATCGCGCAACCCTGGTCGAATCGGCCAACAAGCTGAATGAACTCAAAGAACGCTCGGCAAAACTACGGCTTGACGACCATGAACGTAGCTTCAACACGCAGCTAACGGCAGCCCTCGAGCTGGGCTTTATGCTCGACGTTGCGGAAACCATCGTACATTGTGCGCTCAATCGCGAGGAGTCGCGCGGGGCGCATCAGCGGCGCGATTTCCCCAAGCGTGACGACACTAAATACCTTGCTCATTCATTGGTTTCCCGGGCCGGAGAAGGACCACCCCGGGTGGATTATATGCCCGTCGTCATAACTCGTTGGCCGCCAGGTGAACGCATTTACGGCCGGGATCATTAGGAGAAAGTTGGAAGCTACTGCGGTCGTGTAACCACGACATTATTGCTGAGAGCTGCGAGGGGTGGCACGCAACCTGCGGCGGCAAAAAAGAACGCTTGCCGCACCAGGCGGCGCATAGCCAAGTCGGTGAGATAAATGGCGGATACCATCATCCTGGAAGTGGCGCGCTTCTCTCCCGAGCGTGACTCTGAGATTACCTACCAAACTTTTGAAGTACCGTTGCGTGCAGACTGGATGCTGCTGGACGCGCTGAACTATATCAAGGATAACCTCGACGGCTCGCTGACGTTTCGATGGTCGTGCCGGATGGGGATTTGTGGAAGCTGCGGCATGATGGTTAACGGGGTGCCGAAGCTAACCTGCGAAACGCTTATCAGTGAGTTTGCACCGGGACCGGTCCGTATCGAGCCGCTGGAACATTTCCCGGTCGTCAAGGACCTGGTGATCGACATGGACGTCTTTCTGGAAAAGCTCCAGGCAGTGCGTCCCTGGATAGTGCGCAAGGACGAGGGGCTACCACAGCGCGAATTCCTCCAGACCCCTGCGCAACTCGACACCTTCCATCAGTACAGCTTGTGCATCAACTGTATGCTGTGTTACGCGGCATGTCCGGTCTTTGGCCTCGATCCGCAGTTCGTCGGACCGGCAGCGCTCGCGTTGGCAGAGCGTTACAATCTCGATTCCCGCGACCAGGGGGCCAGCGAGCGCACTGACGTGCTTTCGCAGCATGACGGTATCTGGGATTGCACGGTCGTCGGCGAATGCTCAACGGTTTGTCCGAAAGGCGTCGACCCGTCACTGGCTATTCAGCAATACAAACTGACCGCGACCAAGGAATGGTTCAAGACGTGGCTGTTGCCGTGGGGGAACAAATAGCTCATGCCGCAATATCGGCAATTCCAGCCCAAGCCCTATCGACCCGAAATGAGGCCGTATTGGTACTTCGACCGTTGGCCCTATCTGAAGTTCATACTGCGCGAGGCTAGCAGTATCTTTGTAGCCTGGTTTGCAGTGGTGATCCTGCTCCAGCTCAATGCGGTGATTTCCGGTCCCACCGCCTACGCGAATTTCCAACGATGGATGGCAACGCCGGCGGTCTTCATCGTGAACGTCATCAGCTTCGTTTTCATCTGTTTCCACGCGATCACCTGGTTCATGCTGGTGCCGCGAGTGATGGCGCGCCAGGTGCTCGAGCGGCCGACCCCGGACCTGATGTCAGCGGCGCCCAGTTTTGGAATCTGGCTGGTTGCCTCTGTGATCGTCGCCTTGTTTGCTCTGAGGGTAATGTAAATGGCAACGCATCGATCTCATCGTCCGTTGCCGTGGATGCTTTTCGGCATTGGTGGATTTCTCGTCGCGTTCTTCTTCCCGGTACATATTTTCGTGTACGGGATCGCATTGCCGCTCGGCTGGCTGCCGTCACCGAGCTACCAGAGCACCGTCGCGCTGGTACATGCGCCGATCACGCGCATTTACTTGGGAATCCTGCTAATCATGGCCTTCTGGCACGCTGGTTACCGCATCCGCGACACGCTGTGCGATGCATTAGCGATGCGTCATGTCAACACGGTCGTGGCCGCGACGTGCTTTGCCTTCGCCCTGGCCGGTACGATCGCTACCGTCGTGGCGTTGTGTGCTTTACCGTAAATGCGAATCTCGCGAGCGCCGATCGCGGTCTGCTGTTAAAGTCCCTTCTTCACATTCTTGCCACGATTGGCGGACTTGCGCGGGGACCGTTCGTCTGAATTGGGCCAAAAGTCATCATCCATCGCCTGGTCAAAACTCCAAGGAGAAGACGACGGGAATTTATCCAAGTTCGTCTCAGCGCGTGCCAGATTAACCGCTGCCCTATAGGCCTTTTGGAAAAGTTCCGAGAGCCGAGATTTCAAACCCGGACTTTCAGCTAAAAGCTCGCGAATTTCATCCCGGGCGCCCTGGATTGAACCCCTCCAGCTGTTGGTCCGCCGTGTCGGTCGCAGTTGCCATTTCAGCAGATGGGCCAAAAGCCTTGCCAGTTGGCTTCTAAGGTTGCGCGCTTCACTCCTCCCCAAATCGCCAACCTCCTCCGCCAGGTTCTCCCAGTCAAGCTCTTCCACCCGCCGTTCCTGCAGAGCGCGCTCTTGCTTAAGCGCCCACGTATAATAATCCAGCTCGTAAAGGCTGTTCGACGATGACACAGCGCGCCTCCATAGGTCACAAATTTATACCTTCCCGCGTACCTCCGACAGCTGGCTATTAACGGCGGCGATCAACTTGCATAACCAAAGTTTAGCGGCTTCAGTAATTCTTAAGGATGCGGCTCGCGCGCAGTGAATCTACTCGACGCCGAAGACCTTCCTTAATGCTCTGCAACTCGCGTTGGGAGTTCCTCCACTCTGTGGCGGGCCACCCATTTGTGAAATCTGCCGAAGATGATCTAGCTTTCATGTAAGAGGCGGTCGCATACCCGATGAAGATAGATATCGATCTAAAAAGCGGCTTCCTGCAAAGCCTTAAGCGCGAGGTGCTGGCGACGCTTACGCCGCAGGAACGCGCTTTGATCGAAGTTTCAACCGGCGAGATGGGCAATAAGCCCGATGCCGTCAAGCTGGGCTGGTTGAAGATGCGCACGAAGGAAACCTGGACCAAACAGCGCTATACCCGCGGACTCAACCAGGTGATGAAGAAGCTGCGCGCCGAACTTGAGGCGCAAGCGGTTCGCAAAGAGTAAACTCCAGGCTTACGCTCGCTCGATACTAATAACGAAGGATAAGGTGGCGCGCCACGCGAGAGTCAGTGGCCGGGATTCTGCTATGACTGTGACGATCCGCTTTGCAGCGCCCAACGATGCCGGTACCATCCTGCGTTTCATCCGCGGCCTTGCGGAATATGAACGTGTGCCCGATGCGGTGAAAGTTACCGCGGCCGAAATCCGCGCTCAGATGGAAAGCAGCGATCCGCCATTCGAGTGCCTGCTGGCGGAATGCGAAGGTGAGCCGGCCGGATTTGCGCTCTTCTTTCGAACCTATTCGACCTGGACCGGGCGTTGCGGTCTCTATCTCGAAGATTTGTTCGTGTCTGAGGAATATCGCGGACGCGGGATCGGTGGCGCCTTGATGCGACATCTGGGAGAACTCGCCGCGGAGCGTGGATGGCCGCGAATGGATTGGGCGGTGCTCGATTGGAACACCAACGCGCAGCGCTTTTATCGTGCGCACGGCGGCTATCCGCTGGAGCGCTGGACCGGCTGGCGGCTTGATAACCCAGGGCGCGAGCCTGGGAAGCCCTAATGGCGAGGCGAACCAGGCGAGCGGGACCGGACAGCGACACCACCGGTCTACGCGCATCCGATCGACCGATAAGAGAGCTCGATCCCTCGCGCGCACGCACGCAAACCCTCGCATCTCTGTCGCGCAGGGTCAGCCGCGATCAATTCGCTCAGCCAATCGCGGCCGATGCGACTCTGCGCGTCTTTCTTGCCTCGCTGCCGGATGTGCTCGCCGCGCGCGATCTGCTCGAGCTCGCACAACGGATTGCTGGCGCCCGCCGGGCCGGGCGATTATGTCTACTAATGATGGGGGCTCATCCGCTGAAAGTTGGCCTTGGTCCCCTCATCTGCGATTTAATTCGTGAGGGTGTGTTCAACGCGCTTGCGACCAACGGCGCCGCAATGATCCACGATTTCGAACTCGCGTTGGCCGGCCGCACCTCAGAGGATGTGGGCGCCGGTCTGGCTGACGGCAGCTTTGGGATGGCTGAAGAGACTGGCAACTTTCTGAACAACGCGGCCAAAACCGCAGCGCAGGAGGGTCGCGGACTTGGTGAAATAGTCGGCAGAGAGCTGGCCAAAGGGCGTTTCAAATTCGCCGGCGACAGTATCTTCGCTTGTGCTTACGAAGCGGGAATCTCGGCCACCGTTCATGTGACGCTCGGCGCAGACATTATCCATATGCATCCCAACGCTGACGGTGCTGCCATCGGAGCAGCGACGATGGCGGATTTTCATCGAATGGTATCTGTTGTCGGAGGACTTTCACGTGGAGTGGTGGTCAACTTCGGTTCGGCCGTGGTGATGCCGGAAGTCTTCCTCAAGGCGCTCAACCTGGCGCGTAATCTCGGGCGTAAGGTGAGCGGGTTCACCGCCGCCGATATGGATTTCATTCGCCACTACCGCCCCTGTTTGAATGTGGTCGAGCGTCCAACCCAAGACGGTGGGCGCGGCTTCGCACTCACTGGCCATCACGAGATAATGTTCCCGCTACTTGCTGCTGCGATTCGCGTGGAACTGGACGTGCATCCTCGTTCACGTTTGACGGCCACACGTCAGGCAAAGCAGAGTCGAACGCCGCATTAACTGCTCGATGGCTACTGGTGCGCGCGCTCCAATCGCGATCCTCACCGACTTCGGCTATCGCGACCACTACGCGGGCGTGATGAAGGGAGTGATTGCATCGATTTCTCCACAAGCACCGATTATCGACCTCACCCATGGTATTCCGCCGCAGCAAGTCTTGGCTGGCGCCCTGGCACTGCGCGAATCAGTGAACTTTTTCCCGCCTCGCACTATCTTTCTTGGAGTCGTAGATCCCGGTGTCGGAACTGACCGGAAGCCGATCGCGGTCGAGACTAAACGCGGATTTCGACTAGTCGGCCCGGATAATGGCCTGCTGTGGTTGGCCGCAGAGCGGGCGGAGATCAAAAGAATCGTCGAACTTCGTTCGGTACGTTACCGTTTGCCGAACGTGAGTGCGAGTTTTCATGGCCGCGACATTTTTGCCCCAGCCGCGGCCTGGCTCTGGCGCGGCGTGCCGATGGGTGAACTCGGGCCGCCGCTTCAAGCGATGATGCATTTGGACCCCGGCGGCCGCGTGGTTGAAGAGCAAAGTGAACTTTATGGCGAGGTTATCTATATTGATAACTTTGGGAATCTGATCACCAATATCAGCCGGACGACGTTCGAGCGGTTTGCCCGCCGCCTTCAGCAGTGTAGGCTATCCATCAGGATTAAGAGGCGGATCGCACTTGCATTATACAGCGCGTATGCCGAAGCACCGCAAGGCGCGCCTCTCGCAATTTTTGGGAGCTTCGACCTGCTGGAAATCGCTGTGCGTGACGGCAACGCCGCCAGGCATTTCAATGCGGCGCTGGGGATTCCTGTCCTGATTTGCCCAGCAGGTTCGAGAATTAAATCACGCTGATTGTTATGGATGACCTCTCAGTACGCTCCAACGCCTCGCCCGTTCTTACTGATATTCCGCGGTTTGAACATCAGCTCGAACCTGCCTACGCCTATGAGCATCAGCCGCGTCCGCCGATTCGCCTGCGCCCACTGAATGTCGCGCTTTTTTTGCTGACCTTGTTGACGACCACGATGGCGGGGGCGTATTCGGCGGGGGCGCCGGTACTGCTTGGCGTCCCAGCGAGCCTCCCCAACCTTGTTTCCGGTCTGCCGTTCTCAATTCCACTGCTCTTAATCCTGTTCGCGCATGAGATGGGCCACTATTTGACTTCGCGCCGTTATGGGGTCGATTCTTCCTTGCCATATTTCATTCCGGCGCCTTTCCCCTCAGTCTTTTTCGTCGGCACTTTCGGAGCATTTATCCGGATGCGCCGGCCACCACGTACGCGCCGCGAAATGTTCGATATTGGCGCGGCCGGACCGTGGGCAGGATTCGTTATCGCAGTTATCGCCACCGCGATTGGGCTCGCCCGCTCGCAGGTTACATCCTTAGATACGAGTCAGGGTGGCCTGTTTCTCGGCAACTCGATACTATTCTGGGGAGTTTCACGCGTGGTGCTGGGCGTCGATCCGAACAGCGTAAATGTCAATGTTCATCCGATTGCGCTGGCTGGATGGATTGGCTTGCTGGTCACCGCGATTAATCTGCTGCCGGTAGGGCAACTCGACGGCGGACACGTGGTCTATTCCCTACTCGGGGGACGATGGCATCGGATTGTCTCGCGTGCTGCATGGGTTGGATGCGGCCTGATGGTATTGGTGCCGTACCTGCTTCATCTGACCTTCTGGGCTGGATGGCTGCTGTGGTTCGTGCTGCTAATTGGCCTGGGCCTCGGGCATCCAGCTACTACCGATACCGACATGCCGCTTAGAGGTTCGCGCAAAATCTGCGCGTGGGCGACTATCGTGCTGTTTGTCGTGACGTTCATTCCGGTACCAGTGTCACTAGTGCAGTCCACCGCGCCACCCCCAGGCCACGAAGGTCAGACGTACGACGTGCTTCAGCCCGGTCATCAGTTCACACAGCAGTGGGACCGGCTATAACCTCCGACTTACACATGCAGGATCAGATGGTCAGCCAGCGGCCGAGCTGGAATCAGTACTTCATGACTATTACGCGGCAGGTAGCTGAGCGCTCGACCTGCCTGCGCGCCAAGGTTGGCGCGGTGATCGTGCGCGATCGCAGTATTCTCGCGACTGGCTATAACGGCTCACCAGCCGGCTTGCCGCATTGTACCGAGGCCGGATGCCTTATTTATGAATCACGCACACCCGACGGTGAAATCGAACAAAACTGTTACCGCACTATTCATGCTGAAATGAACGCGATCACGCAGGCGGCCCGCAACGGCAACGCGATTCGTGATGCCGACATCTATGTCACGCATACGCCGTGTATTCATTGCCTCAAAGTCCTCGTCAACACCGGTATGCGGAACGTCTTTTACGAAAGGGAATACAAAATCCATACGGTCGCTGAGCTGCTCAGCCACGCGCGCATAAAACTGGTGCAGATCGCTCCCTAACGCTAGGCGGCGGGAAGTGGAGCCGAGCACGCTGGTGGAGCGAAGTGAAACGAGCCAACGAGTCTGCCAGTTCGACCTGCTTCCGGGTCGTTTGGAGGTGCGTTGCCCAGAAGGAGTCTGCCGGACGGCCTGTAGGGGCCTATTGAACGTGCGCACAGCAGAGCGATTAGAGAGGTCGGCTAATGGTACCCGATGAAACTGCCGGCCGCGCTTGCGGCATTTGCTCTATTATTGAAGGGATTCGCGCTGGCACTCTCGTGGACTGGGTCGCAGAGTTGCCTCGAAGCTGGCTGACTCTGGGCGATGCGCAGTTCTACCGCGGCTATTGTGTCGTTCTCGCCAAGCGTCACGTTACGGAGTTGCACGCCATGCCGCGCGGCGAAGCACATGAATTGCTGGATGAAATCCTCGCCGTTGGGCGTACGCTCGCCGAGGTGTTGAAACCGCTGAAGCTGAATTACGAATGCCTCGGCAATCAGGAGCCTCACGTCCATTGGCACATTTTCCCGCGCTACCTGAATGATCCGATGCGGCTTACCCCGGTGTGGCTGCGAGCGGAGACAGAACGTAAAGTAACGCTCGAAAAGAACGACCGCAATGAACTGCTCGCGGCGATTCGCGGCGAGCTTGTTCGCAGGTTACCAACTGCCCGCATTGGATGAGCAAAGCCACAACCGCCGAATCGCGGATGGTGCACGAGCCCGTTCTACGGGCGATCTCTTTCCTGATTTCCTTCCTATCTGCTTCTCTCTTGTTTGCTGGCTGCCAAAAATCCAATCCGCTGCCAGAGCGGGGCAGTTATGCCCAGCAGCTCTATGTCAACCGATGCGGCGTTTGCCATCGCCCGTACAGCCCCGCGTCGATGACTGCCGCGATGTGGGAAGCGCAGGTTGAAGCCATGCGCGCGAAAATCGAGCAGGCCGGACTGCCACCACTTTCGCCCGAACAGCATCTGACGATTCTCGATTATCTAAAGCGCAACGCCGGCAGGCAGTGACGCCGCCACTTATAGCCGCTATAACGTGAATGTGTATTCTGGTCTGGCGGAGGGAATGAAGAGCGCGGGCAGGATGCATGCGCCACGCAGGCTTGGAGTCACGGGCAGTCCGAGAAGACGGGAGCAAAACCAATGAAAATTGCCACGTTCACACATCAGGGCAGTACCCGCGTCGGCGTCGTCATCGGCCAGCAGGTCGCAGATATTTGCACCGTGGCGCCAGACTTGCCGCGCGAACTGGTCGCGCTGCTAACAGCCCGGCCGTCGGCGCTGGAGAGGGCTGCGAAGGCCGCACAAAACGCCCCGATGTTCGGACTGTCTCAAGTCAAGCTGGAAGCGCCGGTTCTGCATCCACCAGAGTTCCTGGCAATCGGTCTAAACTATGCTGACCATGTTGCCGAGACCGGCCGCGATAAACCTCAATTCCCGATCTTTTTCAACAAGCAGTCCAGTTGCGTCAACGGTCCCTACGATCCGATTCACATGCCGCGGGTTTCGACCGCGCTCGATTATGAGGGTGAGTTAGGATTCGTCATTGGGCGGCGCTGCCGGCATGTACCCCGCGATCGCGCGCATGAAGTGATCGCCGGTTATTTCATTGTCAATGACGTCAGCGTGCGCGATTGGCAGCGCCGCGCAGCGACGATGACATTGGGTAAATCCTTTGACACTCATGGACCTACTGGCCCGTGGTTGGTCACCCCGGACGAAATCGGTGACCCGCACAACCTTGACCTCCGCACGCTTGTTAACGGCGAGGAACGGCAGCATTCAAATACGCGCCTGTTGTTTTTCAACTGCTTTGAGCAGGTGGAAACGCTGTCAACCGTCTTCACTCTTCAGCCAGGCACAATCATTTCGACCGGAACCCCCGCCGGTGTGGCGGCAGCAATGAAACCACCTAAATGGCTGAAGGCCGGCGATACGGTTCGAATAGAAATCGAACGTATCGGCTTCATCGAGAACCGCATTGTTGAAGAACCTGCGGAGACCGCGCGCCTAGCATGATTCGAGTTCGCACCTGGCGCTGGCGCGCAATCCTCAAAAGCCGCTGACCGGCCTGCTGGGTTGAGTAGGTGTTGCGCCTGGCCAAGATGGCGGCCTAAGCCTGCGGGTTTTTTTGGCCGAACAATTTGAGGGTTTGAGGGCCACGCTGATGCAGCCTGAAGACGGCGTCGCCGGCGCGGTTGGGACAGCCAATGCGGCGGCCGGCTCCCAACTTAAGCAACTCGCCCTGTCTTTCCTGCGGCTTGGGACGATCGCGTTCGGCGGACCCGCCGCACATATCGCGATGATGGAAGAGGAGTTCGTCCGGCGGCGCGGCTGGGTTTCCCGAGCGGACTTCCTCGACATGCTGGGGGCGTCCAATTTAATTCCGGGTCCCAGCTCGACCGAGATGGCGATTCATATCGGCCATCAACGAGCTGGTTGGAGGGGGCTCATTGTCGCCGGCACGTCCTTCGTTCTTCCGGCCATGCTGATCGTGATGGTCTGCGCGTGGGCTTATGCCGCATTTGGAGCGCTTCCGCGAATTCAGCGCGTGCTGTATGGCATCAAACCTGTCATTATCGCCATCGTACTGCAGGCTCTTTGGCGACTGGCGCGCACCGCCGTCAAGGACATGTTTTTGGCGGCTATTGCTCTGATCGCGACTGTAGCGGCTCTCGCGGGCGGGAACGTATTGGTGGTGCTTCTGGTCGCCGGCTTGGTGGCGACGCTACAGGCATGGAGCAGGGAACGCCTTGCTTGCGCGAATCTGGGGCCGCTTTCCATCCAGTCATTGGCGGCAACGACCGCGGCAGCGTCAGCAGCAGTCCCAATCGGGCTCGGCGGGCTCTTCCTGCTCTTTCTCAAGTTTGGAGCAGTGATCTTCGGAAGCGGCTACGTACTATTGGTGTTTCTTCAGGCCGACCTGGTTAATCGGCTCCACTGGTTGAGTCAGGCGCAGCTACTCGACGCAGTGGCCGTGGGCCAAGTAACCCCTGGGCCGGTATTCACCACTGCAACGTTCATTGGCTATTTGCTCGGCGGCGTTACCGGTGCTTTAGTTGCAACCGTGGCCATCTTCCTTCCCGGTTTTCTTTTAGTTGCCGCCAGCCGGCCATTGATTCCGCACATCCGCGGCTCGAAGATCGCTGGCGCTTTCCTCGATGGTGTGAATGTTGCGGCCGTCGGACTGATGATCGCAGTTACGTGGCAACTAAGCCGCGCTGCCGTCGTTGACTCATTGAGTGCGAGCGTCGCCGCCCTAACCGCCCTCCTCTTGATTTACTTTCGGATAAACTCGGTGTGGTTGATCGTGGCCGGCGGATTCGTCGGAATAACTGCCGGGTGGTGGCTTGGAGAATAAGGACCGCTGCATGCCCTGAGCGGCGGCCATACGAAAACTCGGCGGAGCCACTAGCGACCTGCCTCCGTGGACATCACCCTCCCTTGCCATCGTAGATGATTCGCGTCTGTTCGACGCGCGCGAAATCCGGCAGTGAATGCTCGGCGAGCTTGCCGTCGGGCATGATGTGCAGCACATGCCAGCCACGGACCGTCATGTGGTCAGCGACAAGACGCCGATGGCAGCGCCACCATAGGCCTTCTGAGCACATGATGACGCTTGGCCGCGCAGCAGCTAACTCGCTCAATTGTTCGATTCCCGCGGCGAATTCAGTCGTATCCGCGTAATCGGCATAGGATCGAAATGACGCATGCTGCCATGCAGTATGTGGCGAATCGCGCAGCGACGAATGGCGCCGTCCGCCCAATATTTTGAACCATCCGTATGAGAGCCCAGCTCTTTCAACCGACGCTTTAAGTTGATCCTGGTTGAACTGTGGCCAGCGGCGCGAACCTGGAAACGAGCGCACGTCAACCAGGGTCGCAACTTCATGTTGTGCGAGCAGACCGAGGAAAGTCTCGATGGGATGGGTCGAATGACCAATGGTATAGAGCACATACTGGACGCCAGATAAACCCTACCCCGCCCACCTCAGCGACTACCAGGCTGCTCAGCGGAGGACGGCCAGAGCGATTGCTCCTCCCAACATCGCCACGCCGCTCAGGCGCGCAATCGCCTGGCCGAACGGCGCAAGCTTTTCCAAGAGGACCAAGACGCTGAGGGCGGCGACCCAGATCAGGTTCATTACTCCAAACACGAACAGCAATCCCATCAGCATCCAGCAGCATCCCAAACAGCGCGCGCCGTGCTTGATGCCCATAGTGAACGCCCCGCTCGTACCATCGCGCCATTCAGTCATGAAAAATCCGAGCGGTGAGCGGCAATGTGCGAGGCACGCATTCTTGAGCGGCGTGAGTTGATAGAGCCCGGCGACCATCAGTAGGATCGCGCCTGCAACCGAGGTGGTGCGCGATGCACCATGGAGCACCGAAGTCGTTTCAAGTAAGAGTTGGCCGGCGGTTGCCGCGGCACTGAAGCACGTCCATATGACGAGATAGGCGCCAGCGAATATCCAGGGTACATATGCCGCACTACCCGGGCGGCGACGAGCGATGGCGGCGTAGGTCAGAATCATTGGGCTCGCACTCGGCAACATCATTGCCACCATCATCACCGACCACATCATGAAGGTAAGCCATACATCGGCGAGCCTCGGCGGCAGCACCGAGAGCAGGCGGGCGCCAACCGCACCTAAATCGGCTGGCACCATCGGCATTCTAATGAGATACAGCCACGAGAGCGCGCTAATCGCCGCGAGTGCTGCAAGTAGCATCAGCCGATCGCGCTGTGGCAGGCGCGGCCTAACGCTCGCGCTCTCTGTCAAGGCCGGCGCTCCTACATGCGAACTCATGTCTACTTGAACCGGGCGGTAGTGCCTCCGCTTGCCCCCTTTGTTACGGCTCACGACCTGGTCGTAGATGAAGGAATTACGGCAGGCAAACTCAAGTCGAGATAATAGCCGATTTTGCCGTATGCCGGGAGACCCTGAATTCTGCTCATCTCCGGGCAAGGAAAATAGCGTCACCGAACGGGTCTCCCCGGAATTTTCAGTGACGTAGATAGCC